>NZ_JCANSZ010000004.1:0-329647 GCF_059570535.1 Streptomyces sp. CNP082
GTGCTGGCAGACTCCATGTCAGCCTCTCCGCTGCTAGACCCAGTGGGGAGGCACCCTCGTATCGGTGCCGGAGCGTGTCTGCCAGTCCGCTCACTGTTCGGCGCTCGACGGCGCTCAGCCCTGTCGACGGTCTCCACGCCCCGGGCAACCGCCGGATCCCGCAGAACTCATGCCGGACGTCATCAACGCGTCGAGCGAGCAGGGCGGTAACCCGGCGGCACCTCGGGTGCATCAGCAGTCACACGACCACCGACACAAGGATGGTGCACCAGTGAGCGCGCCGCCGAAGGAACCGGCGGAGGAACAGGGGAAGAAACCGTCCGGGGAACCAGGGCCGGGCGCGGGGAAGCAGCCGCCAGGCCCGCGCCCCGCCGCCGGTGGCGGCCCCATGCGCATGTTCAGCGGCCCGCCCGTCGAGCGCTCGATGGACTTCCGCGGCTCCGCCGTCCGCCTGCTGCGCACCCTGCGCCCCGACCGCACCCTGATCCGCGCCATCCTCGCCCTCGGCGCCGCCAGCGTCGCGCTCACCGTCGCGGGCCCGAAGCTCCTCGGCCACGCCACCGACCTCGTCGTCGCCGGCGTCTACGGCGGCCAGGTCGACACCGGCTCCGCCCGCCCCACCGACGGCATCGACTTCGACGCCGTCGGCGTGACGCTGCTGTGGGCGGCCCTCGTGTACGCCGCCGCGTGGGGCCTCGGACTCGCGCAGGCGCGGCTGACGGCCGTCGTCGTCCAGCGGGCGGTCTTCCGGCTGCGCGAGGAGGTGGAGGGCAAGCTGTCGCGGCTGCCGCTGTCGTACTTCGACCGCAATCAGCGCGGCGAGATCCTCTCCCGTACGACCAACGACATCGACAACGTCGGGCAGTCGCTTCAGCAGACCATGAGCCAGATCGTGACGTCGCTGCTGACGATCGCCGGGGTGCTGGCGATGATGTTCTGGATCTCGCCGCTGCTGGCGCTGGTCGCGCTGGTGACGGTGCCGCTGTCGATCACGGTCGCGACCCGGGTCGGCAAGCGGGCGCAGCCGCAGTTCGTGGCGCAGTGGGCGTCCACGGGCAAGCTGAACGCGCACATCGAGGAGATGTACACCGGCCACTCCCTGGTCCAGGTCTTCGGCCGCCGCGACGAGGCGGCCGAGACCTTCCGCGAGGAGAACGACGAACTGTTCCGGGCCGGCTACCGGGCGCAGTTCATCTCCGGGCTGATCCAGCCGGCGATGATGTGCATAGGCAACCTCAACTACGTGCTGGTCGCCGTCATCGGCGGCCTGCGGGTCGCCTCCGGCGCGCTGTCGATCGGCGACGTGCAGGCGTTCGTGCAGTACTCGCGGCAGTTCAGCCAGCCGCTGGGGCAGATCGCGTCGATGGCCAACCTGGTGCAGTCCGGCGTCGCCTCGGCGGAGCGGGTCTTCGAACTGCTGGACGCCGACGAGCAGGAGCCGGACGCCGAACAGCCGGCCCGCCCGGCGGCGCCGGTGCGGGGCGAGGTGGCGTTCGAGGGGGTCTCGTTCTCGTACGACCCGGAGAAGCCGCTGATCGAGGACCTGTCGCTGACGGTGCGCCCGGGCCAGACGGTGGCGATCGTCGGCCCGACGGGGGCGGGGAAGACGACGCTGGTGAACCTGCTGATGCGGTTCTACGAGGTGGCCGGCGGCCGGATCCTGCTCGACGGCGTGAACGTGGCCGAGATGAGCCGCGAGGAGCTGCGCGCGCAGATCGGGATGGTGCTGCAGGACACCTGGCTGTTCGGCGGCACGATCGCGGAGAACATCGCGTACGGCGCCCCGGCGGGCACCCCGCAGGACAAGATCGTCGCCGCCGCGAAGGCCACCCACGTCGACCGCTTCGTACGCACCCTCCCGGACGGCTACGACACGGTGATCAACGAGGAGGGCACGGGCGTCTCGGCGGGCGAGAAACAGCTCGTCACCATCGCCCGCGCGTTCCTCGCGGAACCGGCGATCCTGGTGCTGGACGAGGCGACGAGCTCAGTGGACACCCGCACGGAGGTCCTGATCCAGCACGCGATGGCGGAACTCCGCACGGGCCGCACGAGCTTCGTGATCGCCCACCGCCTGTCGACGATCCGCGACGCGGACGTGATCCTGGTGATGGAGGCGGGCAGCATCGTGGAGCAGGGGACGCACGAGGAACTGCTGGCGGCGGAGGGCGCGTACGCGAGGCTGTACCAGGCGCAGTTCGCGGAGCCGGTAGCAGAAACGATCTAGGTCACCCGAGCGGGTGGACTCCGTCCCGGACCGATGATCGGCCCGGCGCGGGCGGGCGAGACTGGCCGCGACCCGGAAGGGGGTGCACCATGACCGTTATGGCAGAGCGCACGTCGCAGGCGACGGTCGAGGAGTTCGAGGAGATCGCCAGTCACGCCTACAAGGTGTCGGGCAAGGCGGTCAGGTTGGAGTACATCGCTCGGGAGATCAGGGAAAAGCCTGTGGCCGACGGAGATCACGACACGATCATCATGTGGCTGTTGCGTCGCTGCATGCAGAGCAGGCCGGAGCTTGGGCTCTTCGCCGAAAAGCGACTCAAGGTAGAGGCGTACCGGGAAGGGCGCGCCTGGGTGGACGGCGTGCTGGCTCCGTGGGAGCACTTCGCCGGCCAGGGTGAATGGGCGGAGCCCGACGGCGTGCTGATGACCGTCGAAGTCACCTCCTTCGACTCCGACACCGACCGTCGTGACCGACGCGAGAAGCCGTCCGCCTACGCGGCCGTGGGCATCCCGGTCCACCTGCTGGTCGACCGGTCCTCGTGCACCGTGACCGTCTTCACTCACCCTGATACGGACCGTGCCTGCTACTGGGACTCACACACAGCCCCCTTCGGCGAGCCTGTCGTCATCCCTGACCCGGTGAACATCGAACTCGACACCGAACAGCTCAAGAACTACGTCCGCTGACCCTCCGCCCCGACCGCCTCCGCCGCCCACGTTCCGATCCGTCCCAGCAGCTCGTCGCTCGCCGCGTTCTCCGCGTGGCCGAAGTCCTCCTCCAGCCACAGCTTCGCCGCGCCCGGCCCGGCCGCCGCGGCGAGGGCGTGGGGGTGGTCCAGGGGGAAGTAGGCGTCCCGGGTGCCGTGGACGATGAGGAGCGGGGCCGGGGCGATCAGGGGGACCGCGGCGGTGGGGGAGAGGGGTTCGGGGTTCCAGCGGCGGTCGTGGATGCGGGTCTTCAGGGCGAGGCGGGAGACGGCGCGGCCCGTACGGCGCTCCACTATCCAGTGCAGCCGCCGCATCGGCGCCGTACCGCGGTAGTACCAGCGGGCCGGGGAGCTGACGGACACCACGGCGTCCGCGTACGCCCCCTTCGCCGTACCGCCCCCGGCCGGGCTTGAGCCGGCGTCCGCGTACGCCCCCGCGCGCTCCTCGCGCCCCCGCGCGAACCCCCGCGCCTCCGCGCGATACAGCGCGCCGTGGCGCAGCACCACCGATCCGCCCATCGAGAACCCCACCGTCGCCACCCGCCCGTGCCCCAGCGACCGCGCCCACGCCACCGCCGCCGCCAGGTCCAGCACCTCCCGGTCCCCGACCGTCGACCGCCCGCCGGAGCCCCCATGGCCCCGGAACGAGAACGTCACCACCCCAGCACGCTGCGCGAACACCGCCGCCGCCCGCCGGATCGCCGGCCGCTCCAGCGCGCCCGTGAAGCCGTGCGCCACCACGACCGCCGGGGCCCCCGGCCCCGGCCCCGGGACGTACGCTGCCTCGATCGGCACCCCGTCCGCGGCCCGCAGCAACGCCGTGTGCGAACCCGGCGGGCCGGGCAGGGAAGAACCGGGGGCAGCGTCTCGCCGACCGGACGAAGCCGCGGAGGTGGAGCTCATGTGGGCTATTCTGACGTGTGAAGGACCCGGGCAAGGTTGCCCCCGGGTCCTTTCGTGCTTTCATGCCACCTGCTGAGGAGGCCGACCACATGGGCAAACGCAGAGGCAGCGCCAAGACCCTGACAACCGCGACCGCGACCGCGAACGTGGCCGCGACCGCGAACGTGACCGTGATCACCACGATCCCCGTCCCCGCTCCCGCCGCCACCGCCGCGCACCGGGAGGTGCGCCCGTGAGCTCGCTGCTGCTTCTGACCAACGCCCTGCAGCCCTCCGCGGAGGTGCTTCCCGCGCTCGGCCTCCTGCTCCACAACGTCCGGGTGGCCCCCGCCGAGGGCCCCGCCCTGATCGACACCCCCGGCGCCGACGTCATCCTCATCGACGGCCGCCGCGACCTGCCGCAGGTACGCAGCCTCTGCCAGCTCCTGCGCTCCACCGGCCCCGGCTGCCCGCTGATCCTCGTCGTGACCGAGGGCGGGCTCGCCGCCGTCACCGCCGAGTGGGGTGTGGACGACGTACTGCTGGACACCGCGGGTCCGGCCGAGGTGGAGGCGCGGCTGCGGCTGGCGCTGGGCCGCCAGCAGCTTCCCGCGGACGAGAGCCCCACCGAGATCCGCAACGGCGACCTGACGGTGGACGAGGCCACGTACAGCGCGAAGCTGAAGGGCCGGGTGCTGGACCTGACCTTCAAGGAGTTCGAGCTGCTGAAGTACCTCGCGCAGCACCCGGGGCGGGTGTTCACCCGGGCCCAGTTGCTGCAGGAGGTCTGGGGCTACGACTACTTCGGCGGCACCCGCACCGTGGACGTCCACGTACGGCGGCTGCGGGCGAAGCTCGGGCCGGAGCACGAGTCGCTGATCGGCACCGTACGGAACGTGGGTTACCGCTTCGTGGTGCCGGAGAAGGCCGAGAAGAAGACCGACAAGCAGGAGCAGAAGGGCGCGGCGCAGGAGGCGCGCCGCTCGCGCGCATAGCGCGTTCTGCACCTGTGGCCAGGGCATCACAAGGCGGGGTAGTGCGGGCAGTCATCACGCGTAGACTTGCGCCGTGGCCAAGGTGACGCGGGACGACGTGGCACGACTGGCGGGGACCTCGACCGCGGTCGTGAGCTACGTCATCAACAACGGACCCCGGCCGGTCGCCCCGGCCACCCGGGAGCGGGTGCTCGCGGCGATAAAGGAGCTGGGCTACCGCCCGGACCGCGTGGCGCAGGCCATGGCCTCGCGGCGTACGGACCTCATCGGCATGATCGTGCCGGACGCGCGGCAGCCGTTCTTCGGCGAGATGGCGCACGCGGTGGAGCAGGCGGCGTCCGAGCGCGGCAAGATGGTCCTCGTCGGCAACTCCGACTATCTCGACGACCGCGAGGTCCACTATCTGCGGGCCTTTCTCGGCATGCGCGTCTCCGGCCTGATCCTCGTCAGCCAGGGCCCGAGCCCGGCCGCGGCGGCGGAGATCGACGCGTGGGACGCCCGGGTGGTGCTCATGCACGAGCGCCGGGACCAGCCGGAGGACCTGGTCGTCGTCACGGACGACGTCGGCGGCGCCCGGCAGGCGACGACCCACCTGCTGGAGCACGGCCACGCGTACGTGGCCTGCCTGGGCGGCGTCGAGACCACCCCGACCACCGGCGACCCGGTCACCGACCACGTGGAGGGCTGGCGCCTCGCGATGCGCGCGGCAGGCCGCTCGACGGAGGGCCGCCTCTTCCAGTCCCCGTACAACCGCTACGACGCCTACCAGGTCGGCCTCAAGCTCCTCGCCGGCCCGGACCGCCCCCCGGCCATCTTCTGCGCCACCGACGACCAGGCCATCGGCATCCTCCGCGCGGCCCGCGAACTGCGCATCGACGTCCCGGGCGAACTGGCGGTGGCCGGCTTCGACAACGTCAAGGAGGCGGGCCTGACGGACCCGCCCCTGACGACGGTCGCCTCGGACCGCCCGGCGATGGCCCGCGCGGCGGTCGACCTGGTCCTGGACGAAACCCCCCTGGCCACCCGCCGCGAACGCCTGAAGCAGTTCCCGTCGAACCTGGTCACCCGCCGCTCCTGCGGCTGCCCGTAGGGGGCCCGGGGCGTCAACCCCGGTCCGGCGGCAGCCGGAGCTGCACCCACACGCACTTCCCGATGCCGTTCGTCCGCCAAGAGGTACCCCCCGTCATCGGCAAGCGCGTCCACGAGCGCCAGCCCGCGCCCGCTCTCGTCGTCCTCGCCCGCGATGCGGGGGTGGGGCCAGTCGTCGTTGGCATCCGCGACTTCCAGTCGTAGTGCCCCCGCCCGCAGGGCGAACCGGGTGCCGATTTCTCGCCCGGGGGGCACCTTGCCGTGCCGCACGGCGTTGGTGACCAGTTCGGAGAGCAGCAGCACGGCCGTATCGGCCACGTCCTGATCCACGCCCCACAGCCCCAACTGGGCTCTCAGAGCGGTCCGGGCACGGCCCACGCTTCTGGCGTGCCGCGGACTACGCCCGGGCGCTTGTGGAGGGCAGCAACGCGATGCTCGGCCGGGAGCGCGTGGACGAGTTGGTCGGCATCCGCATGGAACGGCAGAGGGTGCTGGAGGGTGACGATCCACCGCGGGTGTGTGTGATCCAGGGGGAGGCCGCGCTGCTGACGTGCGTCGGCGGTACGAAGGTGATGCGCGCACAGCTCGACCGGCTGCTGGCGGTGGGGGAGCATCCGAGTGTGGAGCTGCAGGTTGTCCCGCACCGCGCGGGCGCGCATGCTGGGCTCATGGGGGCTTTCGTGCTGTTCAGCTTCCCCACGCCCGCCTATTCCGACGTTGTGTGCGTGGAGCACAAGACAGGCACGCTCTACCTGGAGACCGCGGAAGAGATCGATACGTATACGCTCACGTTCGACTCGCTGCGGTCCACGGCTCTGGCTCCGGCCGAGAGCCGTGATCTGATCGCCCGTTTGAGAACGACGTTTGACTAGTACCCGGAGGGGGACGGTATGCAGTCACCGGAGTACGGCAGCGTTGCGTGGCGCAGGTCCAGCTATAGCGGTGAGTCCGGCAACTGCGTGGAGGTCGCGGCCGTAAGCCCGGACGGCCGCGCCGTCCGGGACAGCAAGGACCCCGCGGGCGGTGTGCTCGCTGTCAGCGCTGTCGCGTGGGCCGACTTCGTCGCGGCCGTCAAGCGCGGGGAGTTCCCGCGGACGTAGCTGCTGCCGGCGGCGGTCTGTGCGACCGCACCGGGTCGGCCCGGTCGTCGAGGCGGCGGCTGGGCCGATGCGTGGAAGGGGTGCGAGCGCGCCTAAGTGCGCAAAAGTCGGGCTGCGTGGGTGATTTGTGTGAGTTTGGCTTGGTGGTTACCCGGAGTTTGTCCCCGTTGTGTCCATTCGGGGGCTGCGGGGTGGTCGCCCGCGCGGTTTCGGCCCTGTGGGTGCGCGCGGCGGGGCGGTAGCCGGCCTTCGGGCTCCGTATGGTGCCGGATTCCCCGCGTATAGCTGCGAGTCGCGGCGGCTTCGTCGTCACTGGGCCTGGCCGGGGCATGGAGCCGGGGTGGGCCTCGCTTCGGGGCTGGTGGTTCTGGATCGGCGCCGCCCTCGTCGTCGGCACTCCCGCCCAGGGACGGGAGGCCGCGGCGGCGACACAGGTTCAGCGGATCTTCTTGAAGTCCGTGCGTACCGTCACCGGAACCCCGGCGAGGGCAAAAGCGATCTTCTCGCCGAAGCTGTAAGGGATGGCCGAAGTGTACTCGTCGCCCTTCGGCGCCTGGTACAGCACGGACTCGCCGGCCAGTACATCCACGATCAGATACGTCGGGATTCCGCGGGCCGCGTACTGGTTGAGCTTTCGGCCGTAGTCCTGCCCCACCGCCGAGCGGGATACGCTCTCGGCCACAAAGTGCACATGCTTCTGGTCGACGAATGCGTCCCCGGGACCCAGCGCGCCGGCGTCCACAACCAGCACATCCGGCTCGGGCGTGTAGCCGTCGAGTTCCGGCAGCACACCCTTGTCACGCGTGACGTGCAGGGCCGGCTCTCCGCCCAACTGGTCCGCCAGCTGGGAGCGGATCGAATCGTCCGCCTCGCTGTGCGCCTCCGTCACCGGCGACATGTACAAGCGCCCCTGGTCAAAGAGCAGCTTGACCGACTTGGGCAGCTTCATCGAGCGCCGGGCCTGGCGCAGCCACTGCGCGTACTGCGGGTACATCGTGCTCATTGTGCCTCCCTGCCCATCGCGCGCTACCGCCATCGTACGGGCCGGGCCGATCCCTGCCTGTCGGCCGCACACACGTGATCAAGAGTGCCCGCGAACCTTCTCGGCGGCGGCGACCCACCTACAGCACAGTTCCCCACTTCCGTCCGGAAGGTGTCCGGCGTGATCGTTCCACGCGTGTCCGCCGCGGGCCGCCGCCCGCGGCTTTATATCGGGCAAACGCGGTTTTACTCCGCTTCTTACATCCGTCTCAGACGGCTCTCAGAATCCCCGGGGATCGTCGAAGACATGACGGAGCAGACATACCGCACCAGCACCCAGCCCGCCTTCGCAGCCGGTCGTGACGGGGTCGTGCCCGCCACCCCGGCCGAGACCGGCCACGACCCCCAGGCCGCGTACGGCGGCCACGGCGGCTACGCCGGGTTCGGTGGCCCGCCGCCCGACGGCGGGCCACCGCGGCGCAGGCGGGCGAAGGGGCCGCTCGGGCTGCTTGCCGCCGCCGCGCTCGTTGCGGCCGTGGTCGGGGGTGGCAGCGCCGCGCTCGTCGGGGAGCTGACCGATTCGTCCGGTACGGGGAGCAGTGCCGTCGGCGCCGCCAGCGGGACCCAGGTCTCCGCCGGGAACAGCGGGTCCGTCGCCGGGGTCGCCGCCGCCGTCGGGCCCAGTGTCGTGGAGATCCAGTCCTCCTCGACCGCCGGGGAGGCGACCGGTTCCGGGGTGGTCATCAGCGAGAGCGGCGAGATCCTGACCAACAACCACGTCGTCTCCGGCGCCCAGCAGGTCGAGGTCACCTTCAGCGACGGGTCCACCGCCACCGCCGAGGTCGTCGGCACGGACGCCGACCTCGACATGGCCCTCATCAAGGTGGAGGGCAAGACCGGCCTCAAGCCCGCCACGCTCGGCCACTCCGACTCCCTCAAGGTCGGCGACGAGGTCGTCGCCATCGGCTCCCCCGAGGGCCTGAGCGGCAGCGTCACCAGCGGCATCGTCTCCGCGCTCGACCGCGACGTGACCGTCGAGAAGGAACAGCAGCAGCCGCAGGGCGGCGAGCAGTGGCCGTTCGGCTTCGGCGGCGGCCAGTACAACGGGCGGCTCGGGTCGCAGACGACCACGTACCAGGCCATCCAGACCGACGCCTCGCTCAACCCCGGCAACTCCGGCGGCGCGCTCGTCGACATGAACGGCCGGATCGTCGGCATCAACTCGGCGATGTACGCGCCGCAGGACGGCTCCTCCGCGGGCAGCGTCGGGCTCGGCTTCGCCATCCCCATCAACGATGTGAAGCACATCCTCGACGACCTCAGGAACAATTGAGGCCGTGACCGAGCAGCAGCAGCGCATCCTGATCGTCGACGACGAGCCGGCCGTACGCGAGGCGCTGGAGCGCAGCCTCGCCTACGAGGGCTACGGGACCGAACTCGCCGTGGACGGCCTCGACGCCCTCGACAAGGCCGTCTCGTACCGCCCCGACCTCGTCGTCCTCGACGTGCTCATGCCACGCATGGACGGCCTGACCGCCGCCCGCCGGCTGCGGGCCGCCGGCGACCGGGTGCCCATCCTCATGCTCACCGCCCGCGACACCGTCGGCGACCGCGTGACGGGGCTCGACGCGGGCGCCGACGACTACCTCGTCAAGCCGTTCGAGCTGGACGAGCTGTTCGCCCGGATCCGCGCGCTGCTGCGCCGCCGCGCGTACGCCGAGGGCGGTGAGCGGGCCGAGGCCGCCGAGACGCTGGAGTTCGGCGATCTGCGGATGGACCTCACCGCCCGCGAGGTCACCCGCGGCGGCCGGCCGGTGGAGCTGACCCGCACCGAGTTCACGCTGCTGGAGCTCTTCCTCAGCCATCCGCGGCAGGTGCTCACGCGCGAGCAGATCCTCAAGGCCGTCTGGGGCTTCGACTTCGAGCCCAGCTCCAACTCCCTCGACGTCTACGTCATGTACCTGCGCCGCAAAACGGAAGCCGGCGGCGCCCCGCGGCTGGTGCACACGGTGCGCGGCGTCGGCTACGTGCTGCGCGCCCCCGAGGGGGAGAGCCGGGCGGGCGGCGGCAGGTGACCTCCCGTCTCGGCCGACTTCCGCTGCGTTCGCGGCTGGCCCTGCTCACGGCCGCCGCGGTGGCGGTGGCGGTGGCGGTGGCCGCGTTCGCCTGCTGGCTGATCACCCGCGACCAGCTCATGAACCAGCTGGACCACTCGCTCCAGCAGGCCGAGGTGCCGAGAACAACCCTGCCCGACGTGTTTCGCACCGTCGGCTGCGTGGACGCGCGCCCCGCGGGCCCCCCGGAGAGCCTCGACCTGAACACGGACCGGATGACCGTGCAACTCGTACTCGCGGACGGCACGGCCTGCTGGCTGCAGGGTGAGCGGACGATCGCGGTCACCGAGACGGACCGGGCGATCGCCGCGCAGTCCGGCCAGCAGCGCACCGACCTCCTGCACGACGTGGAGTCGGACGGCACCGAATGGCGGGTGCGTACGATCAACGGCCCCACGGTGAACGGCCAGCCGACCGCCATCTCCCTGGCCCGCCCGCTCAGCGAGGTCACCGACCCCCTCGGCACCCTCGCCCTCGTCCTTGCCCTCGTCGCCGGCGGCGGCGTCCTGGGCGCCGGGGCGATCGGGCTCGTGGTCGCCCGCGCCGGCCTGCGCCCCGTGGAGCGGCTGACGCACACCGTCGAGCACATCGCCCGTACCGAGGACCTCGCCGTCGAGATCCCCGTCGACGGCGACGACGAGATCGCCCGGCTGTCCCGCTCGTTCAACGCCATGACCGCCGCCCTCGCCACCTCCCAGGAGCGGCAGCAGCAGCTCATCGCCGACGCAGGGCACGAGCTGCGCACGCCGCTGACCTCGTTGCGTACGAACATCGAGCTGCTCGCCCGCAGCGAGGAGTCCGGCCGCGAGCTGCCGCCGCGGCAGCGCAGGGAACTGCTGGATTCCGTCACCGCACAGATGACCGAGCTGGCCGCGCTCATCGGCGACCTCCAGGAGCTGTCGCGCCCGGACGCGGCGCCGGACAAGGCGCAGCTTGAGGTCGTCGCGCTCGATGAGATCGCCGAGCGGGCGGTGCGGCGGGTGCGGCTGCGGGCGCCGGAGGTGCGGATCGCGGCGGAGCTTGCGCCCTGGTTCGTACGGGCCGAACCCGCGGCGCTGGAGCGGGCCGTGGTCAACCTGCTGGACAACGCGGCGAAGTTCTCGCCCGCCGGCGGCGAGGTCGAACTCCGGCTCGGCGGCGACGGGCTGCTGCGGGTGCGCGACCACGGTCCCGGCATCCCGGAGGCGGAGCTGCCGCACGTCTTCGAGCGGTTCTGGCGTTCGCCGTCGGCCCGCAGCCGGCCGGGCAGCGGGCTCGGGCTGTCCATCGTGGCCCGTACGGTCCAGCAGGCCGGCGGCACCGTGGAGCTGCGCCGGGCGGCCGGCGGCGGGACGGAGGCGCTGCTGCGGCTGCCGGGGGCGCCGGAGCCGCCGCCGGGGTCCTTAGCGGCGATCCGGGGGCGGCGGGCGGAGCAGCGGGCGGAGCAGCGGTCGGAGGGGTGGACGGCAGGCGGGTGACGGGGGCGGGGCGCCGTTCGGCGTAGGCCGCGGGAGGCGCGGAACCGGTATCAGCACCCGTACGGGGTACGCCGGCGCATTCGAAGGACATGCCTCCTTCGGGTGACGGTGCCGCGCGTCGCTGACCAACTGGGGTATCTCTGACGTTCCAGACCCCGTACCCCACCCCTCGCCGAGGAGAAACCCCCCATGACCGTCCGGCCCTTCGCCGCCGTCCTGGCCACCGCCACCGCCGCCGTGCTGCTCCCGCTCACCGCCGCCACCGCCGCCGCCGAGCGCCCGCTGCCCGAGCCGTTCGACGCCACGCACCTGCAGTTGACGACGAAGTACGTCAGCGACCGCGCCAAGGGCGGCCTCGCCGTCCTCAACTGCGACCCGGCCGGCGGCACGCACCCCGCCGCGGAGTCGGCCTGCACGGACCTGACGGAGGTCGACGGGCGGTTCGAGGACCTGACGGAGAAGCAAGGCGCGTGCACGATGCAGTACGAGCCCGTCGAGCTGCGAGCCACCGGCACCTGGCGCGGCAAGCCCGTCGACTACGTCTCCGAGGTCTTCCCCAACGCCTGCATGGCGGACCTCGCGACCGGCGGGAACGTCTTCAACTTCTAACCCGCCCCGCCCGGCCCCGCCTGCCCCGCCGCCGCTCAGAGCGCGGCGGGGCACCGGCGTCCCGGCGCGCTACGGCTTGCGCCCCACCGCGCCGTACGCGTCGATCGGCTCGACCGACCCCACCCTCGCGGCGGCCGGCCGCCAGTGCGTGATCGGCACCATGCCGGGCTCGGTCAGCTCCAGCCCCTCGAAGCACCTGCCCAGCTCCTCCGGGCTGCGCAGGTGGTACGGGACGCCGCCGGCCTCGATGAGCTTCTCGCCGCCCTCGACGACGGCCTCGCCGGTGTCGGTGCCGTCCCACAGCACCAGGTGGCTGCCCGACGGCACGGCCGCCATGATCCGGCCCACGATGCGGCGCAGCTCGGCCGGATCCGGCTCGTAGCCCAGCACGCCCATGAACATCACCGCCACCGGCTCGCCGAAGTCCAGGGTGTCCGCCGCGCCGGCGAGGATCTGCTCCGGGTCGTGGTAGTCGGCATGGACGTAGGAGGTGGCGCCTTCGGAGGTGGTGCTGCCCAGCAGGGCGCGGGCGTGCGTGAGCACCAGCGGGTCGTTGTCGACGTACACGATGCGGGACGCGGGGGCGATCTGCTGGGCCACCTCGTGGGTGTTCTGCATCGTGGGCAGGCCGGTGCCGACGTCCAGGAACTGCCGTACGCCCGCCTCCCGCGCCAGGTGGGACACGACGCGGATGAGGAACTGGCGGGACTGCCGGGCCATGGTGACGATGTCCGGGTAGACCTGCGCCACGGCGTCGCCGGCGTCCCGGTCGGACTGGTAGTTGTCCTTGCCGCCCATCCAGTAGTTCCAGATCCGCGCCGCGTGCGGCACGCTGGCGTCGACCGCCGGGGTCGCCGCGTCCTCGTTGCTGTTCATCTCGTACCTCCGTGGAAGCCGCCGCCCGCCGGCGGGGAGGACGCGCGGGGTGACCATCACAGCAGACGGGGGTGAGCGGCGCAGCCGGTTCCGGCCGCTGGCCGCTCACCCCCTGCCGATCTCCTGCTGCCGGGTCTCCTACTGCCCCACCACCGTGATCCGGTCGGCTGCCGGCGGCGCCAGCGGCTCGTCCGCGGTGGAGTTCGCCGTCAGATAGCTCTCCAGCGCCGCCAGGTCGTCCCCGCCGACCAGCGGTTCTGTGCCCTCGGCGAGGGTCGGGAAGCCGTCGCCGCCGCCGGCGAGGAAGGAGTTGACGGCGACGCGGTACGTGGCCGCCGGGTCCAGCGGCTGCCCGTCGAGCCGGACGGAGTCGGCGACGACGCGGTCGGCGCCGGACTTGGTCAGGTCCAGGGTGTAGGTCAGGCCCGCGGACGGCTGGAGGACCTTCGGCGACTCCTCGTTGACGCCGCTGACCTGCTCGCGGAGCACCTGGAGCAGTTGCTCGCCGGTCAGGCTCGTCAGGTTCACGGTGTTCGAGAACGGCTGGACGGTGAAGCCCTCCCCGTACGTGACGACGCCGTCGCCCTCGTCGCCGGAGGCCGCGTACGTGAGGTCCGCGCGGATCCCGCCGGGGTTCATCAGCGCCACCTGCGCGCCCTCGTCGAGCGTCCGGGCGTGGGCGAGCTGTGCGTCGGCGACGAGGTCGCCGAGCGGGGACTCGGTGCCCTCGCGCGGGATGTCACCGGAGACGTAGCCGACGGGCTTGGCCGCGATCGGCGCGGCGAGCGTGTTCCACTCCTCGATCAGCGCGGTCATGTCCGGCGCCTTGGGCTGCTCGCGGTCGACCACGTGGTTCTCGGCGTGCGGCACCTCGGTCGCGGTGCGGACGATGTCGCCGCTGCGGCGGTCGTACGTCAGCGTGGTGTCGGTGTAGAGCCGGCCGAAGGACGACGCGGAGGTGACGCTGCGCGGCTTGCCCTCGGGGTCGGGGATGGTGCAGGCGTACGGCTGGTGGGTGTGGCCGGTGACGAAGGCGTCGACGTCGGCCGACGTGCCCCGGGCGATCTCCGCGACCGGGCCGGAGATGCCGGCGCCGGGGGCGGGGCTGTCGCAGTCGTAGTTGTACGCGCCGCCCGCCGACTCCGCGGGGAAGCCGCCCTCGTGCACGAGCGCGACGATGGACTCCACGCCCTGCCGCCGCAGTTCCTCCGCGTACGTGTCGAGCGTCTCGATCTCGTCGTGGAACTCCAGGCCCTTGACGCCCTCGGCGGAGACGATGTCGGGGGTGGCCTCCAGCGTCACGCCGATGAAGCCGATCTTCACGTCCTGCTGCTCCCAGACGAACACGGGGTCGAGGACCGGCTCGCCGGTCTGCTCGTCGGTGACGTTGGCGGCGAGGTAGGGGAAGTCGGCGCCCGCGAAGGTGCGGCCCTCGGTGTAGCAGCCGTCCTCGGGGTGGCAGCCGCCGTCCGTCAGGCGCTGCAACTCGGCGCGGCCCTCGTCGAACTCGTGGTTGCCGACGCCCGCGACGTTGAGGCCGAGGCCGTTCATGGCCTCGACGGTGGGCTCGTCGTGGAAGAGGCCGGAGATCAGCGGGCTGGCGCCGACGAGGTCGCCGGCGGCGGCGGTCACGGAGTAGCGGTGGCCCGCGCGGGCGTCGCGCAGGGAGGAGGCGAGGTATGCGACGCCGCCGGCGGCGATGTCCTCCGTCGAGCCGTCAGGCCGGAGTTCGGTGATCACCCCCGAGGAGCCCTGCGGGGGTTCGAGGTTGCCGTGGAAGTCGTTGAAGGACAGCAGTTGGACGTCGACCGTACGGCCGCGGCCCGGGCGCTGCGCGCTGTCCCCGCCGTCCGCGGAGTCCGCGCCCGCCGGCTGCGCCGCGGCGAAGAGGCCCCCGGCCACCACCAGCGCCGCTGCCGCCGCCGCGGCCCTGCGCCTGGCCGGTGCCGTACGAACCCTGCCTGCCCGCTGCTGTGTTGTTCGAGACCTCTCCATGAACGCCCCCTCGGCGCGACGCGGAAACACCGCTCGGCAGCATAGGGTCGACGCGCGTAGCGCGTCTGCAACGGCGACTGAACGAATCCCGAAGCTTGTCGGACGTCCCGCTGGCCTTAGGCTTTCTCCATGACGGAGTCCGGTACGACCGACACGGGAAAGCCGCGCGGCAGGCGCATCGAGGTGCTCGACGAGCTCACGCCGTCGCAGTCCCACGCCGTGCTCGGCATCATCGACGCCGCCGCCGAGGCCGACGGCCGGCAGGCCGTCTCCGAGCAGGGCCGGCTCACCCTGCGCAGAGGCCGCCGCGAGGGCGTCCGGCACGTCCTGCTGTACGACGGCACGGAACCCGCCGGCTACGCGCAACTGGAGGAGACCGACCCCGTCGAGCCGCCCGCCGCCGAGCTGGTCGTCCACCCCGCGTACCGCCGCCGCGGCCACGGCCGGGCGCTGGGCCGCGCGCTGCTGACCGAGTCGGGCCAGCGGATGCGGCTGTGGGCGCACGGCGGCCACCCCGCGGCCCGGCACCTGGCGCAACTGCTGGGCCTCACCCTCTTCCGCGAGCTGCGTCAGATGCGTATGCCGCTGGACGGGTTCGCGGCGGACACCGCGCCCGGGCCGCGGCTGCCGGCGGGGGTCACGGTGCGTACGTTCCGCCCCGGCGAGGACGACGCGGAGTGGCTGGCCGTCAACGCCGCCGCCTTCGCCCACCACCCCGAGCAGGGCTCCCTCACGCAGGCCGACCTGGACGACCGCAAGGCGGAGCCCTGGTTCGACCCGCGCGGCTTCTTCCTCGCCGAGCGCGCCGGGAAGATCGTCGGCTTCCACTGGACGAAGGTGCACAGCGCGGAGCAACTGGGCGAGGTGTACGTCCTGGGCGTGCACCCCGACGCGCAGGGCGGCGGCCTGGGCAAGGCGCTGACGACGATCGGGCTGCGCTACCTGGCGTACGACCGCAGCATGCCGACGGCGATGCTGTACGTGGACGCCGACAACGCCCCGGCGGTCGCCGTCTACGAGGGCATGGGCTTCCGCACCCACGAAACGGACCTGATGTACCGCACGGAGGGCTAGCCACCCGGCCCCCACACCGCTCCGGGACGGCACTCGGAGCCCCGAGGGCCGGGGCCGGGGGCCGGCGGCCTCCCTGCGCGGATCTCCCGGACCCCCGGGTGCAGGCAGTCTCTTCCAGGCCCGGCGGAGCCCGGACGGAACCGAGGGTTGGCCGGGTCGTTACCCTCGGTTCAACCTCGGTTGCGAGCATCGGTGGATGCAGCGCTCCGCCGCGAACCTCTCCGCCGTGCCGAGGCGGCCTCGGACACGGGAGAATAGGGGCATGGACGACAGCTCGCCCCTCGTCACCCCCGCCCAGCCCGCGCAGCCGGCCCAGCCGTCGGTGGGCTCGATCGCCGCGCGCCGCCCGCACCCCGTGGCCCCCGCCATGCAGCGCGGGGTCCAGCAGATCGACCCGGACATCGACGCCGACGCCGACGACTACGCCGAGCGGGAGGCGGACGAGGAACTGCCGCAGGGCCGCTTCCTGGACCGGGAGCGGAGCTGGCTGGCGTTCAACGAACGGGTGCTGGGGCTGGCCGAGGACCCGGCCACCCCGCTGCTGGAGCGCGCGAACTTCCTGGCGATCTTCGCCAGCAACCTGGACGAGTTCTTCATGGTGCGCGTCGCCGGCCTCAAGCGCCGTATCGCCACCGGCGTCGCCACCCGCTCCGCCTCCGGGCTGCAGCCCCGCGAGGTGCTGGACCTGATCTGGAACCGCTCGCGCGAGCTGATGGCGCGGCACGCCGCCTGCTTCCAGCAGGACGTGCAGCCGGCGCTGGCCGACGAGGGCATCCACCTCATCCGCTGGGCCGACCTGGGCGAGAAGGAGCAGGCCCGGCTCTTCACCCTCTTCCGGCAGCAGATCTACCCGGTGCTCACGCCGCTGGCCGTCGACCCGGCGCACCCGTTCCCGTACATATCGGGGCTGTCCCTGAACCTCGCGGTCGTCGTCCGCAACCCCGTCAGCGGCCACCGCCACTTCGCCCGCGTCAAGGTGCCGCCGCTGCTGCCGCGGTTCCTGGAGACCGCCACGGTCGGCGGCGCGCAGCGGTTCGTACCGCTGGAGGACGTCATCGCCGCGCACCTCGAAGACCTCTTCCCGGGCATGGAGGTCCTCGCCCACCACACCTTCCGGGTGACGCGCAACGAGGACCTGGAGGTCGAGGAGGACGACGCGGAGAACCTGCTGAAGGCGCTGGAGAAGGAGCTGATGCGGCGCCGCTTCGGGCCGCCGGTGCGGCTTGAGGTGGAGGAGTCCATCGACCCGTACGTGCTGGACCTGCTGGTGCGCGAGCTGAAGATCTCCGAGGCCGAGGTCTACCCGCTGCCAGGACCGCTCGACCTCACCGGGCTCTTCGGCATCGCCACGCAGGACCGGCCGGAGCTGAAGTACCCGAAGTTCGTCGCCGGTACGCACCGCGACCTCGCCGAGGTCGAGTCGGCGTCCGCGCCCGACATCTTCGCGGCGCTGCGCGAGCGCGACGTGCTGCTGCACCACCCGTACGACTCCTTCTCCACCTCCGTACAGGCGTTCCTGGAGCAGGCCGCGGCCGACCCGGACGTGCTGGCCATCAAGCAGACGCTGTACCGCACCTCCGGTGACTCGCCGATCGTCGACGCCCTCATCGACGCGGCGGAGAGCGGCAAGCAGGTGCTGGTGCTGGTGGAGCTGAAGGCGCGCTTCGACGAGCAGGCGAACATCAAGTGGGCGCGGAAGCTGGAGGAGGCGGGCTGCCATGTCGTGTACGGGCTCGTCGGGCTGAAGACGCACTGCAAGCTGTCGCTCGTCGTCCGGCAGGAGGGCGAGATCCTGCGCCGCTACAGCCACGTCGGCACCGGCAACTACCACCCGAAGACCGCCCGGCTGTACGAGGACCTCGGCCTGCTGACCGCCGACCCGCAGGTCGGCGCGGACCTCTCCGACCTGTTCAACCGGCTCTCGGGCTACTCGCGCCGGGAGAACTACCGCCGGCTGCTGGTCGCGCCGACGTCGGTGCGCGAGGGGCTGGTCCACCGCATCCACCGCGAGATCACGCACCACCGGGCCGGGCAGCTCGCGTACGTCCGTATCAAGGTCAACTCGATCGTGGACGAAGCCGTCATCGACGCCTGCTACCGGGCCTCGATGGCGGGCGTGCCGGTCGACATCTGGGTGCGCGGCATCTGCGCGGTGCGGCCGGGGGTGGCGGGCCTCTCGGAGAACATCCGGGTACGCAGCGTCCTGGGCCGGTTCCTGGAGCACTCCCGGATCTTCGCCTTCGGCAACGGGGGCGAGCCGGAGGTGTGGATCGGCAGCGCGGACATGATGCACCGCAACCTCGACCGCCGCATCGAGGCGCTGGTCCGGGTCGCGGACCCGGCGCACCGGGAGGCGCTGAACCGGCTGCTGGAGACGGGGATGTCCGACGCGGTGGACTCCTGGCACCTGGACTCCAACGGCGACTGGACCCGCAACGCGGTGGACGACGCGGGGAACCCGCTGGCGAACGTGCAGGAAATGCTCATCGACGCCCGGAGGCGCCGGCGTGGCATCGCGGCATGAGGCATCCGTGGCGGCCACGGCGGGCGCGCCGGGCGGCGCGCTCGCCGCGGGCGAGGTGCTGACCGGGTACCTGAGCACGCAGGCCACGGAGTTGCTGCGCGGCCTGCGGGATCTGCCGGCCCAGGCCGCGGGCGCCGAGGCGGTGGCCGGGGCGGGGGCGGCGGCCGTCGCGGGGGCGGTCCACGACGCGGCGCTGCGCATCGCGGACACGCTGGGGAGCTTCCGCCCGTTACTGGACGGACAGTGGGCGGAGCGGACGGCGGGGGAGCTGCACTGGCTGGGCGCCACGGTGCTGCGCGAGTACCTGTGCGCGGCGCGGCGGGACCGGCTGGTGACGGCGCTGCGAAGGCTGTCGGGGGAGGACGCGGACGAGCGCGCCGGCGTGGTCTCCGCCATCGCGCCCGCCGCCGCGCCCGGGGCCGCGCGGGCGGCGGCGCTGCTGGAGCGGCGGCTCGGGCTGGCGCGGAGCCGGGCGCACTCCGAGGCGCTGGACGCGCTGACGTCCGCGCGGTACCACGCCCTCGCCGACGCCGTCGCCCTGCTCGTGTCCGACGCGCCGCTGACCGGCGCCGCCCGGCGGCCCGCCGCCGCGCTGCCCGCACACCACGCCGAGCTGCGCCGCACGCTGGCCGCCGCCGTCGCCGCCCTGCCGCTGGCCCGCGCCGGCCGCCCGTACAACGCCGCCGCCCTGGCCCGCGGCCTCGCCGCCGCCGACGACCGCGACGACGCCCCCTGGCGGCACGTCCACGCCCTCGTCCGCCGCGCCCGGCACGCCGCGGAGGTCCTGGCGGCGTGCCCGCCCGGCACCGTCCCCGTATCCCCGCCGGGGCCGCCGCTGCCCGCCGCGGGCGCCGCGCTCGACCGCGACCGGGAGGCCGTGGAAGCCGCCGCCGCTGCCGCCTCCGCCGCCGCGACCCCGCGGATCGCCCCCGCCACCGCCTACGCCCTCGGCGTACTCCACGCCGACCAGCGCCACGAGGCGGAAGCCGCGCGCTTCACCTTCGGCAGGCTCTGGCAGACGAGAGGAGAGCGCGAGTGACCGACCACCCGGCGGACCTGATCCGCGCCGCCGGCTGCGTGCTGTGGCGGCCCGCGCCGCACGCCGCCGGCGGGCTGGAGATCGCCCTGGTCCACCGCCCCGAGTACGACGACTGGTCCCACCCCAAGGGCAAGCTCAAGCCCGGCGAGGACTCCCTGGCCGCCGCCCGCCGCGAGGTCGCCGAGGAGACCGGCATGGCCTGCGAGCCCGGCGCCCCGCTGCCCACGACCCACTACCGGGTGGCGGACGGCCGGCCCAAGGAGGTCCGCTACTGGGCCGCCCGGGCGGCTGCCGGCGCGTTCGTCCCGAACCACGAGGTGGACCGCGTCGTCTGGCTGCCGCCCGCCGCGGCCCGCCGCAGGCTGACCCACGGCCGCGACCGTACCCTTGTCGACGCGCTGCTGGCCGCCCTGCCCTCCGAGGCGGCCTGAGGGACCGCGCCGCCGCCTACGGCGTCGCGTACTGCTCGGCGAACTCGCCCGTCGGCGCGATCGGCGTGATCACGTCGAGGAGGATCCCGTTCGGGTCCGCGATGATGAAGTGCCGCTGTCCGAAGTCCTCGCTGCGCAGCTCCAGCTCGGGCCGCAGCCCTTCGCGTACGACGAGCCGTTGCCACTCGGCGTCGACGTCCGCGACCTCGAAGTTGAGCAGCAGGCCCCGGGTGGGCACGCGGTGGCTCTCGGGGACCGTCGGGTGCGCGGGGTCGAGCAGGGCCAGTTCGTACGGCGGGTCGCCGGGCCTGCGCAGGCTCACGTACCAGTCGGCTTCGAAGGTCACCTCGAAGCCGATCAGCCGGACGTAGAAGTCCCGGGATTCGGCGAGACGGTTCGTGCCGATCACAGGATAGAAGCTGGTCAGATGCATGGTCGACCCCTTCGCGTACCATCGGTATGTCAAGAACCGTAGTTCGCATACCATCGGTACGTCAAATGAAGGTGAGGTGGCCATGACCGCGCGCGGCGGAGTCAGGGCGGAGCAGCGGGAGCAGACCAGGCGGGCGCTGCTGCGCGAGAGCAGGCGGCTGTTCGCGAGCCGCGGCTACGGGGCCGTGGGGCTGGCCGAGATCGTGCGCGCGTCCGGCGTGACGAAGGGCGCGCTGTACCACCACTTCGACGGGAAGGCGGACCTCTTCCGCGCCGTGCTGGCGGAGGTGCAGCAGGACGTCGGCCGGCGCGTCGCGGAGGCCGCCGGGCGGCACCCGGACCCGTGGGGGCAACTGACCGCCGGCTGCCGCGAGTTCCTCACCGCGAGCACGGACCCCGAGCTGCAGCGGATCATGCTCGTCGACGGGCCCGCGGTGCTGGGGTGGAGCGAGTGGCGGGCGATGGACGAGGCGGCATCGGCGCGGCATCTGACGGAGGCGCTGACGGAGCTGGTGGCGGCGGGGGTCGTGGCGCGGCAGCCGGTGGCGCCGCTGGCGCACCTGCTGTCGGGCGCGATGAACGAGGCGGCGCTGTGGCTGGCCGCCGACGCCGGCCCTGACGATCTCGCCGGCACGTGGGCGGCGCTGGAGCGGATGCTGGACGCGCTCCGTACTACTCCGGCTGCTCCGGGCGGGTCAGGTGCGTGAACGCCTCCAGGTTGCGCGTCGACTCCCCGCGCGCCGTACGCCACGCGTACTCCTTGCGGATCGCCGTCGCGAAGCCCAGCTCCAGCAGCCTGTTGAAGCTGCCGTCCGCCGTCTCCAGCACCGTGCCCAGCACCCGGTCCAGCTCCGCCGGCGTCACCGCCGCCAGCGGCAGCCGGCCGACGAGGTAGATGTCGCCGAGCCGGTCCACGGCGAAGCTCACCCCGTACAGCCGGGTGTTGCGCTCCAGCAGCCAGCGGTGGACCCCGGCCTCGTTCTCGTCGGGGTGGCGGATCACGAACGCGTTGACCGACAGGGAGTGCCGGCCGACGATGAGCTGGCAGGTGGTCGACAGCTTCCGCGTGCCGGGCAGGGAGACGACGTACGTGCCCGCCGCGGGCGACTCGTAGTCGATCCCCGACTCCCGGAGGGTGCCCTCGACGACCTTCGCCGCCGCACTCATGGTCGGGTCCGTGCCCGCTGCCTCAGCCATGCGGCGATCGTAGGCGACCGGGCGCGCCGCCCACGCGCGGCGGTACGCCGCCGGGGTGCCCGGCGATGGCGGCGGCGTACACGTCGGCCGTCGCGCGGGCGGCGGCATCCCAGCCGAAGCCCGCCGCGTGCCCGGCCGCCGCCGCGCCCATCAGGTCGGCCAGCGCCGCGTCGGCGGCCAGCCGCCCCAGCGCGTCGGCGAAGTCCGCCGGGTCGTGGCCGTCGACCAGCAGCCCCGTGGCGCCGTCGCGCACCGCGACCGGCAGCCCGCCGACCGCCGCCGCCACCACGGGCGTCCCGCACGCCTGCGCCTCCAGCGCGACCAGCCCGAACGACTCGCTGTACGACGGCATCACCAGCACCGAAGCCGCCCGGAACCAGCGCGCGAGCGCCTTCTGTGCCACCGGCCGCTCAAACCTCACGACGTCGCTGATTCCCAGCCGCGCCGCCAGCTTCTGCAGCGACTCCGGCTTGGCCAGCCCGCTGCCGCTCGGCCCGCCCACCACCGGCACCACCAGCCGCTCGCGCAACGCCGGCGTCCGGTCGAGGAGCAGCGCGACGGCACGCAACAGCACGTCGGGGGCCTTCAGCGGCTGTATGCGGCCGGCGAACAGCGGCACGAAGGCGTCCTGCGGCAGCCCGAGCGCGGCGCGCGCGTCGGCGCGGGCGTCCGTGCGGGTGGTGCCCGGATCACCGGGGCGGAAGACGTCGAGGTTCACGCCGGGGCGCACGATGGCGACCCGGGCGGGGTCGGCGTCGTAGTGGTGGATCAGGTCGTGCGCCTCGTCGTCGGTGTTGGCGATGAGCCGGTCCGCGGCCCGTACGACCTGGCTCTCGCCGATGACGCGGGCGGGCGGCTCGGGGCTGTCGCCGGTGGCGAGGGCGGCGTTCTTGACCTTGGCCATGGTGTGCATGGCGTGCACCAGCGGCACGCCCCAGCGCTCGGCGGCGAGCCACCCGACGTGGCCGGAGAGCCAGTAGTGGGAGTGCACGAGGTCGTAGTAGCCGGGCCGGTGGCCGGCCTCGGCCTGCATGACGCCGTGCGTGAACGCGCAGAGCTGCGCGGGCAGATCCTCCTTGGCCAGCCCCTCGTACGGCCCGGCGGCCACGTGCCGCACGAGCACCCCGGGCGCCAGCTCGACGGCGGGCGGGACGGCGGCGGTGGTGGCGCGGGTGAAGACCTCGACCTCGACGCCGATCTCGGCGAGCCGCCGGGCCAGCTCGACGATGTAGACGTTCATGCCCCCGGCATCGCCGGTGCCGGGCTGGTGGAGGGGGGAGGTGTGCACGGAGAGCATGGCGACGCGACGCGGTCGCCGGTGCCGCGCGAGCGCGCGAAGCCGGGACAGGTGGTGGCTCACGGCTGCTGGTTCCTCCTCGGAATCGCCGTTCTCCTCTCCGTGATGGGGTGAACACCGGGGGTGGCGGTTTCATTCCCGAGGAGGTGGCGGGGACGGCCGGGGGAGGCCGGCTCGGGGCGGGCGCGCTGCCGTGGGCAGGACGCGGCTGGACGGCTGGGGTGTGCCGGGCGCGGTGAGGCGGTGCGCACCGTGCCGTGTGCCCGTACGGCGAAGGCGCCCGAGGCCGGCCGGAGGCGGGCGCGAACGGCGGGGCAGGGCGCGGGGAGAGGCTGGGCGGGCGCCGCCGAACACGGGGTGCGCGTCCGGGCGCAGGGGTGCGCCGCCGGACACACCCATGCGCGGTCGGCTCCGCGGAGCCGGCCGGTGCCGCGGCACGGCGCGGCCCGCGCGCCGCTACGCCCGCCAGCCGCGGGGCGCCAGCGCCCGCCAGGCCACCGTCAGCTCCCCCTGGCGCCAGCGGCCCGGGCCGTCCGTCAACGGCCAGTCCGCCGACAGCGCGCTCGCCGTACGGATCCAGCGCTGCCGCGCACCCAGCGGCGCGTACGGCGCCGCCGACGCCCACGCGCGGTCGAAGTCACGCAGGAACGCGTGCACCGCCTCCCCCGCGACGTTGCGGTGGATCAGCGCCTTCGGCAGCCGCTCCGCCAGGTCCGAGGGCGCGCCGAGGGTCGCCAGGTGGGCGGCGAAGGTGACGGTGCGGGGGCCTTCCGGGCCCAGCGCCACCCAGACGTGCCGCCGCCCCGCCTCGTCGCAGGTGCCCTCCACCAGCAGCCCGTCCGGGCCGAGCCGTGCCGTGAGCCGCGCCCACGCCGCCGGGACCTCCTCCTCGCCGTACTGCCGCAGCACGTTGGCCGCCCGGATCAGCGCCGGGCGGACGCCGCCGGGGAGCGGTATCTCGAAGCCGCCGCGCAGGAACGTCAGCCCCTCGCGCGCGTACGGGCGCGCCGCGGCGACCCGCTCCGGTTCGATCTCCACGCCCGCGACCTCGGCCGCGGGGCAGGCCGTACGGAGCCGTTCCAGCAGCTCGACGGCGGTCCAGGGGGCGGCGCCGTAGCCGAGGTCGACGGCGACGGCCCGGCCCGCGGCGCGCGCGGTGCGGCGCAGGGCGGCGCCGTGGGCGGCGGTGATCCAGCGGTCCATGCGGCGCAGCCGGTTGGGGTTGGTCGTTCCGCGGGTCGCGGAGCCGACCGGCCGGGAGCCGGACGCGGGGCGCGCGGGCCGCTGCTGGGACGCCATCCGTCCAGCGTACGAGCCGGCCCCCGCGGGCCCCGGACACCGCATCCGCCCGGGCCAGGGGGCGCGTCAGCGGAGGACCCGTACGCCGGCGGCCTTCAGTGCGGCGACGAGTTCGCCGCGGCGCGGGGTGCGGAGCTGGATCGCCTCGCCCGTGTGCAGGTGGATATCCACGCAGCCCTGGGCCGGCCACGTCCCCGGCTGGTCCACCGCGCCGAACAGCGCCGGGAGCGGTAGGTCCAGCGCCGCGCCGTCCGCGCCGCGGAGCAGCAGCGCGTCCGCCGTGACGGCGACCGCGCCCGGACGCTGCGGGCCGCGGTCCCACGCCGCCGGCTCGGTGGCGTACGCCGGGACGGTGTTCAGCCCGTAGAGCACGGGCACGGGCCCTGCCGCCCTCGCCACAGCACCGCTCAGCGCCGCGCGTGCCGGGGCCGCGGCGGCGGTGAGCCGGCGGTCCGCCCGGCGGCGTACGGCCAGCGCGCCCGGCAGCAGCAGCGCCACCACCCCCGCCGCGATCCCCGCCGCCACCGCGACGTTCGCGGCGCTGCGCGGGCGCACCACCGCCAGCACGCAGAACGCCGCCACCCCCGGCGCGGCCAGCGCGGCGACCAGCGGCACCCGGCTCCGCCGCGGCGCCTCCGGCTCCGGCCGCGCCAGCAACTCCCGCATCAGCCGCCGGTTGCGCGCGACGATCTCCGCCGGCGTCACCGAGCCGCTATCCCGCGGCCCCGTACGCATCCGCCGCCTCGGCCACGAACGCCGACCGGCCCGCGATCACCGCGACCAGCCCCGCCAACTCCCCCGCCTGCAGCGGGTTCAGGCTCGTGCCGATCACCAGCAGGCCCAGCCCGCCGCCCACCGGCGTGGCCAGCGCCCCGGCCAGGCCCACCTGCACGGGCCCCTCGCCGACGCCCTCCACCTCCGCCACGGCCGCCGCCGGCAGCGCCGGCTGTGCCACGAAGCCGAAGCCCATCCCCATGTCCGTCGCGTACGCCTCCGTGTACGCCGGCGCCACCTTGTAGTGCTCCGCGAACACCGCCGTCATCAGCTCGCCCAGGTCCAGGTCCGACGGGCTCTCCGGCACCTCGACGACGCCCGCGAACACCAGCCACGCCGCCTGCTCCCCGCTGCTCGGCAGCGGCGCCGTGACGATGCCGTTCATGAGCACCCCGTCCGCGTACAGCATGTCGTGCCACGCCAGCAGCGCGTCGGTGAACTGCTCCCGCCGCTCCGCCGGCGTCTTCGGGTACGTCAGCCGCACCAGCTCCGCGCAGCGGGCCCGCGTCGCCTCGCGGTCGTCGCCGTCGGCCATCAGGTCGAACCAGTCCACGGGCGCGTACAACTGGATCCGGCCGGGGGTCAGCGTGCCCATGGCGCCACCGTGTCCTTGTTCGTCAGTGCGCCGAAGTCCCAGGTGACGAGCTTCTTTGCGGTGTCGATGGTGTCGTGCGAGCCCTCGGCGGTGAAGACGTTGCCGGTCCAGGTGGTGAAGTACTGCCCGGTGCGCATGCCGAACTCGCGCACGCTCATGCTGTACGAGGCCCCGCGCGCCAACTGGAAGTAGCCCTGCGGCAGCTCCATGGCCGGCAGCTTGCCGCCGAGCTGGGCGACCATCCGCGTCGGCTGGTTGCTCGCCTTCGCGGCGGCCAGGATCTCGTCACCGAAGCGCGCGCCGATCTTGCCGAGGCCGAAGCCGATGGCGTCCATGATGACGTCTTTGGTGGTGAGGGCCTTGAGGAAGCTGCCGGTGGTGCCGACCGCGGAAAGGTAGTGCGCGACGAGCGCGACGCCCGCGAGCGCGAGCGAGGCGGCGCCGAGGAACTGCAGCCCGGGGACGAGCGCGAGCAGTCCGGTGACGGTGCTGAGCAGGCCGGCGATGTCGCCGAGCGTCTTGAAGAGCGGGGCCAGCTCCGCGAGCGTGCCCATCGGGTCCATGACGGCCTGGCCGATGGCCTCCAGCGCCCCGCCGACCGCGTCGCCGACCTTGTCCCAGAAGCCGGGCTCGTTGGGGGCGATGTCGAGGGCCTTCTTCAGCCGGGTGGCGGCGTCGCGGCCTTCCTGCTCGTAGTCGTCCTGGAGGCGGTGCGCCCGGCGGCGTACGTCGGCGAGCGGGTCCTCTTCGGACGCGGAGCCCGACTCCGCACCCTCCTTCCCGCCCTTGCCGTCCTTCCCGCCCTTCCCGCCCTCCTCCTCTGCTTCCTTGCGCGCCTCCGCTTCCGCGGTCCGCTTCAGCTCGGCGGCCTCTTCTTCGAGCTTGTCCGCCGCCCGCTGCTGGCGGTCGATGTTCTCGGCCCAGTCGGTGAGGACCGTACGGGCCGTGGAGAAGGCGCTGTACGCGTCCTTGACCTTGGGGCGGAACTCGTCGGCGAGCAGCGCCCGGAAGGCGTCGGCGGCCTTGCCGCGCCAGTCGCCCTCGTCGGCGCCTTCGAGGACCTTGCATATCTCGCCCAGCGCGTCGGAGGTGCGGCGGACGGTGGCGGCGGTGTCCTTGGCTATCTCGTAGTCGCCGGGGCACGGGACGAATCCCAGCGTGGGGAAGTCCGCGGCGGTGGGTGCGCTCATTTCTGCTCCGCCGCCTTGGACAGCTCGGCGGCGAGGTCCCTGTCGAGGTCGGCGAAGCCCTTCTCGATCTGGTCGAGCGCCTCGGTCGCGCCCTTGGCGAATTTACGCAACTGTCCGAACCCGTACGACCACTCGTCGCCGAACTCGTCCATGCGTCTCTCCAGTGCGCTCGCCCCCATGGCCTTGGCGTCCACGTCCGCCATCGCGCGGGCCGGCTTGTCCAGTACTTCGCCGATATGGGCAAGGTTGTGGCGGACGCGTTTAAGCATGGCGTTGTCGATGTACAGGTCGGACACGTGCGTTCCCCTCGGACCGGAACGGCGGCTTTCTGGGGGCTAGACGCTACCGGTGTGACGCAAGTGGTTTCTACAGACGCCTGTCTGACGGTTAATCAATGACGTTTTCGGCCGGTTTCATGACCTCTTTCGCGGCCGGAGCCGCGGCCGGTGCCGTCACCGGCTCCGCCGCCGGAACCGGGTCCTCCTTCGGCAGCCCCCGCATCAGCAGCGCGTACCCCGCCGCCGCCACCGTGCCCACCGCCGCGCACCCCGCCCACAGCCAGTCCGCCCCGGCGGCGTCGATGACCCACCCGCCCAGCAGCGGGGCGGCGAGCGCGGCGACGGCCCAGGAGGTGGTGTACATGCCCTGGTAGCGCCCGCGGCCGTGGACGGGGGAGAGGCGGACGACGATGCTGGTCTGCGTCGGCGCGTTGACGATCTCGCCGAGGGTCCAGAAGCAGATGACGAGCGCGTACACGGCGACCGACCCGGCGAAGGCGTGGAGCCCGAACCCGTAGCCCGTCAGCAGCGAGGAGAGGACGAGCAGCGCCCGCGGGTCGCGGTGCTCGATGAACCGGGTCACGGGGATCTGCAGGACGACTATCAGGACGCCGTTGACGGCGATGGCGAGGCCGAAGTCCGAGCTGGAGAAGCCCTGGTCGCCCATCGCCACCGGCAGCGAGACGTACGCCTGCATGAACACCAGCGAGATCAGGAACGACAGCCCGACGACGCCCATGAACCGCCCGTCGCGCACCACCGTGCCCAGGCTCACGGACTCCGCCGCGCCGTCCTCGGCGCCGGCGGCGGTGGCGGGCTGCTCCGGCCGGGACTCGGGCAGCTTGACGAAGACGAGGACCGCGCAGGCGAGGGTCATGGCGCCCTCGATGAGGAACCCGGCGCGGTAGCTGTACTCGGCGATGAAGCCGGCGCCGGTGGAGGAGACCGCGAAACCCAGGTTGATCGCCCAGTAGTTGAGCGAGAAGGCCCGTACGCGGTCCTCCGGCGGGACGATGTCCGCCATCATCGCCTGCACCGCGGGCCGGGAGGCGTTGGACGCCATGCCGACGGCGAAGGCGACGGCGGGGATGGCCACGGGGTGGGTGGTGAAGCCGAGCGCGGTGACGGTCACGGCGGTGCCGGACTGCGCGAGCATCAGCGTGGGGCGGCGGCCGAGGCGGTCGGCGAGCACGCCGCCGCCGAGCGAGGAGACCACGCCGCCGAACCCGTACAGCGCGGCCACCAGCCCGGCGTACGACGCGGAGTGGCCGCGCTCCTGCGTGAGGTAGAGGGCCATGAAGGTGGCGACGAAGCCGCCGAGCCGGTTGACGAGCGTGGAGGTCCACAGCCACCAGAACTCGCGGGGCAGGCCCGAGACGGTCTCGCGGGCGGCGCGCCCGATGCGGGTGACAGCCACGGCGGAACCCCCGGATGTAAGTGGCACGGCAGATGAATGGATGTTACGAAGCGGGGTCGCCGTATCGCCACCGGATTGACGGCTGCCGTCAATCCGGGCCACCGGGGGCCGGATCCGGCCGCTCGATTAGGCTCGGAGCCATGGCCGACGCACCGTACAAGCTGATCCTCCTCCGCCACGGAGAGAGCGACTGGAACGCCAAGAACCTGTTCACCGGCTGGGTGGACGTGAACCTCACCGACAAGGGCGAGAAGGAGGCGGTGCGCGGCGGCGAACTGCTGCGCGAGGCCGGCTGGCTGCCGGACGTCGTCCACACGTCGCTGCTCAAGCGCGCCATCCGTACCGCCAACCTGTCCCTGGCCGCCTGCGACCGGCACTGGATCCCGGTCGCGCGCTCCTGGCGGCTCAACGAGCGGCACTACGGCGCGCTCCAGGGCAAGGACAAGGCGCAGACCCTCGCCGAGTTCGGCGAGGAGCAGTTCATGACCTGGCGCCGCTCGTACGACACGCCCCCGCCGCCGATCGACGACGACAGCGAGTTCTCGCAGGCGCACGACGCGCGCTACGCGCACATCCCCAGCGAGCTGCGGCCGAAGACCGAGTGCCTGAAGGACGTGCTGGAGCGGGCCCTGCCGTACTGGTACGACAGCATCGTGCCGGACCTCCAGGCCGGGCGGACGGTGCTGGTCGCGGCGCACGGCAACAGCCTGCGGGCGCTGGTCAAGCACCTCGACGGGATCTCCGACGCGGACATCCCGGGGCTGAACATCCCCACCGGCATCCCGCTGGCGTACGAGCTGGACGCCGACCTGCGCCCGGTCGGCAGCGGCGGCACGTACCTCGACCCGGAGGCGGCGGCCTCGGCGATCAAGGCCGTGGCGAACCAGGGCAAGAAATAAGCGGACCGCGCACCGGACACACGTAACCGCAGCCCCTGCCCGGCATCGTCAGGGCAGGGGCTGCGGGCGTCTGTCGCAGGCTGCGTCTCGCGGTTCCGCGGTTCCGCGGCTTCGCGGTCTCAGCCGCAGCTCCCGCCGCAGCTGCACGACCCGCCCGACTGGCAGCCGCAGGAGCAGCCGGGGCCGCAACTGCAGGAGCTCAACTTCGGCAGCGGGGTCATCTTCGGGCGCATCCGCGGCGGCCGTGCCGTGGCGCGCGGGTCGGCACGGGTGCGGGAGGTGAACTCTTCCGGCATGCGGACCTCCTAGCAGAGTGTTCCCTTCCACCGGGAGGCTGCCCCGGCGGCCGGGGCGCACATGCGGGCGCGCGGATGCATCTGCCGCCCTCGTACGGCCGTACGTCCCGGATGCCGCGCCCGGCGCGTGAGCCGCCCGCGGGCGCGCCCGGCGCGCGCGGGTCCCGTGCCCCCGCGCTCCGGCCGCTACGCCCCTTCGACCGGCGCCGTCGGGCTCAGCTCGTCGGCGTGCTCGCCGGTCACCAGATACACCACGCGGCCCGCACAGGACACGGCGTGATCGGCGAAGCGCTCGTAGTAGCGCCCGATCAGGGTCACGTCCACCGCGGTCTCGATGCCGTGCTTCCAGCGGTCGTCCATCAGGTGCTGGAAGATCTTGCGGTGCAGGTAGTCCATCCTGTCGTCGTCCTGCTCCAGCTCCAGCGCCAGGTCGACGTTCTTGGTGGTGATGACCTCCGCGGCCTTCGCCATCAGCCGCTGCGCGAGCTGCCCCATCTCCAGGACCGTGGCGTGCAGGTCGTCCGGTATGCAGCGGCCGGGGTAGCGCAGCCGGGCGAGCTTGGCGACGTGCTGGGCCAGGTCGCCGGCGCGCTCCAGGTCGGCGCTCATCCGCAGGGACGTCACCACGATCCGCAGGTCCGTGGCCACGGGCTGCTGCCGGGCGAGCAACTGGATGGCCCGCGTCTCCAGCTCGCGCTGGAGGTCGTCGACCCTCTCGTCGCCCGCGATCACGCTCTCGGCGAGCTGCAGGTCGGAGTCGAGCAGCGCTGCCGTGGCACGGCCCATGGCGGAGCCGACCATCCGGGCCATGTCGACCAGGCCCTCGCCGATCGAGTCCAGCTCCTCGTGGTAAGAGTCGCGCATCCCAGTGTCCCGTCCGTCCTCTATGCCGATTTATGCAGCATCCACCATGCAGGGGACGACGCGCCACTTAGTGAATCGGGACCGACCTGAGAGTGAACTCTTGGCAACCAGTGTTCGAGACCGCACCCGGATGGCTGTGGAAGGGGTCCGCGAGGTGCCTAACCTGGAGTCATGGACGTGAACGCGGCGGTCGCCGCGGCGGCAGCGCTCGCCGGGCTGTGCACCGGCGTGATCGCCGTGCTCGCGTTCCGGTGGAGCGAGCGCGAGCAGGCCAGGCCCACGCGCACCTCGCTGCACACGGAATCGGTCCTGCCGCCCGGCGTCGACACCGTGCTCTCCGTTCTGCGCTCCTCCGCCGTCGTGCTCGACGAGGACGAGGCCGTCGTCAAGGCCAGCTCCGCGGCGTACGCCCTGGGGCTGGTGCGCGGCGGCCGGCTGACGGTGGAGCCGATGCTGGCCATGGCCCGCGACACCCGGCGCGACGGCGAGATCCGGCAGGTCGAGCTGGACCTGCCCCGGCGCAGCGGGCGCATCGCCTCCGGAGGCGGCGCGCTGGCGGTCTCCGCCCGCTCGGCGCCGCTCGGCTCCCGGCTGGTGCTGCTGCTGGTCGAGGACATGACCGAGGCCCGCCGCATCGAGGCGGTCCGCCGCGACTTCGTCGCGAACGTCAGCCACGAGCTGAAGACCCCGGTCGGCGCGCTGTCCCTGCTCTCCGAGGCGGTCATGGACGCCGCCGACGACCCCGAGGCGGTGACGCGCTTCGCCGGCCGCATGCAGGGCGAGGCGACCCGGCTGACCAGCCTCGTACAGGAGCTGATCGACCTCTCCCGGGTGCAGAACGACGACCCGCTGGAGGGCGCCGAGCCGGTACGGGTCGACGAGCTGGTCGGCGAGGCCATGGAGCGGTGCCGGCAGCAGGCCGGCGCCAAGCAGATCACCATCGCCACCGGCGGCACGGCCGGGCTCCACGTCTGGGGCCACCGCGGCCAGCTCGCCGCCGCCCTGGGCAACCTGGTGGAGAACGCCGTGAACTACAGCCCGGCCCGTACCAGGGTCGGCATCGCGGCCCGCCGGCTGCCCGCCACGGGTGGCGACGTGATCGAGATCGCGGTCACCGACCAGGGGATCGGCATCTCGGAGAAGGACCGCGAGCGGGTCTTCGAGCGCTTCTACCGGGTCGACCCGGCGCGCTCGCGGGCCACCGGCGGGACCGGTCTCGGTCTCGCCATCGTCAAGCACGTGGCCGCCTCGCACGGCGGGGAGGTCACGGTGTGGAGCGCTGAGGGCCAGGGCTCCACGTTCACCCTGCGGCTGCCCGAGGCCGCACGTCCGAAGAGCGGCCGGCCCGACACCGGCCGCAGCGGAGCTCTCATCGGCCCGGAGGACCTCGACGGCGAGGACCGGCTCCGGTACGACGGGACCGACGCGTCAGACACAGCTCCGGAGGTCATTCCGTGACCCGCGTGCCCACCGCCGGGCGCGGCCTCATCGCTCGCCGCCCGGCCCTCTCGTCCCCTTCCACCCTGTGCTGTCCGTCCCCCTCGGAGGTCAGAGCGTGACCCGGGTTCTTGTCGTCGAGGACGAAGAGTCGTTCAGCGACGCACTGTCGTACATGCTCCGCAAGGAGGGCTTCGAGGTGGCCGTGGCGGTCACGGGCCCCGAAGCACTCGACGACTTCGACCGCAACGGCGCCGACCTGGTGCTGCTGGACCTCATGCTGCCGGGGCTGCCCGGCACGGAGGTGTGCCGCCAACTGCGCGGCCGGTCGAACGTCCCGGTCATCATGGTGACCGCCAAGGACAGCGAGATCGACAAGGTCGTCGGGCTGGAGATAGGGGCTGACGACTATGTGACGAAGCCCTTCTCCTCACGGGAGCTGGTCGCGCGGATCCGCGCGGTCCTGCGCCGCCGCGGCGAACCGGAGGAGGCGGAGCCGGCGGCCCTGGAGGTCGGCCCGGTGCGCATGGACGTCGACCGGCACGTCGTGACGGTCGCCGGCGCCAAGGTCGACCTGCCGCTGAAGGAGTTCGACCTGCTGGAGATGCTGCTGCGCAACGCCGGCCGGGTGCTGACCCGGATGCAGCTCATCGACCGGGTCTGGGGCGCCGACTACGTCGGCGACACCAAGACCCTCGACGTCCACGTCAAGCGGCTGCGCGCGAAGATCGAACCGGACCCGGGCGCGCCGCGGTATCTGGTGACGGTCCGCGGCCTGGGCTACAAGTTCGAGCCGTAGGCGGGCCTGTGCGGCGGGTGCGCGTGCGCGTGCGCCGTACGGAACGAACGGGCACCCGGCCCCGGCGCGCGGCGGCGCCGGGGCGTACCGCTTACTGCTCGATGACCGGGCTGTCGGAGGCCGTGGCGCCGTCCGTGCCCGGGGTGCCCTCGGCGGGGTCCGCCGTGGCGTCGGGGTCGGCGGTGTCCGTGTCCGTGTCCGTGTCCGAGGGAGCCTCGGTGCCGTCCGTGCCCTCGGTGCCGTCCGCGTCCTCGGCGGCGTCCGTGCCCGTGCCCGCGTCCTCGCCGGGCTCGGCGTCCGGGGAGGACGTCGCGGTGTCGGTCTCCAGCGGGCTCGGCGACTCGGTCGCGGCGAAGTGCGCGTAGTCGCCGTCGTCACCGACGACGAACGCGGCGATCCGTACCTCGCCCTCCTCGCTGAACTCGAAGGAGAGCTTCTTCGTCGTCCCGTGCCCGGCGTCGTGCCCGTCGGGCAGGACCGCCGAGGCGTTGCCCTCGCCGCCCAGCATCACCGAGCCGCCCGCCGGCACGACCACGCCGCCCTGCCCGTCCTCTCCGGCCAGCTCCAGGTCCCGGCCCCCGTTCGTGAACGTCAGCCGCTCCAGCGTCTGGTCCTGGCCGCCGTTGTTGAAGATGCGGGCGGAGACCGCGGCCGGCCCCTCCGTGTCCGCCGGCGGGGTGATCACCACCGCGTTCTGGATCCGGATGTCGCCCGCGGTGACGCGCGCGTTGTCGGGGTTGATCTTCAGGGTCTCGGCGTTGTTGCCCGTCCCGCAGGCGGTGAGGGCGGCGAGCGAGAGAGCGAGGGTGGTCGCGGCGAGCGTGCCGCGTCGAATGCTGCTGCTCACGGCGGCGGCATCTCCTTGGACGTGAAGGCCGGTTCGGCTTGGCTGCGGTGACGTTGGTGCTGGAGGGAACAGTACCGACCCCGTTTCGGGGGCACGGACCCGACCCGCCTGTCACCCGCCGGGCGCCTTCGCACCGGTCCGCGCGTACGGCCGTGCTAATGCCCGGCAATATCCGCGCGGGAAGTGGCGGGGGAACAAGCAAGGGAACACCGGCTGAGCGAGAACGCGGATATCGATCACTGCCCGTGTGATCAATTCCGGAATCCGGCCGGATTCGTTCGTGATCGGCCGAACGGAGCAGCGCGACTTCACCGGCCGACTCCGACAAATCGGGACGATCGCCGCCCTGTCGAGTCTTCCGGTGGCGGGTGACCTTCGCGTTTCGGGTTTCGTGCAGAGGCCACCTCACCTGCGGAAACCATGATTCCGGTGCCGGGCGAAGCACGTTCCGGGGGCGCTTGTCAAGCCCCGAGACGGGCTCTGACCTGCGAAAACGCCATTCAGAAGCGGCCTGGGTCGTGTTACCCTGGATAGCCACGGAAGGGGTACCTGTCACATGACGTTCAAGGTTGGCGACACCGTGGTCTATCCCCATCATGGGGCCGCGCTGATCGAGGCCATCGAAACTCGCCAGATCAAAGGTGAGGACAAGACCTACTTGGTGCTGAAAGTCGCGCAGGGCGACTTGACGGTGCGCGTGCCGGCGGACAATGCCGAGTTCGTCGGGGTACGCGATGTGGTGGGCCAGGAAGGGTTGGAGCGGGTCTTCGAGGTGCTGCGCGCACCGTATGCGGAAGAGCCCACCAACTGGTCCCGGCGGTACAAGGCGAACCTGGAGAAGCTCGCTTCGGGTGACGTGATCAAGGTCGCCGAGGTCGTCCGGGATCTGTGGCGCCGGGAGCGCGAGCGCGGTCTCTCCGCCGGAGAGAAGCGGATGCTCGCCAAGGCCCGTCAGATCCTGGTGAGCGAGCTGGCGCTGTGTGAGAGCACGAACGAGGACAAGGCGGAAGCGCTGCTCGACGAGGTGCTGGCGTCCTGAACGGCGCCTGACGGCGTCTCACGTCACGCAGGCGGTGCCCTTGGGTGCCCGTGGCCGTGACGGCCGCTGCATCGCCCGGTTGGGTGCTGCCGTGGCTGCCCGGTGAGGTCGCTCGGCAGTGATCGCGCAGAGGTGTTCGCTCGGCTGTGTGTCCGGCGTCGGCGGTGCTCGCCGTCGTCGTCGAGCGCTGGCTGGTTCAGCGCTGGCGTTCGCCGTTGCCGGTTCAGCGCCGCTGGTTCGGTGCCGGTCGTCGGCCGCGTGCCGTAAAGGCGCTCGCTCTCCGTCGCTGTCGGCCCGTGCCGTCGGCCTGCGTCGCTCTCGGCCCGTCGCCGTCAGCGCTGCCCGGTCACGTGCTTCGTGGTCCGTCCGCTTGTCCCCGCTCGTCCTTTCACGTCCGTCCGACGGCCTGGAAGCGTGCCGGGTTTCTGGGACAGTCGTAGGCTCCCGCGCCGCGCGTGCGTATGCTCGCGTGCGGCGCGCCGGGCCGACGGCTGTCCCGCTTTCACGTGGACACGCCGTGCCGGGCCCGGGTAGCTACTGCGACCATGTGCGTCACGGAAGGGGGTCGGCAGCGAGCTCCGCGGTGGGGGCACGAAGCACGTGCCCGGCACGCTTTTGGCCATACCCATGTCGTCCAAGGACACAAACCTGAACACCGCAATGTCTCCGTCAGGCTCGTCTGACTCGCCCGCCGCGTCCGTACGTACCCGGCCCGGCGACCCGGACCCTTCCGGTCCGCACAGGTGCGCCGCGGTGATCCCCGCCGCCGGCCGCGGAGTGCGGCTCGGCCCCGGCGCGCCCAAGGCCCTGCGCGCCCTCGGCGGTACGCCGATGCTCGTGCACGCCGTGCGCGCCCTCGCGCGCGCCCGTGCGGTGTCCATGGTCGTCGTCGTCGGCCCGCCCGATGAGGCGGCGCAGGTGCGCACCCTGCTCGACGACCACCTGGAGTACCTCGACGGGACCGAGGTCGTCGTCGTCCCCGGCGGCGACACCCGCCAGGACTCCGTACGGCTCGGGCTGGCCGCACTCCCCGACGACGTCGACGTCGTGCTCGTGCACGACGCCGCGCGCCCGCTGGTCCCGGTGGACACCGTGGATGCCGTCGCCGAGGCGGTACGGGCCGGGGCGCCCGCTGTCGTACCGGCGCTGCCCGTCACCGACACCGTCAAGCAGGTCGTGCCCGGCGGCGAGCCGGGCGGCCCGGAGCCGGTCGTCGCCACCCCCGAGCGGGCCGCGCTGCGCGCCGTGCAGACCCCGCAGGGCTTCGACCGCCGGGTGCTGACGGAGGCCCACGAGCGGGTGCCCGCCACCGGGGAGGGCGCCACGGACGACGCCGGCATGGTCGAGCGGCTGGGCGTGGAGGTCGTGCTCGTACCCGGGCACGAGGAGGCGTTCAAGGTGACACGGCCGCTGGACATGGTGCTGGCCGAGGCCGTACTGGCGCGCAGGAGGGCGACGGATGCCTTCTGACGGCACCGTGGTCGGCGCGGGCGCCGGTGCGCCCGGTGCATCTGCGCCCGGTGCGCCCGGTGCGTACGGCGTGCTGCCGCGCATCGGCGTCGGCACCGACGTGCACGCCTTCGAGGCGGGGCGCGAGCTGTGGTGCGCGGGCCTGCTCTGGGAGGGCGAGAGCCAGGGCCTGGCCGGCCACTCCGACGGCGACGTCGCCGCGCACGCCGCCTGTGACGCGCTCTTCTCCGCCGCCGGCCTCGGGGACCTCGGCGCGCACTTCGGCACCGGCCGCCCGGAGTGGTCCGGCGCCGCCGGCGTCGTGCTGCTGGGCGAGGCGGCCCGTATCGTGCGCGCGTCCGGCTTCCGCATCGGCAACGTCGCGATCCAGGTGATCGGTGTGCGGCCGAAGATCGGCAAGCGGCGGGCGGAGGCGCAGGAGGCGCTGTCGGCCGCGGCCGGGGCGCCGGTGTCGGTCTCCGGCACGACGACCGACGGCCTCGGGCTCACCGGCCGCGGCGAGGGCCTGGCGGCCATCGCCACCGCGCTCGTCCTGCCGCCGCCGGGCTGACCCCGCCCCGCGGCCCCGCGGCCCCGCGGCCCCGCGGCCCCGCGGCCCCGCGCCCCGCGCCCCGCGCCCCGCGCCCCGCGCCCCGCGCCCCGCGCCCCGCGCCCCGCGCCCCGCGCCCCGCGCCCGGTGTCCGGTGTCCGGTGTCAGTGGGGCGGCCTACCCTAGGGCGGGTGTGGGGGCTGAGGGTGCTTGGGCGCTGGGACGGCTGGTGGGGCTGGGACGGCCCGGGGTGGTTCAGAGGGCTGGGAGGCCGGGGTGGTTCAGGGTGGCTATACGCGGGCTGCGGCGACCGGGGTGTCCGGGTCCTACTACCCTTGAGGAGTGACCATTCGCCTGTACGACACCAGCGCCCGGCAGATCCGTGACTTCACCCCGATCACCCCGGGTTGCGTCTCGATCTACCTGTGCGGCGCCACCGTGCAGGCCGCCCCGCATATCGGGCACATCCGGTCGGGGCTCAACTTCGACATCCTGCGCCGCTGGCTGCTCCACCGCGGCTACGACGTGACGTTCGTCCGCAACGTCACCGACATCGACGACAAGATCATCGAAAAGTCCGCCGACCAGGGCCGCCCCTGGTGGGCCATCGGGTACGAGAACGAGCGCGCCTTCAACGCCGGCTACGAGGCGCTCGGCTGCCTCCCGCCCACGTACGAGCCCCGCGCCACCGGGCACGTACCCGAGATGATCGAGATGATGCGCGCGCTCATCGACTCCGGGCACGCCTACGCCGCCGACGGCAACGTCTACTTCGACGTCCGCTCGTACCCGGACTACCTCGCCCTGTCCAACCAGGAGCTGGACAACCTCCGCCAGCCCGAGGGCGAGGGCGAGACCGGCAAGCGCGACCAGCGGGACTTCGCCATGTGGAAGGCCGCCAAGCCCGGCGAGCCGTCTTGGGAGACCCCCTGGGGCCGCGGCCGGCCCGGCTGGCACCTGGAGTGCTCGGCGATGGCCCACAAGTACCTGGGCTCCCGCTTCGACATCCACGGCGGCGGCATCGACCTCGTCTTCCCGCACCACGAGAACGAGATCGCGCAGTCCAGGACGTCCGGCGACGACTTCGCCGACTACTGGCTGCACAACGCCTGGGTGACCATGAGCGGCGAGAAGATGAGCAAGTCGCTCGGCAACTCGGTGCTCGTCTCCGAGATGGTCAAGCGCTGGCGCCCCATCGTCCTGCGCTACTACCTGGGCACCCCGCACTACCGCTCCACCATCGAGTACAGCGAGGAGGCCCTGCGCGAGGCCGAGGCCGCGTTCGCGCGTATCGAGGGCTTCGTGCAGCGGGTGACCGAGAAGGCCGGGGAGCCCGTCGCGCCGGCCGCGGAGGTGCCGTCCGCGTTCGCCGAGGCGATGGACGACGACCTCGGGGTGCCGCAGGCGCTCGCCGTCGTGCACACCACGGTCCGGCACGGCAACGCCGCCCTGTCCGCCGACGACAAGGAAGCCGCCGTCGCCCGCCTCGCCGAGGTACGCGCCATGCTGGGCGTGCTGGGTCTCGACCCGCTTGACGCACACTGGACGGGGACGGCCGGCACCGACCGCGGCGCGGAGCTGCACGGGGTCGTCGACACGCTCGTCCGGCTGGTGCTGGAGCAGCGCGAGGCGGCGCGGGCGCGCAAGGACTACGCCGCGGCGGACGCCCTTCGCGACCAGCTCCAGCAGTCGGGCCTCGCCATCGAGGACACCCCCGACGGGCCGCGCTGGACGCTGAGCTGACAGCAGAGCCGGGCGTACGCGCCCGCGTGTGCCGCCCGGCGGACCGGGCGGCACACTCATGACGTAGCGAACGACGAACGCAGGAGCAGGTGGAACCCCCATGGCCGGGAACAGTCAGCGCCGAGGCCGCAGAACGGCGAGCAAGAAGGGCGCGACCAAGGGCAGCGGCGGCAAGGGCCGCCGCTCCCTGGCGGGCAAGGGCCCCACGCCGCCCGCCGAGCAGCGCCCCGGGCACGCCAAGCAGCGCGCCGCCAAGGCCCGGTCGAAGCGGGCCGCCACCGCGCGTCCCGCCGCGCGCCGCGGCGGCAAGGGCAGCAGCGAGCTGGTCGTCGGCCGCAACGCGGTGTACGAGGCGCTGCGCGACGGCGTGCCGGCCACGACGCTGTACGTCCAGCAGTACGTCGACAGCGACGACCGCGTCCGCGCCGCCCTCCAGCTCGCCGGCGACCGCGGCGACGTCCACCTGATGGAGGCGCCGCGCCCTGAGCTGGACCGGATGACGGACGGGCTGAACCACCAGGGCCTGGTGCTCCAGGTCCCGCCCTACGAGTACGCCCACCCCGAGGACCTGCTCGACGCCGCCGCCGAGGACCCGGCGGGCCTGCTCGCCGTCGCCCTCGACGGGGTCACCGACCCGCGCAACCTCGGCGCCGTAGTCCGCTCCGTCTCCGCCTTCGGCGGGCACGGGGTCGTCATCCCGGAGCGGCGGGCGGCGGGGATGACGGCGGGTGCGTGGAAGTCGTCGGCGGGCACGGCGGCGCGTACGCCGGTGGCGCGGGCGACGAACCTGACCCGCGCGCTGGAGACGTACCAGAAGGCCGGCGTGATGGTCGTCGGGCTCGCCGCCGACGGCGAGGCCGAGCTGCCGGACCTCGACCTGCTGGACGGGCCGGTGTGCATCGTGGTCGGCAGCGAGGGCAAGGGCCTGTCGCGGCTGGTGAGCCAGACCTGCGACGTACGGGTACGGATCCCGATGCCGGGCGGCGCCGAGTCGCTGAACGCGGGCGTCGCGGCGGGCGTGGTGCTGTACGAGGCGGCGCGCAGGCGGGCGTGAACACCGAAGGGGGCGGCGCGCGGCGAATCGACACGAGCCCCCGCGAACGGTGTGTTTGACGGGCCTCCGACACAAAAGGCCCGTGTCAGGCAGTGTCCAATCGCCGCGTCACTCGGTTAGTGGAGTGTGGACACCAGAACACCGCCTGCCCCCACGGGTGGTCGCGCCCAGGAGCCCGAGGACACCGGCCGGCTGACGATGGTGCGGGTGCCGAGCGAGCCCACCCGGATCAACGTCGACAGCCCGAGCTTCCGGGTGCAGCTCGGGCCCTCCTCCCACCGGATGCTCGCCGCGGCGGGCGCACCGCTGTACGGGGGCGTCGGGCTGGCGCCGGCACCGGCCTTGGTGGGGGCGGGGGCGGGGGCGGGCGCCGGGGCCGCGGGGGCGGGGCGGCGGGTGCCCGTGGTGTGGACCGGGCGCGCCGACGACACCGCCGCGGGCCGGCTGCTCCAGGCCATCCCCCGGGACGACGCCGGCCGGCCCGCCGCGGGCGGCGCCGACGCGATGGCGACGCAGCTCCTGCCCCGCACCGCCGACGCGACGCAGGTGATCCCGGCGGACGCGACGCAGGTGCTCCCGTCCCTCGCCGACGACGCCACCCACCGCCTGCCCCGCATCGACGGCACCGGCGTGCCGCCGGGCGGCGCCGGGGATGCCACGCCGGCGCTCGGGCGCGTCCCGGAGCCCGCCGGTCCGTACGCCGGCGGCCGGGGCGGCCCCGACGGGCCGTACGACCCGTACGCCGAGCCGGGCGAGCCGGGCGCAGCCGGCGCCGGCACCCGCGCCGGCCAGGACGACGGCCGCCGCACCCAGCGCCACGGCGCCGACCCGGTACGGCACGCCTACTACCCCGGCCGCCGGATGAACCTCGGCGTCGTCCTGCTGCCCCTGCGCATCGTCCTCGGCCTCGTCTCCCTCTACGCCGGCATGGGCAAGCTCAGCGACCCGCAGTTCTTCGACGGCGGCGAGCGCGGCTCGATCCGGAGCTGGCTGGCGCGGATGGACCCGTGGTTCCTCGCCGAGCCGCTGTACGACATCGGGCTCGCGCACCCCGTCGGCACCGGGCTGACGGTGGCGTTCCTCCAGATCATCGTCGGCGTGCTGACGATCTGCGGGCTGTGGCAGCGGCTCGCGGCGGCCATCGGCGGGCTGCTCGCGCTCGGGTTGCTGGTGACGGTGGCGTGGCAGCCTTCGTCCGCGTACGACGCGACGGACGCCCTGTTCCTCGCCGCCTGGTCCCCGCTGGTGATCGCCGGCGCCCCCGTCTACTCCCTCGACGCCCGCCTCGCCGGCGAGGCGTGGCGCACGCTGGGGCCGCGCTCGGAGCTGTGGGAGCTGCGCCGCCGGGTGCTGCGCCGCGGGACGGTGCTGGCCACGGTGATCGTGGGGCTCGCGCTGCTGGTCGGGTCGATGCTGGGCGCGGCGGTGCGGTCGTCGAGCACGGTACGGGTGCCGGGCCCCGACGAGCCGCCCGTCAACCACCTGCCGGGCACCCCGCTGCCCGCCACGCCCGGCGGCAAGGCCCGGGGCGGCGACGCGGGCTCGGCGACCCCGTCGCGGGACGGCTCCGCGGAGCCGGGCGGCGAGGCGTCCTCGCCCGCCGCGAGTGCGGGGCCGGGGACGAAGGAGGCGGGTCCGGCGACGGAGCGGGGCAGCGACCCCCCGGGGCAGCAGCCCGCGGCGCCCCCGGCGTCGCAGGCGCCGCCGCCCCCGTCCGCCGAGAACCCGGCGCCGCCGCCCTCCGACGCGGGGTCCCGCACGGACCCGGGCGCGGGCGCGGGTCCGGCGGAGTCGGGCGACGGGGGTGCGGGGAGCACGGGGGGCGGCAGCCCGTCGGGCGGTGAGCCGACGGGCGGGGACGGGGAGGAGAAGCCACCGGGGCTGGTGGGCGGACTGCTGGGTTAGTAATCCGAGCCCCTGGCGGGGCCACCCTGAGCGGGTGAAAATCGGTGTGTGGTCGTCCGGCGGACGTCGACCGCCAATGGCGTGATCCGAGCCCGAGGGTTAGTAGGACGCTGGGGGTCCCTCGACAGGCACCCGGAAGTGTTGCTTCGAGCACGCGTATTAGAGTCTTCCGCCTGCCGGACCCCTGCCGGACGGTCACGTGCTCGCGGCCGAGGAGCGAAGGGGGTGCCGGGGCAATGGACGTACTGCACGAACGCTGTGCGGGGATCGACATCAGCAAGGCGGACGTGAAGGTCACGATCCGCGTGCCCGGCACCGGCAAGCGGCGCCGCAAGGAGACCCGTACCTTCTCCACCATGACCCGCGATCTGCTGGCGATGCGGGACTGGCTGCTGGCCGAGGGCATCACGCTGGTCGGCATGGAGGCCACCGGCATCTACTGGAAGCCGGTGTTCTACCTGCTGGAGCACGAGATCGAGTGCTGGCTGCTCAACGCCCGGCACATGAAGGCGGTCCCGGGCCGCAAGACCGACGTCAAGGACGCCGAGTGGATCGCCGAACTCGTCGAGCACGGCCTGGTCCGCCCGTCGTTCGTGCCACCGGAGCCGATCCGCCAGCTGCGGGATCTGACCCGCTACCGCACCGAGGTGGTCCGCGAACGCACCCGGGAGGCCCAGCGGCTGGAGAAGCTCCTGGAGGACGCCGGGATCAAGCTGTCGTCCGTGGCCAGCGACATCCTCGGTGTCTCCGGACGGGCCATGCTGGAGGCCCTGATCGCCGGCGAGCGGGACCCGCAGGTGCTCGCCGAGCTGGCCCTGGGCAGCATGCGCGGCAAACGCCCGCTGCTCACCCAGGCGCTGACCGGCCGCTTCGGTGACCACCACGCGTTCCTCGCGCGGGCCATGCTGGACCGCATCGACGCCTGCACCACGACCGAGTCCCGGCTCACCGAGCGGATCGAGAAGCACGTGGCGCCCTTTCGCCGCCAGCTCAAGCTGCTGACCACGATCCCCGGCATCAGCCCGCGCACCGCCCCGGTGATCCTGGCTGAGACCGGTGCGGACATGGCCCGCTTCGCCAGCGCCGGCCACCTGGCCTCCTGGGCCGGCGTCTGTCCCGGCAACCACGAATCGGCAGGACGACAGCCCACCGGCAAGACCCGGCACGGCAACCCCTGGCTGAAGGCCGCCCTCGGGCAGGCCGCGGTCTCCGCCGCCCGCACCAAGGACACCTACCTCGCCGCCCGCTACCGACGCATCGCCGCCCGCCGCGGCAAGAAGAGAGCCCTGGTCGCCCTGGAGCACTCCGTCCTCATCGCGATGTGGCACATGCTCACCCACGACACCGCATACGCCGACCTCGGCGGCCAGTACTTCCTCGAACGCACCGGCCGCACCCGCCAGACCCGACGGCTCGTCGGCCAGCTCAACCAACTCGGCTACCAAGTCACCCTCCAGCCAGTAGAAGCCGCCTGAACTGCGGACACAATCAAGGTCACGGGATTTTCGTATTAGGCGGGTGGCGTACGGGCCGGGGGCGGACCCCGGCCCGTACGCCCGTACCGTCCGCGAAGCCCGGCCCGTACAGCCCTGGCTCCTGCTTCGCGCGGCTCCCTACCCCCGGCGCAGCTCCTTCGCCGCCTCCGTCAGGTCCTTCGCCGTGTCGATGGCCCGCCAGTACGCCCCCTGCGGCAGCGGGAAGCCCGCCAGCCGCCGCTCACGCGCCAGCCGCGGGAAGGTCGTGCGCTCGTGGTCCCCGCGCTCCGGCAGCAGGTCGCGGAAGGCGGCGGAGAAGACGTACACCCCCGCGTTGATCAGGTACGGCGACGGCGGCGCCTCGATGAAGTCGATAACGTGCCCGAACTGGTCGGTCTCCACCGCGCCCCACGGCATGTGGGGCCGCGCCAGCGCCAGCGTGGCGTCCGCGCCCCGCTCCTGGTGGAACGCGGCCATCGCGGGCAGCGAGAACCGGGTCCAGATGTCGCCGTTCGTCGCGTACCACGGCTCCTCGGGCCGCGGCAGCGACGCCGCCGCGAACTTCAGCCCGCCGCCCCGGCCCAGCGGCTCCTTCTCGACCACGCAACTCACCTTCAGCGGCAGCTCCGTGGCCTCCAGCCACTTCTGCAGCACCTCGGCCAGGTGCCCGCAGGACACCACCGCGTCCGTGACGCCCTCGGCCGCCAGCCACGCCAGTTGGTGCCCGATGATGGGCACGCCGGTGCCCGGGATCTCGACCATCGGCTTGGGGCGGTCGTCCGTGTACGGACGAAGCCGTGACCCCTGCCCCCCGGCAAGGACCACGGCTTGAGTGGGTAGTGCTGCTGCGGCTGCGGTCATACCCCGCACCCTAACCGGCCGGTAGCAAAAGGCCGCGGGTGCGGGGGCCTCCGCTGCCGGCCGGCAGGTGTCCGACGTCCCTACTGGGCCGTGACGACCCCGGACGCGAACGCGGTGTCGCACACCGGGCGCGAGAACGACTGCGCGCGGGCGACCCCGTACTTGGCCACCGCCGCCTCGCCGAGCGCGCGGGCGATCCCGGCGCAGTGCCGTGCGAGCGACGGCCGGGCGTGCACCTCGCGCTGGAGCTGGGTGAGCGCGACGCCCGGGTCCTTCTCCTGCAACTCCGCGATGAGGCGGTCCCGGAGCACCTCCTGCGGGGCACGGGCGCCGGACTTCGCGGCGGAGCTCTCCGCGGAGGCGCTGAGCATCCGGGCGTCGGCCGAGGGCGAGGCCCAGGGGACGGTGGCGACCGCGAGCGTACCCGACAGCACGAGTACGACGGGGAGGACGAATGCGATGGTTCTGCCGATACGGCGGGCTGCCTGTTTCACGAGGGCGATGGTAGCGAGCGGTAGTGATTCGGCGACATGGAGTCACCCTTACGGGCACGGTTGGCCGGGAAGTTCGAATTCCGTGTTGACGTGGACGTCGAACGAAGTGCCGGACTTTCCGACGCACTTGCCGCTGCGCGACCCGGTGTCCGTACGGTCCGGGGGCGGATTCCGTACGGGCCGGAAACGCGGAACGGCGCCGCACCCACGCGAGGGTGCGGCGCCTTCCGTACGAACTGCCGGGCGGTGCCGCCCAGTCCGTCAGTCGGTGAGCCGGGCGCCGGAGGAGGTGGAGAACACGTGCGTCTCGCCGGAGCGCGGGACGATGTGCAGCGTGGCGCCCTTGTCCGGGACGGCGCGGCCGGAGACGCGGACGACCAGGTCCTTGTCCTCGCCGCCGACGTTGGCGGAGCCGTAGACGTAGGCGTCGGCGCCCAGTTCCTCGACGACGTTGACGGTGACCGCCAGGCCGGCCGGGGCGTCGCCCGACTCCTTCGACAGCTTCTTGTCCGCGGGCGCGTCGCCGTTGGCCAGGTCGAAGTGCTCGGGGCGGACGCCGACGGTGACGGTGGTGTCGCCCTTGTCGGACGCGGCGGACAGGGCCTCGCGGCTGACGGGCACGACGCTGTTGCCGAACTTGACGCCGCCGTCGGTGATCGGGACCTCGACCAGGTTCATCGCCGGGGAGCCGATGAAGCCCGCGACGAAGAGGTTGGCCGGCTTGTCGTACATCTCGCGCGGCGTGGCGACCTGCTGGAGCAGCCCGTCCTTGAGCACCGCGACCCGGTCGCCCATGGTCATGGCCTCGACCTGGTCGTGGGTGACGTACACGGTGGTGACGCCGAGGCGGCGCTGGAGGCCGGCGATCTGCGTACGGGTCTGGACGCGGAGCTTGGCGTCGAGGTTCGACAGCGGCTCGTCCATGAGGAACACCTGCGGCTCGCGGACGATCGCGCGGCCCATCGCGACACGCTGCCGCTGACCACCGGAGAGCGCCTTCGGCTTGCGGCCCAGGTACTCGGTGAGGTCGAGGATCTTGGCGGCGTCCTCGACCTTCTGCCGGATCTCGGTCTTCGGCACGCCGGCGATCTTGAGCGCGAAGCCCATGTTGTCGGCGACGGTCATGTGCGGGTACAGCGCATAGTTCTGGAACACCATGGCGATGTCCCGGTCCTTCGGGGGCAGGTGCGTGACGTCGCGGTCGCCGATGTGGATGGTGCCGGAGTTCACGTCCTCCAGACCCGCGAGCATGCGCAGGGAGGTCGACTTGCCGCAGCCGGAGGGGCCGACCAGGACGAGGAACTCGCCGTCCTCGATGGAGATGTCCAGCTCGCTGACCGCGGGCTTTTCGGAGCCCGGGTAGATCCGGGTGGCCTTGTCGAACGAAACCGTTGCCATGGTGTTTCCCTTCACCGGCAGGAACGTGCCGGACGATCCGAGTAAAGGATGTGGTGTAGTCCACTGGGTGAACCCTGGCGCCGACCGTACCTGCCGGTCAGCCCCCTTGTCACCACCCGGCAGGTCCCGAAAACGCATCACCCCGCCACCCGGCGCCCCGGTTACACTGCACGGGCGCGCCTCCTTAGCTCAGCTGGCCAGAGCAACGCTCTTGTAAAGCGTAGGTCGTCGGTTCGAATCCGACAGGGGGCTCCACCGCGGCCCTCCGGGCCCCTTGTTACCCCTCTGACCTGCGCTTGTCTGCGGGTACGGCCGGGGCCCCCGCCGGGCGAAACGGGGAGGCGGCGCCCCGGGGTGACGTGCGAGTCTCGATACGCCGATGAGTTCCGGCGTGCCCGCCGGTCTGTCTCGGTGGAACGACCGAACCATCCAGTCCGCGGCCCTCGGCTGCACCGGTGACTGTGATCAGGAACCCGAGCGAGGAGCTGTGATGCGAGCCGCGACAACGAAACGATCATCCGCCGGGGAGGCGGAGGGCCGGACGCCGACCGTGGTACGGCTGCTGGTCCTGGCGACGTTCGTGGTGATCCTCAACGAGACCATCATGGTCAACGCGATCCCGCGGCTGATGGAGTCGATGCACGTCACCGAGCAGTCGGCGCAGTGGGTGTCCACGGCGTTCATGCTCACCATGGCCGCGGTGATCCCCGTCACGGGCTGGTTCCTGCAGCGGGTCACGACCCGCGGGGCGTACACGGTCGCCATGAGCACGTTCCTCGTCGGCACCGTCATCTCGGCCGTGGCGCCGACGTTCGCGGTGCTGCTGGCCGGCCGGATCGTGCAGGCCGCGGGCACGGCGGTGATGATGCCGCTGCTGATGACCACGCTGATGGCGGTGGTGCCCGCGCAGCACCGCGGCAAGGTGATGGGGCACGTCACCCTGGCGATGTCGACGGCGCCCGCGCTGGGGCCCGCGGTCTCCGGGGTCATCCTGGAGGCCGGCTCGTGGCGGCTGCTGTTCGTGGCGGTGCTGCCGATCGCGGCCCTGGTGACGGTGTTCGGGCTGCGCAAGCTGGAGGACATCGGCGAGCCGCAGGTCAGCTCCATCGACTGGGGCAGCGTCTGCGTGGCGGCACTGGGCTTCGGCGGTCTGGTGTACGGGCTGAGCCTCATCGGCGAGGCCGACCGCAGGAGCATCGGCATCGGCATCGCCGTGGGCGGCCTCGCGGCCATCGGCCTCTTCGCCCTCCGCCAGCTCATGCTCCAGCGCAAGGGCACGCCGCTGATGGACCTGCGCACCCTGCGGTACGGCACCTTCACCCTCTCCCTGGTCGTCACGTCCATCGGGTTCCTGGCGATGATGGGCGCGATGATCCTGCTGCCGCTGTACCTGCAGAACATCCGTGGTCTGAGCCCGCTGGAGACGGGCCTGCTGGTCATGCCGGGCGGTCTGGCGATGGGCCTGCTGGGCCCGGCGGTCGGCAAGGCGTACGACCGGTTCGGCAGCCGCTGGCTGGTGCTGCCCGGCGCGGCCGGCATCGCGGCCGGTCTCCTCGGCTACACGCAGATATCGACGGCGACGCCGTACTGGCAGATCCTGGCCCTGCACGTGCTGCTGATGGTGGGCCTGGCGGCGATGTTCACCCCGCTCTTCACCCTCGGCATGGGCGTGCTGCCCCCGCACCTGTACTCGCACGGCAGCTCCATCCTCGGCACGCTGCAGCAGGTCGCGGCGGCGTTCGGGACGGCGCTGGTGGTGACGGTGATGTCCGCGCGCGCGACGAGCCTGGTGGAGGACGGCACGGGCCCGATCCCGGCCCAGGTCGGCGGCATGAGGCTGGCGTTCTGGGTGGCGGCGGGCCTGGCGGTGCTGATGATCGCCCTCGCGGCGACGCTGCCCAACCGGGTGGCGAGCGGCCGCGCCGAGGAGTTCGCCCACGGGGAGGGCGCCCCGGCCACCGAGGCGGATCCCGCCGCCGACGAGCGCATCACTACGTAGGGGCCGGGCGGCGGCCGGCCCGGGTGTTCTGCCGCTGGCAGAACACCCGGGCGCCCCGGAGGCCGGGGTCGGGTCGGAAGACCCGATCATGGCGCCCGCCCAACGGGCGGCGTTCGCCGCCGAGATGCAGGCCGCGGGCGTCGACTGGCGCCTCACGGTCTACGGCGGCGCCCTGCACGCCTTCCACCACGGGCCGGTCGGCCACCGTACGGTCCCCGGCGCCGGCCACCACCCGCGGCACGCGCAGCGCGCCTGGCGCGACGTCCTCGCCCTGCTCGCCGAGTGCCTGCCCGTCCCGGAGTGAGCCCCGGCCGGCCGCGGCCGGCCGGAAGCTGACGGAACCTGTCCGGCACCTTCCGTCGTCCTTGCCGTTGCGTGACCGTGGACGTGCGGCGAGTGACGAGCGACGAGTGACGAGGCAGGGGTGGTTCGGATGGATCCGGTGTCCGTGGGGCTGTTGATGGCGCTGGCCGGCGGGGCGGGCGGAGAGATCGGCCGGCAGGGGTGGGCGGGGCTGACGCGGCTGGTGCGCCGGCCGTTCCGGCGGGGCGGCCCCCACGCCGACGCCGACGCCGATGCCGGCGGCGGCTCCGCGGCGGCGGAGCTGGAGCAACTGGCGGCGGACCCGGACAACGAGGCGCGGGCGCAGGCGCTGAGCACGGCGCTGGCCGTACGGGCGGCGCTGGACGGGGAGTTCCGCGCCGCGTTACGGACCTGGCGCGAGGAGCTGCCGCCGCTGCCGGCAGGGGCGGACTCGGTGACCAACGTCGTCAGCGGCGAGGTCCGCGGAACCGTCGTCCAGGGCCGCGACTTCCACGCCGAGAGCCTGCACATCGGCACCCGGCCGCCGGACGACGAGACTCCGCCGCGGTAGTCGCCGCGGTGGTCGCGGCGGTGGTCACAGCCCCGCCCGCGTCCGGCCGGAGTGCGCCGGCCGGACGCGGGCGGGGTGCGTCAGCTGTTCCCCTGCGCCTCGCAGATCTCCGGCGCGCGCTTCTTGATCCCCAGCAGGTCGAAGTAGTTCTGCCCGAGCGCGATCCGCCGGAACGCCTCGTCCCCCATCGCCTTGTTGATCCGGCTGGTCACCGCCAGCTCCTCCTTGTAGACCCCGAAGTCCTTGTTCCGCGACGCGACGAAGTCCGTCCCCGGGATCGCCTGTTCCGGATATGCGTCGAACAGCGCCGCGTACTTCTCCCGCACGCCCGGCCTGCCGAAGTACAGGTCCTCCAGCACCCGCCAGCTCAGGTCGAGCGTGAGGCCCGGGTAGCGGTCCAGGAGCCGCTTCATGATGCCGATGTGCTCGTCGGGGTCCATGGCCGGCAGCTCTTTGGAGAGCCCCATGTGCGCCCAGACGATCTTGTTGTGCGGGTACAGCGCCAGCACCCGCTCCATCAGGTGCAGATAGCGCGTCGGATCCTGGTCGTTGCCGAGGTCGGAGTGGAGGGTGATCGGCATGCCGCGCCGGCGCAGCTCGTCCATGAACGGTGCCCACTCCTCGATGTCCGTCTCGTCCGCGGGCTCGTGCTTGTTGGGGAGGAGGGCCTGCTTGATGACGTTGACCTCGCCCATCCACTGGAACATCCCCGGGAACTCCTTGTCGAGCAGCTCCATTCCGCCCGGCACGGTCTCGGGGTGGGCGAGGTCGGGGAACGTCATGGACAGCGCCAGGCCGACGTCCTCCTGCTTGTGCTCCACGGCGTTCTCGGCGTTGACGAAGTCGTTCTTCATGCTGGGGAGCACGGGCGTGCCGGGGCAGTCGAGGTAGTACGCGCAGTCGGAGTCGACGGGGAGCTTCTGCCCGATGCCGAAGACCCCGGCGTGCTGGACGCCGGTGCGCCTGAGGTAGCCGACCATCTCGCGGAACGGGATGGCCTCGCCGCCGAAGGGCCGGAAGTGCAGATGCCCGTCGACGACCGAGGTGTACGGCTCGGTGCGGCGGTCGAAGCAGTCCTCGTCGGCCGCGGACGCGGCGGACCCGGCGGTGGGCCCCAGGACGACGACGGCGGCGAGCCAGGTCGTGGCGGTGACGGCGGTCCTGCGACTCACGTACGGCACGCGGATCCCTTCGGCGGTGGAGCGGGGGGAGTGACGACGAAGGGATTGTGTGATCGCGGCGAGGAGCGCGGGGCGTTACCCCGCCGCACGGACCGGCAGATGACCGGAACGGGCTACGCGCACGGTGCACGGGGTGCGGAAGTGCCGTACGTACGGGGCCGTGCCGCACGTACGCGCGGGGGCGTGGGCGGCGTACCCGTCAAGAACGCCGGCCGGTCACTCGCGTGAGTGACCGGCCGGCGTTGCCTTGGCGATCGGGAGCCTGCCCCGCCGTCAGACCCGGGCCGCCGTGCCCGCCAGGGTGCGGCCGGCGTCGCGGGCGGCGTCGAGCGCGTCCGAGTGGAGCTGCGCGGCCTGGTCGCGCAGGCCCTCCATGGCGGGGTTGACGGCGGCCAGGGTCAGCTCGCGTTCGATCACCGTGAGGTCGGCCTGCCAGATGTCGAGCAGCACCCGGCGCAGGTAGGGGGTCGAGTGGTCCCAGCCCTCCCGCGGTGCGCCCGGCTGGAAGCCGCCGCCCTTGGTGGTCACCAGCACCGTGGGCTTCTCCTTGAGCACGGGGGTGGTCGCGCCGGCGCCGTTGAGGACCAGGTCGGCCCAGGTCTTGAAGTGCTGGGAGACGCCGTAGTTGTAGAGCGGCACGGCCAGCAGCACGGCGTCGGCGCGGTCGAGTTCGGCGGCCAGCTCCGTGGCCAGCTCCTTGGCCTCCAGATGTGCGGGTGTGCGCTCGGAGGCGGGGGTGAAGTCGGCGGTGGTGGCCAGGGCCCAGGCGTCGGCGGGGAGGGGGTCGGTGCCGAGGTGGCGGCGCGCGACCTGCGCGTCGGGGTGGGCGAGGGCCCACTCGTTCTGGACCGTGTCGGCGAGCTCGGCGGAGGCGGAGGTGCCGGGGAGGATGCTGGCGTCGATGCGGAAGAGGTTCATGCGGGTTTGTCTCCGTATGCAGGGGGTGCCGCGCTGGGCGGGGGCGCCGCGCGTCGGACTCTCACGACCAGCGTAAGCGGACTTTACCCCGGTTCTATTCCTGACGATACGGTGGCGTCCGTGGACGGTGACCTGATCCCTCTGGAGAAGCCCCGCGCGGAGCGGGCCGACGCGGCGCGAAACCGCAGGCTGCTCCTGGACACGGCCCGCCGGATGATCGCCGAGGACGGTGCCGAGAACGTGACGATGGACGGCCTGGCGGAGCAGGCCGGTGTGGGGAAGGGCACGGTCTACCGCCGCTTCCGTACGCGCGCGGGGATCTTCGTCGCCCTGCTGGACGAGGACGAACGCGCCTTTCAGCAGCGCGTGCTCTCCGGCCCGCCGCCGCTGGGCCCGGGCGGCGACCCGGTGGACCGGTTGATCGCGTACGGCCAGGGCCGGATCTGCTTCCTGCTGGAGCACCACGCGGTCGCGCGCGCGGCGCTGGACCGCAACCAGCCGATACCGGTCGGCGCGGGCATCACCCGCCCGCACATCCGCTTCCTGCTGGCGCAGGCGGGCCTGGACCGGCAGCACCTCGACGCCCTGACCCTGCAGCTCGCCGCCGCCCTGGAGGGCCCGGCCCTGCTCTACCTCGCCACCCCCGCGGGGGCGCCGGAGGCGCCGGACGACCTCGACGGAAGCCGCTATCTGCGGGCGCTGGCGGAGGGGTGGGAGGTCTTGGTCACACGAGTCTGCGGCCGTGCCTGAGCGGGGTCGCCGGCGGCGGGCTCAGTACGCGAGGGTGAGGTCGATGTCGATGCTGTACGGGAGCGTGAGCTTCAGCCGGTCCGTGTGAATGTCCGTGAGCATGTACTGCCTTGTAGCTTCGTCCAGTTGGTAGACGTGCACAACTGGATGGTTTCGCTTGTTCTCGACCCGCCAGAAGTGCTGGATGCCCGCCTTAGCGTATTTCAGGGGCTTGGTCTCCCGATCACGGTCCAGGGACTCGGGCGAGACGACCTCCACGGCGAGCAGCACGTCTTCGGCCTGGAAACTGGTCTGCGCAAGCTTGGTCACCGCGTCCCTCTTGACCACGATGAGATCAGGTTCGGGCCGCTGTTTCTCCCCGATCACCACCGTTACCTCGCGCAGCACCACCAGGTCGTCGGGGACCGTGCGCAGGAGACCGTTCTCCAGCATGCGGTTGGTCACGGAGTGGAAAATGCTTTGCGGCGTCATGAAAACAAGGCTCCCGTCGATCAGCTCCGTGTGCGGAGGCAGGTCGGGGAGCGTGTCCAGGTCGTCGGCCGTGTAGCCACCGGATGGCGGCATCGGCCATGCCGGGGTCGTGTGCTCCGGCTTCTTCGGTGCCACGCTCATAGCAGGTGCTCCCATACGACGGATCCTCGCCCGTACGGCCAGCGTACCCACCGGGAACGCCGATCCCGCCACTCGCGCGAGTGACCGACCGGCGTCCCCTTGACGGTCCGGGTTGCCCCGCCGTCAGGCCCCCCGGGTCTCCAGGAGCCGCTTCGCCGCGTTGACCGAGTCCACCAGCGGGTGCAGCGCCATCGCCCGCAGCGCCTGCGCGCGGCTGCCCGTGTCCGCCGCCGCGATCGTCGAGCGTTCCACGGCCTTCAACGTCAGCATCAGACCCAGCTGGTCCGCCTCCGCCGGGCGGGTCGGCAGCGGGTGGGCGCCGTTCGCGTCCACGCGGCAGGGGACCTCGATGACCGCGTCCGCGTCCAGGCCCGGGACCGTGGTGCGGTTCTTGACGTTGAGGATCAGGGTGGCGCGCTCGTCGCGGGCGATGGCGCGCATCAGGGCCAGGGCGACGCGGTCGTAGCCGCCGCCGTCCAGGTCGCACGTGTCGCGCTGCCAGCCGCCCGTGCTCTCCCGGCTCTCCGCCATGTACGTCGCCTCGCGCTCCTTGCGCGTGCGCTCCCACACCGCCGCCGCCTCGCCCGGGTCGGCCTCCGCGGCGGCGTAGAACGCCGCCTGCTGCTCGCGCAGGAACTCGCCGCGGGTCGCGGGGGCGTTGGTCAGCGCGGCGACCGCCTCGCGGTTGAAGTAGTAGTAGTGCAGGTACTCATTGGGCAGCGAGCCCAGCGCCTGGAGCCACTCGGCGCCGAAGAGCTTGCCTTCCTCGAAGGACTCCAGCGCCGCGGAGTCGGCGAGCAGCGCCGGCAGGCGGTCCTCGCCGTCGACGAGGATGCGGCGCAGCCAGCCGAGGTGGTTGAGGCCCACGTAGTCCAGCTCGGTGCGGTCCGGGTCCACGCCCAGGGCGCGGGCGGCGCGGCGGGCCATGCCGACGGGGGAGTCGCAGATGCCGATGACGCGGTCGCCGAGGAGGCGCTGCATGGCCTCGGTGACCATGCCGGCGGGGTTGGTGAAGTTGATGACCCAGGCGTTCGGCGCGACGGCCGCGACCCGCTCGGCGATGTGCATGGCGGCGGGTACGGAGCGCAGCCCGTACAGGACGCCGCCGGCGCCGACGGTCTCCTGGCCGAGCAGGCCCTCGGTCAGCGCCGCGCGCTCGTCGCGGCTGCGGCCCTCAAGGCCGCCGGCGCGGATGGCGGAGAAGACGAAGTCCGTGTCGCGCAGGGCGTCGTCGAGGTCGGTGGTGGTACGCACCGCGGGCGGCCGGGCGCCTCTCGTCGCGGCGTCGGCGCCGTGCTGCGCGAGGACGGCGCCGATGGCCTCCAGGCGCCGCGGCTCCGTGTCGTACAGGACGAGCTCGGTGCACCGACCGGATTCGTCGCCGCTGTCCTCGAGCAGGGCCCGGTACACCAGCGGCACGCGGAATCCGCCGCCGCCCAGCACTGTCAGCCTCATACTGTGACTACCTCCACACCGGCCTCGCCGAAGGCGGCGAGGGTCACCGGGTCCGATGACGTGTTCGTGATGAGCATGTGCACGTCCTCGGGGCCGCAGATGCGGACGAGCCCCGAGTCGCCGGGGAACTTGCCGGCGCTGGCGAGCAGCACCACCTGCCGGGACGCCCTGATCATGGCCCGCTTGACGGGTACCTCGACGTGGGTGCTGTCCAGCACGCTGCCGTCGGGGAGGATCCCGCTGGCGCCGAGGAAGAGCCGGCCGACGTAGAGTTCACGGAGGTTGGACTCGGTGAGCACGCCGACGACCGAGCGGTAGTTCCGCCGGACCTCGCCGCCGAGCAGGATCAGGGTGACCGCGTGGTCGTCGCGCAGTTCCTCGTAGACCGCGAGATTGCTGGTGACAATGGTCACAGGGCGCCCGCGCAGCCGCTGGGCCAGGGCCAGCGTGGTGGTGCCGATGTCGAGCAGCACGACGTCGCCGTCCTCGACCAGCTCCGCGGCGCGGGCGGCGACGGACTCCCGGCCGCCGGGGTCGTCGTCTGCGACCTCGGCGAAGGGTCTCTCGTCGTCCGCGCGGGCGGCTACGGCGCCGCCGTAGACCCGGGTGAGCCGGCCGGCGCGGCCCAGCTCGGTGAGGTCGCGGCGGGCCGTGGCCTCGCTGACGCCGAGTCGCTTGGCGATCTCCCGGACGGGCAGCACGCCCTCGTCACCGAGGATGCTGAGCAGCTTCTCGTGGCGCGTCTCTCGCAGCATGCTCGGCAATGTACTCCACGTGAGCGAGTTTGCGCGAGTGTGAGTGACCTCTTGCAAAATCCGTCGCGGCGGTGCAGGGTGTCGCTCAATGTGAACCACAAGCAGGAAGGACACGCCGTTGAGCACTCCCTCGGCGGTCCGCACAGCGATTGATCCGCTGGCGGGCACACGGGCTCCCGGCGATCCGGAGCACGACGTTCTCCTCACCGGCACCGTGTTCATGGACATCGTCTTCACCGGTCTCGCTGCCGCGCCCGTGCGCGGCAGCGAGAACTGGGCCCGCGGCATGGGCTCCAGCCCGGGCGGCATCGCGAACATGGCCACCGCGCTCGCCCGCCTCGGGCTGCGCACCACGCTCTGCGCGAGCTTCGGCGCAGACCTGTACGGCGACTACATCTGGGAGAGTCTCTCGGAGAGCGAGGGCGTCGACCTCAGCCCGTCGCGGCGGCTGGCCGGCTGGCACTCGCCGGTCACGGTCTCCATGGCGTACGAGGGCGAGCGCACCATGGTGACGCACGAGCACCCCGCGCCCGCGCCCGTCTGCACGGAGCTGCCGCGCGCCCGCTCCATTGTGGCGTCGCTGGAGCCGGGCCGGGACGAGGAGTGGGTCCGGCACGCGCACGACAAGGGCTCGAAGGTCTTCTCCGACGTCGGCTGGGACGAGACCGGCCGCTGGGACCTGTCCGCGCTCACCGGGCTGCGCTACAGCCACGCCTTCCTGCCCAACGCCGCAGAGGCGATGCAGTACACCCGCACCGACTCCCCGGAGCAGGCGGTGCGCGCCCTCGCCGAACTGGTGCCGATCGCCGTGGTGACCAAGGGGCCCGAGGGCGCCGTCGCCGTGGACGGGATCACCGGTGAGACCGCCGACGTCCCCGGCCTGCTCGTGGACGCCCTCGACCCGACCGGCGCCGGCGACGTGTTCGTCGCCGGCTTCATGACCGGCACTCTGGCGGGCTGGCCGCTCGCCGACCGGCTCGCCTTCGCCAACCTCACCGCCGCGCTGTCCGTGCAGCACTTCGGCGGCTCGCTGTCCGCGCCCGACTGGACGGAGGTGGCCGCGTGGTGGATCGAGGCCGCCGCCCGCGCCAAGGCGGGCGACGCGGACGCCGCCGAGGTGGCCCGGCGGTACGACTTCCTGGACGGCCTGGTCCCGGCCCTGGTGCGGCAGCGTCCGCGCCGGCGGGCCATTCCGACCATCGGTTTCCGGGACGAGTAGAACGAAGGAGTTCTGATGGGATTGCGCAACAAGGGCGGCGGTAGACGGCGGACAAAGGCACTCGTGCCCGCCGCGCTCGCCGCGGGACTCGCCGTCATGGCGGCCGGCTGTGTGCCGGGCACCGACGGCTCCGGAGCCGTCGAAGGCGGGGGCGCCGGCGCCGCGGGCGGCATACCGGACCCGTCGAAGGCGGGGAACGTGACGCTGACCGTGTGGGACCAGGAGGTCCGCGGCGGCCAGCACGCGGAGCTGGAGCAGCTCAACAAGGAGTTCCAGGAGAAGTACCCGAACGTCAAGATCAAGCGGGTCTCGCGGAGCTTCGACGACCTGAAGACGACGCTGAAGCTCGCGCTGTCCGGGAACAAGCCGCCCGACATCGTGCAGGCCAACCAGGGCTATCCCGACATGGTCGCCTTCGTGCAGGCCGGGCTGCTGATGCCGCTCGACAACTACGCGGGCATCTACGACTGGAACACGCGCTATCCCAGCACCCTGCTGAACCTGAACCGGGTCTCCGCCGACGGGAAGAAGTTCGGCACCGGCCGGCTCTACGGCGTCTCCCAGACCGGCGAGTTCATCGGCGTCTACTACAACAAGGAAAAGCTGGCCGACGCGGGCATCGAGCCGCCGAAGACCTGGAAGGAATTCACGGACAGCCTCGCCACCCTCAAGGGCGAGGGCGAACTGCCCATCCAGTTCGGCAACCTCGACCAGTGGCCGGCCATCCACAACTTCGGCGTGCTCCAGGACCAGCACGGCGCCGCCGAGGCGCGCAACACCATCCTCGGCCGCGGCGACGGCTTCGACAACGCGTACACGAAGGACGCCGCCGCCGAACTCGCCGACTGGATCGACAAGGGCTACCTGCCCAAGGACGCCAACGGCCGCGGCTACGACGACTCCTACAAGCAGTTCGCCGGCGGCGACGGCGCCTACCTGATCGCCGGCACCTGGCTGCAGGCCGACCTCAAGAAGCCCATGGGCGACAACCTCGGCGTCATGGCCCCGCCCCCCGCTACTGAGGACGGCAGCCCCGTCACCACCGGCGGCCAGGGCCTGTCCTGGTCCGTGACCTCCAAGTCCCCGCACCCCGAGGTCGCCGCCGCGTACCTCGACTTCATCACCAACGAGCACGCGGCCGACGTGATGACGGAGAACGGCGTGCTGCCGGCCGTCCCGGGCAAGGCCGCGGACGCGGTGGACCCGGAGAGCCCCGACGGCCAGATGATCGCGGCGTGGAAGCAGTTGAACGCGAACGACGGCCTGGTCCCGTACCTGGACTACACCACGCCCACGTTCTACGACACCGTCTCCGCCGGGCTGCAGGACCTCATCGCCGGCAAGACCTCGCCCGACGGCTTCGCCAAGAAGCTGCAGGACGACTACGGGCCGTTCATGGAGAAGCAGCGCGGCGACGGCGCCGAGCCTGCGGGGTCGTGATGAAGTCCGTCACCGCCGCCTACGGGCGCCGCGCGCCGGGAGAGCCGCGCGCGGTCGGGTACCTCTACGTCCTGCCCGCGCTGGTCATCTACGCGCTGTTCCTGCTGGTCCCGTTCGGGCAGTCGGTCTGGCTGTCGTTCCTGAACTGGGACGGCCTGACCCGGGCCACCTCCGCGGGCTTCGACAACTACGCCGACATCTTCACCGACCCGTCCCTGCGGGCCCCGTTCGGGCACGCGCTGGTGCTGCTGATCTTCTACTCGGTGCTCCCGGTCTGTATCGGCCTGCTGCTCGCGGCGGCCATGTCGCGGATCCGGGTGCGGGGCATGACGTTCTTCCGCACCGTGCTGTTCCTTCCGCAGGTGCTGGCGATGGTCGTCGTCGGCGTCGCGTGGCAGTCGATCCTGGCGCCCGACGGGCTGCTGAACGACGTGCTGCGCGGCGTGGGCCTGGACTCCTGGGCCCGGCCCTGGCTCGGCGACTACGACTGGGCGCTGCCCGCGGTCGGCATCGTCGGCACCTGGGTGATGACGGGTCTGTGTCTCGTGCTGTTCCTCGCGGGTGCCCAGCGCATCCCCAGGGAGCTGTACGAGGCCGCGCGGCTGGACGGCGCGGGCGCGTTCCGCGAGTTCTTCGCCGTCACGCTGCCGGCGCTGCGCGCCGAGATAGCGGTCGCGCTGACCCTGACGATCGTCGCCGGACTGCGCAACTTCGACCTCATCTACGTCATGACGAGCGGCGGCCCCGGTGAGGCCACCTCCGTGCCGGCGTACGAGGTCTACCACCGCGCCTTCGAGCTGAACCAGGTCGGTTCCGCAGCAGCCGTGGGCGTCGCGCTCACCGTGCTGATCTTCACCCTGACCGTCACGGTCTCCCGGCTCGTCGAAGGACGCCGCTCATGAGCTCCAAGATCGAACGCACCTTCACCTACGGCATCCTCTCGATCTTCGCCGTCATCTCGCTGACGCCGGTCATCGGCATCCTGTCGACGGCGTTCGGCGAGAAGGGCTCGCTCAACACCGGGTTCTCGCTGCCCGAGGGCGGCCTGAACTGGAGCAACTTCTCCGACGCCTGGCAGCAGGGCCACTTCGGCACGTATCTGGGGAACTCGATCCTCGTGGCGGTCGTGGTGGTCACGGTCGCGACGGTGCTGTCGATCCTGGCGGCGTACGCCTTCGGCGTGATGAAGTTCCCGGGCTCGAACATCCTGTTCTACGTGTTCGTCATCGGCCTGACGCTGCCGCAGGAGGCGCTGGTCGTACCGCTCTACTTCGACCTGCGGCACTACGAGATCACCGACACGTACTGGGCGCTGATCCTGCCGCAGACCGCGCAGTCGCTGGCGTTCGGCGTGTTCTGGATGCGGACGTACTTCCGCAACAGCGCGCAGTCCGTCATGGAGGCGGCGCGGGTGGACGGAGCGAACAGCTTCACCACCCTGTGGCGGATCCTCGTCCCGATGGGGCGGCCGGCGATCACCACCATGATCGTCATCACGTTCATGTGGACGTGGAACGAGTTCCTGATGGCGCTGGTCATGATCAGCGAGGAGGGGCTGCGCACCGTACCGCTGGGCCTGGCCTTCTTCCAGGGACAGCAGACCTCGGACACCTCGCTGCTCGCCGCGGCGGCCGTGCTGATCGCACTGCCGGTCGTGGTCGTGTACATCGCGCTGCAGCGGCGGTTCATCGAGGGAATGCTCACCGGAGCGGTGAAGGAGTAGAGGGAGTTGGGAGTGGCAGTGCCGGAGCCGAAGCCGTACGACGTGGTGACCATGGGGCGGGTCGGGGTGGACATCTATCCACTCCAGACCGGCGTCGGGCTCGCGGAGGTCAGCACCTTCGGCAAGTATCTCGGCGGGAGCGCCACCAACGTCGCCGTCGCCGCCGCCCGTTACGGGCACGGCGCGGCGGTGATCACGAAGACGGGCGCCGACCCCTTCGGCACCTTCGTCCGCGACGCGCTGCGCGGATACGGGGTCGGCACCGACTTCGTGGGCACCTCACCGGCGCTGCCCACTCCCGTCACGTTCTGCGAGATCTTCCCGCCGGACGACTTCCCGCTGTACTTCTACCGCTACCCCAAGGCGCCCGACCTGGACCTGGCGGTGGACGAGCTGGACCTCGACGCGGTGCGTGCCGCGCGGGTGTTCTGGATGACGGGCACCGGGCTGAGCGAGGAGCCCTCGCGGACGGCGACGCTGGCGGCGCTCGAAGCCCGCGGGCGGGCGGCGCACACCGTCTTCGACCTCGACTGGCGTCCGATGTTCTGGCCCGAGGGGGCGGGGGATTCCGCGGACGGGCCGGCGCGGGGGCTGTACCGCGAGGCGCTGGCCCACGTGACGGTGGCAGTCGGGAACCTGGAGGAGTGCGCGGTCGCCACGGGGGAGCGGGAACCGCGCGCCGCCGCGCAGGCGCTGCTGGCGACGGGGGTGGAACTGGCCGTCGTCAAGCAGGGCCCGCGGGGGGTGCTGGCCGTGCACCGCGACGGCGCGGAGGCGGAGGTGCCGCCGGTGCCGGTGGAGGTCGTCAACGGCCTCGGCGCGGGGGACGCCTTCGGCGGGGCGCTGATCCACGGGATGCTGGAGGGCTGGGAGCTGAACCGCACGATCGCCTTCGCCAACGCGGCCGGGGCGCACGTGGCGGGGGAGCTGGCCTGCTCCGACGCGATGCCGACGGCGGAGCAGGTGGAGGCGCGCCTGCGCGCGGCTGCGGCAGGGGCTGCCGCACAGGCAGGAGCAGGGGCGCAGGCGGAGGCCGGGGATGAGGCGTGAGGGGAACGAGGAGCGCACCGGGGGGCGGGCACCGGGGGCCCGCGGGGTCGTGCCTGCGCGGGCCGGCGAGTCCGCGCACGAGCGGAGCGAACGGCTCCGTATCGCGCACCCCCCATCCCCCGCACACCCACCCAAGGGTAGGCGGCCCCTGTGACAACGGGCGCACGCTCGGCACGCAGCGCTCGCAGGGCACGCCCGTGACGCTGCGCGCAGAGCGCGCACAGCGTACGCGGCCGGCGAGTGCGACGATCGACGTGCGCACCGCAGCAGCGACTGCGACCACCCGCGCACGCGCCCACTTCCCGGAGAACCACGCATGAGCGTTGAGAACATCGGCGACCTGACCGCCGCCCGCGTCAACCACCCCGAGGCGATCGCCGCCGCGGCGGCAGCCCGCCGCCCCGCGGCCTCGCCCCTCGGCGGCGACGGGACCGGCGGCGAGACTGGCGGCGGGACCGGCGGCCGGGCAATGATCATCGCCGCCGACCACCCCGCCCGCGGCGCCAACGCCGTCGGCGGCGACGCGTTCGCCATGGCCGACCGCGGGCTGCTGCTGGAGCGGCTGTGCCTGGCCCTGGAGCGCCCCGGCGTCACCGGCGTGCTGGCCACCGCCGACATCCTGGAGGATCTGCTCCTCCTCGGCGTCCTCGACGGCAAGTCCGTCTTCGGCTCCATGAACCGCGGCGGCCTCGCCGGCTCCTCCTTCGAGATAGACGACCGCTTCACCGGCTACGACGCCGAGACCATCGAGGCCATGGGCTTCGACGGCGGCAAGATGCTCACCCGCATCGCCCTTGAGGACCCGGCCACCGCCGCCACCCTCCAGGCCAGCGCCCGCGCGGTCGACGCGCTCGCCGACCGGCGGCTCATCGCGATGGTCGAGCCGTTCCTGTCCCGGTGGGAGGACGGCCGGGTGCGCAACGACCTGTCCCCGGACGCCGTCGTGAAGTCCGTCTCCATCGCCTCCGGGCTCGGCCGGCGCAGCGCGTACACGTGGCTGAAGCTGCCCGTCGTCCCGGAGATGGAGCGCGTCGTCGCCGCGACCACGCTGCCCGTGGTGCTGCTCGGCGGCGACGTCGGCGGCGCGGATGCGCAGCGCGCGGCGTTCGACTCCTGGCGCAAGGCGCTGCGGCTGCCCGGCGTGCAGGGGCTGGTGATGGGCCGTTCGCTGCTGTACCCGGCGGACGGCGACGTGAGCGGGGCAGTGGACCGGGCGGTGAGCTTGCTGTGAGCGATCGGAACGACAACCTCTTCGTACGCGGCGGAGAGTCGGCCGAAGGCCCGTACCGTACGGTCATCAGCCCGCAGTCCGCCGGCTGGGGCTACTCCGGCCTGCGCATCCTCGAACTCGCCCCCGGCGAGAGCCAGACGCTGGCCACCGGCGACGCCGAGCACCTCGTGCTCCCGCTGGCCGGCGGCTGCACCGTCGAGGCCGACGGCGAACGGCTGGTTCTCGATGGCCGCACCGGCCGCGACGGCGTCTTCGGCGCGCCGACCGACTTCGCCTACGTGCCGCGCGACGCCGAGGTCCGCATCACCAGCCCCGGCGGCGGCCGGTTCGCGCTGCCCTCGGCGCGCTGCGAGCGGCGGCTGCCGGTGCGCTACGGGCCGGCCGCGGACGTCCCCGTGGAGCTGCGCGGCGCCGGCACGTGCAGCCGCGAGGTGCACAACTACTGCCTGCCGCAGACCTTCGACGCCGACCGGCTGCTGGTCTGCGAGGTGCTCACCCCCGGCGGCAACTGGTCCTCCTACCCGCCGCACAAGCACGACGAGGCGCGCGCGGGCGAGGAGAGCGAGCTGGAGGAGATCTACTACTTCGAGGTCGCCGACGGCCCCGACGGCGGCCCCGGCATGGCCTACCAGCGCGTCTACGGCACCGCCGAGCGGCCGTTGGAGGTGCTGGAAGAGGTGCGCAGCGGCGACACCGTGCTCATCCCGCACGGCTGGCACGGCCCGTCGATGGCCGTACCCGGCTACGACCTGTACTACCTGAACGTCATGGCCGGACCCGGCGCCGAACGGGCCTGGCTGATCTGCGACGACCCGGCACACGGCTGGATCCGCAGCACCTGGGAAGACCAGGAGACCGACCCGAGGCTGCCGTTCGGAGGAGGGACGCGATGAGCGAGGCACACGGCAAGGACACCGTCAGGCTCACCACCGCCCAGGCGCTGGTGCGCTTTCTGGCCAGCCAGTACAGCGAACGCGACGGCGTCGAACAGCGGCTGATCCCCGGCATGTGGGGCATCTTCGGCCACGGCAACGTCGCCGGCGTCGGGCAGGCGCTGCTCCAGGCGGCCCGTACCGGCGAGGCGGACCTCCCGTACTATCTGGCCCGCAACGAGCAGGCCATGGTCCACTCCGCCACCGCCTACGCCAAGACGGTGAACCGGCTGCAGACCTACGCCTGCACCTCCTCCATCGGCCCCGGCGCCACCAACATGGTCACCGGCGCCGCCCTGGCCACCACCAACCGGCTGCCGGTCCTCCTCCTGCCCGGCGACGTCTTCGCCACCCGCGCCGCCGACCCGGTGCTCCAGCAGCTCGAAGACCCGCGCAACGGCGACCTGTCCGTCAACGACGCGCTCCGCCCCGTCTCCGCGTACTTCGACCGCGTGGAGCGCCCCGAGCAGCTCATCCCCGCCGCGCTCGCCGCGATGCGGGTGCTCACCGACCCCGCCGAGACCGGCGCCGTCACCCTCGCGCTGCCGCAGGACGTGCAGGCCGAGGCGTACGACTGGCCGGTGGCGTTCCTGCGCCGCCGGGTGTGGCACGTGCCCAGGACCGCGCCCGAGCCCGCGGCGCTGGCCCGCGCCGTCGCGCTGCTGCGCGGCGCCCGCCGGCCGCTGCTCGTCGCCGGCGGCGGCGCGGTGTACTCCGAGGCGTGGGAGGCGCTGCGGGCGTTCGCGCTGCGCACCGGCATCCCCGTCGCCGACACCCACGCCGGCAAGGGCGCCGTGCCCTGGGACCACCCCTCCGCCGTCGGCGCGCTCGGCGCCACCGGCACCGCCGCCGCCAACGCGCTCGCCGCCGAGGCTGACGTGGTCCTCGGCGTCGGCACCCGCTACAGCGACTTCACCACCGCCAGCCGCACCGTCTTCGCCCGCCCCGACGTGGCGTTCGTCAACCTCAACGCCGCCCGCCTCGACGCCGTCAAGCACGCCGCGGAGCCGCTGGTCGCGGACGCCCGCGCGGGCCTTCAGGCGCTCGATACGGAACTTGCCGACTGGCAGGCCGACGACGCCTACCGCGCGCGTGTACGCGAACTCGCCGACGACTGGCACCGCACCGCCGACGCCGTCTACCACCCCGAGCGGCCCCACGGCCCGCTGCCCGCGCAGACGGAGATCCTCGGCGCCGTCAACGACCTGGCCGGCGACCGCGACGTCGTGATCAACGCCGCCGGGTCCATGCCCGGTGACCTGCAGACCCTCTGGCGGGCCCGGGACCCGAAGGCGTACCACGTCGAGTACGCCTACTCCACCATGGGCTACGAGATCGCCGCCGGCATCGGCGTGAAGCTGGCCGCGCCGGACCGCGAGGTCGTCGTCCTTGTCGGCGACGGCTCGTACCTGATGCTCTCCCAGGAGATCGTCACCGCCGTCGCCGAGGGCCTGAAGCTGATCGTCGTCCTCCTCGACAACGGCGGCTTCGCGTCCATCGGCGCGCTCTCGGAGTCGCTGGGCTCCCAGCGCTTCGGCACCCGCTACGCCGGCCGCAACCCCGACACCGGCGAACTCGACGGCGGGCCGCTGCCCGTGGACTTGGCCGCGAACGCCGCGAGCCTCGGCGCGGACGTGCTGCGGGCGACGACGGTCGCGGAGTTCCGGGACGCCTTCGTACGGGCCAAGGAGGCGGAGCGCACCACGGTGGTGCACGTCGTCACCGACCTGACCGGGCCCAACCCGCCCAGCTCCGCGTGGTGGGACGTGCCGGTGAGCGAGGTCTCCGAGCTGGACTCCACGCGCAAGGCGTACGAGGAGTACCGCGCCGGCAAGCGCGCCCAGCGCCCGTACCTCTGACCCTCCCCGCCCCCCGACCGCCCCGGACCGCCGACGATCCGCAACTCCTGTACCGCACCGGCAAGTTAAGCGAGACCCTCATATGCACACGATCGAGCACTGGATCGCCGGCGGTCTGACCGCCGCCTCCGCCACCCGCACCGCCCCCGTCTACGACCCGGCCACCGGCCGCGAGCAGGCCCGCGTCCTGCTCGCCGAGACCGCAGACGTCGACGCCGCCGTCACCGCCGCCGCCACGGCGTACGAGACCTGGAGCGAGAGCTCGCTGTCCCAGCGGATGCGCGTGATGTTCGCCTTCCGCGAGCTGCTGGCCAAGCACGAGGACGAGCTGGCCCGGATCATCTCCACACAGCACGGCAAGATCATCTCGGATGCGCGCGGCGAGATCGTCCGCGGCCGGGAGGTCGTCGAGTACGCCTGCGGGATAGCCGACGCCCTCAAGGGCGGCTACTCCGACCAGTACTCGCGCGGCGTGGACGTCCTGTCCTTCCGCGAGCCGCTGGGGGTGTGCGCCGGCATCACCCCGTTCAACTTCCCCGCGATGGTGCCGCTGTGGATGCACCCCATCGCCATCGCCACCGGCAACACGTTCGTGCTCAAGCCCAGCGAGCGCGACCCGTCCGCTTCCAACTTCGTCGCCCGGCTCTACGCGGACGCCGGGCTGCCCGACGGCGTCTTCAACGTCGTGCACGGCGACAAGACGGCCGTGGACGCCCTCCTCGACCACCCCGGCATCTCCGCCGTCTCCTTCGTCGGCTCCACCCCCATCGCCACCTACGTCCACGAGCGCGCCACCGCCGCCGGCAAGCGCGTCCAGGCGCTCGGCGGCGCGAAGAACCACGCCGTCGTCCTGCCGGACGCCGACCTGGACTACGCCTCCGACCAGCTCATCGCCGCCGCCTACGGCTCCGCCGGCGAGCGCTGCATGGCGATCTCCGTCGCCGTCGCGGTCGGTGACGCGGCCGAGCCGCTGGTCGAGGCGCTGCAGCGCAAGGCCCGCGCGGTGCGCGTCGGCCCCGGCGACGACCCGGCCAGCGAGATGGGCCCGCTCGTCACCCGCGCCGCGCAGGAGCGCGTCGACGGGGCGGTCGCCTCGGCGGCCGAGCAGGGCGCGACGGTCGTCGTCGACGGGCGCGACCTGAAGGTCGCCGGCCACGAGGAGGGCTTCTTCACCGGGCCGACGCTGCTCGACCACGTCAGCGCGACGATGGACGCGTACCGTACGGAGATCTTCGGCCCGGTGCTCGCGGTGATCCGCGTCGCCACCCTGGACGAGGCCATCGCGCTCATCAACGCCAACCCGTACGGCAACGGCACCGCCCTGTTCACCGGCGACGGCGGCGCCGCCCGGCGCTTCCAGCGCGGGGTGCACGTCGGCATGGTCGGCATCAACGTGCCGGTGCCGGTGCCGATGGCCGCGTACTCCTTCGGCGGCTGGAAGGACTCGCTCATCGGCGACAGCCCCGTCCACGGCCCGGAGGGCGTGCACTTCTACACCCGCCCGAAGGTCGTCACCACCCGCTGGCCGGCCGGCGGCAACCCGGCGGCCCGCGGCGCGGCGTTCGCGTTCCCGACCGCCAACTGAACACCGCGCCCCGAGACTCACGAGCCCGAGACTCACGAGCCCCCGACCACCGAGAGGCCGCACCCTCATGACGAACGCACCCGGCGTCCCGCGCCCCGCCGCTGGCAATCTGTGCCTGGGCTCCGCCCCCTGCTCCTGGGGGGTGTGGTTCCCCGAGGAGGAGCACCAGGTCCCCTACACCCGCTTCCTCGACGAGCTGGCCGAGACCGGCTACAAGTGGCTGGAGCTGGGCCCGTACGGCTATCTGCCCACCGACCCGCAGCGCCTCGCCGGCGAACTCGCCGACCGCGGCCTCCAGGTCTCCGGCGGCACGATCTTCGGCGCCCTGCACCGCCCCGCGGAGTGGGACGAGACGCTGGCCAACGTCCGCCGTGTCGCCGAACTCACCGCCGCCGCCGGCGCCCACCACCTCGTGCTCATCCCGCCGCTGTACCGCGACGAGAAGACCGGCGACTTCACCGAGCCGCCGGAGCTGACGGCAGAGCAGTGGACGGCGCTGGGCAAGGCCGCCGACGACCTCGGCAAGATCCTCCTGGACGACTACGACGTCCGGCTCGTCGTCCACCCGCACGCCGACAGCCACATCCAGACCCAGCCGGAGATCGAGCGCTTCCTGAACGCCACCGACTCCCGCTACGCCAACCTCTGCCTGGACACCGGCCACGTCGCGTACGGCGGCGGCGACGCCGTCGACCTCATCCGCCGCTACGCCGAGCGCATCGGCTACGTCCACATCAAGCAGATGGACCCGGTGATCATCGAGCAGGTCAGGGCCGAGAACCTGTCGTTCAGCGAGGCCGTCAGCCGCGGTGTGGCGGTCGAGCCGCCGGCGGGCGTGCCCAACCCGGCGGACATCGTCGAGGCGCTGTCCGGTCTGGACGCGGAGCTGTTCGTGGTCGTCGAGCAGGACCTGTGGCCGTGCGAGCCGGACGTGCCGCTGCCGATCGCGGTCCGCACCCGCGACTACCTGGCGGGCGTCGGCCTCAGCGGCACGCGCCGCCCCCGCTGAGAACGAGCGTTGAGGAGCAAGACGTCATGACCGTACGCATCGGAGTCGTCGGTACCGGCGCCATCGGCCGCGAGCACATCGAGCGCATCAGCCGCGTCATCAGCGGCGCCCGCGTCAGCGCCGTCGCCGACATCGACGAGACGGCGGCCGAGAAGGCCGCGGCGGAGGCGGGCGGCGCGCGGGTCGCGTCGGCCGCCGACATCGAGGGGTCCCTGATCGGCGCCGACGACGTGGACGCGGTGCTGGTCTCGTCCTGGCACGCCGCCCACGCCGGGCACGTGCTCGCCGCGATCGCCGCGGGCAAGCCGGTGCTCTGCGAGAAGCCGCTGGCCACCACCGCCCAGGACGCGCTGCGCGTGCTCGCCGCGGAGGAGGCGTACGGGCGGCGGCTGGTGCAGGTCGGGTTCATGCGCCGCTACGACCCGGGCTACCGGGAGCTGAAGCGCGTCATCGCCGGCGGCGGCATCGGCCGGCCGCTGATGATGCACTGCGCCCACCGCAACCGGACCCAGGCCGAGCGGTACACCACCGAGATGGCCGCGCAGGACACCGGCGTGCACGAGATCGACGCCGCCCGCTGGCTGCTCGACGACGAGATCGTCTCCGCGCAGGTCATCATGCCGCGCGCCACCTCGCACCGCTTCCCGCACCTGAAGGACCCGCAGTTCATGCTCTTCGAGACGGCCGGCGGGGTCCGTATCGACCTGGAGGTCTTCGTCAACTGCCAGTACGGCTACGACATCCAGTGCGAGACGGTCGGCGAGACCGGCCTGATCCGGCTGCCAGACCCGGCGCGCGCCGAGGTCCGCGCGGCGGCCCGGATCGGCACGGAGATCGACCAGGAGTGGGGCGGGCGCTTCGCCGAGGCGTTCGACGTCGAGGTGCAGGCGTGGGTCGACTCGGTGGCCGCGGGCGCTGCCACAGGACCGAGCGCCTGGGACGGCTACGCCGCCACGGCGGTCGCGGCGGCGACGGTCGAGGCGCAGCAGACGGGCGCGGTGGTGGACGTGAACCTCGTCGAGCGCCCGGCGTTCTACGCCTGAGCCGCGGGCCGGTCCGCCACCTGACGCGCGGGCCGGCCCGCTTTCCGGCCCGGTCAACCGGGCCGGTACCCCCGGCCGGGGCACCGCCCCGGCCGGCCGTGTTTCCCGCGGCCCCGGCCCCCGCTCGCGGGGGAGGGGCCGGGCCGCGGGAACCCCGGCCCCACTCCGGCACGTCTCCTTCCGCGGCAGGCGTGTCCACAGGGGGTTACGGGGGTACAGGGATGTCGCTGACGGAGCCACCGATGCTGAGCCGGCCGTCGTGGGTCGGCGTGACGACGACGCTGGGCCGGATCGCGTACGCGCTGGGGGCCTTACCCGCGACGCTGATGACGCTGCTGATCCCGACGTTCCGCGGCGAGCGCGACTACTGCACGCCGCCCGACCACACCGGGCCGTGCGACCGTATCCAGGACATGAGCACCGGCTCCGCCGCCGGCCTCGGCCTGGGCGTCCTCACGCTGCTGCTGGCCGGCGCCGTGCTGCAGTCCGTCGGCCGGCGGCTGGCCGAGGCGGGCGGCGGCCGGGAGCGGCTCGGGGTGGCGCTGGTGCTGGGGGCGCTGGCGGCGCCGGCGGTGGCGTTCGCGGTGCTGGCGTACGGGTACACGGCGTCGTCCTGAGACCGCTCACCCCGCGGCCCGCCGCCGGGGCCGTCAGGCGTCGTCGCCGGCCAGGACGTCGTCCGCGTCCGCGATCCGGTACGCGTACCCCTGCTCGGCGAGGAACCGCTGCCGGTGCGCGGCGAAGTCCTGGTCGATGGTGTCGCGGGCGACGAGCGAGTAGAACCGCGCCTCGTGCCCGTCCTCCTTCGGCCGCAGCACCCGGCCGAGCCGCTGCGCCTCCTCCTGCCGCGAGCCGAACGTGCCGGAGACCTGGATGGCGACCGTCGCCTCCGGCAGGTCGACCGAGAAGTTCGCGACCTTCGACACCACCAGCACGCCGATCTCGCCGCTGCGGAAGGCGTCGAACAGCTTCTCCCGGCGGGCGTTGGTCGTCTCGCCCTTGATGACGGGCGCGTCCAGATGCTCGCCCAGCTCGTCGAGCTGGTCGATGTACTGCCCGATGACGAGCGTCTGCTCACCCTTGTGCCGGGCGACCAGCGCCTCGGCGACCTTGCGTTTGGTGTCGGTCGTGGCACAGAAGCGGTACTTCTCCTCCGCCTCCGCCGTGGCGTACGCGAGCCGCTCGGCGTCCGTGAGGTTCACCCGCACCTCGACGCAGTCCGCGGGCGCGATGTAGCCCTGCGCCTCGATCTCCTTCCACGGGGCGTCGAAGCGCTTGGGCCCGATGAGCGAGAACACGTCGGACTCGCGGCCGTCCTCCCGTACGAGCGTGGCCGTCAGCCCGAGCCGGCGGCGCGCCTGGAGGTCGGCGGTGAACTTGAAGACGGGCGCCGGCAGCAGGTGCACCTCGTCGTAGACGATCAGCCCCCAGTCGCGGGAGTCGAAGAGCTCCAGGTGCGGGTAGACGCCTTTGCGGCGCGTCGTCAGCACCTGGTACGTGGCGATGGTGACCGGCCGGATCTCCTTGCGGGCGCCGCTGTACTCGCCGATCTCGTGCTCGGTCAGCGACGTCCGGCGCAGCAGCTCGCTCTTCCACTGCCGGGCCGCGACCGTGTTCGTCACGAGGATCAGCGTCGTCGCCTTCGCCTCGGCCATCGCCCCGGCGCCGACGAGCGTCTTGCCCGCCCCGCACGGCAGCACGACGACGCCCGAGCCGCCGTGCCAGAAGCCCTCGACGGCCTGCTTCTGGTACGGGCGCAGCGCCCAGCCGTCCTCGACCAGCGCGATCGGGTGCGCCTCTCCGTCCACGTACCCCGCGAGGTCCTCGGCGGGCCAGCCGAGCTTCAGCAGCGCCTGCTTGATCTGCCCGCGCTCCGAGGGGTGCACGGCGACGGTGTCGTCGTCGAGCCGCGCGCCGACCAGCGGCTGTATCCGCTTGGAGCGCAGGATCTCCTCCAGCACCGGCCGGTCGGTGGTGGACAGCACCAGCCCGTGCGCGGGGTGCTTGGTGAGCGTCAGCCGCCCGTACCGCGCCATGGTCTCGGCGACGTCCACGAGCAGCGCGTGCGGCACGGGATAGCGGGAGTAGGTCATGAGGGCGTCCACGACCTGCTCGGCGTCGTGCCCGGCGGCGCGCGCGTTCCACAGGCCGAGGGGTGTGACGCGGTAGGTGTGGATGTGCTCCGGGGCGCGCTCCAGCTCGGCGAAGGGCGCGATGGCGCGCCGGCACTCCTCGGCCAGTTCGTGGTCGACTTCCAGCAGGAGCGTTTTGTCGGACTGCACGATCAGGCAGGCCATGCGCACCTCCTCCCCCTACGGCCGCGCCCGGCTCGGGACACCGGGCAACTCGGGACACCGGGCAATGGGAAACAGGGAAGTCTACCTCGCGGCGGGGCGGGCGTGCGGCGGTCAGCTCATGGCCTTCTTCACCAGCTCGGTGACCGTCTTCTCGTGGGCGGGCGTCAGCTCGGTGATCGCGAAGGAGGTCGGCCACATGGTGCCGTCGTCGAGGTGCGCGGCGTCGTTGAAGCCGAGGGTCAGATACCGCGCCTTGAACTTGTCCGCGGCCTGCACGAAGCAGACGATCTTCCCGCCCTTGCCGTTCCTGGCGCCCGAGGCGTACGCGGGCATCCCGTACCACAGCCGCGGGGACAGCTCCGGCGCCGCCTCGGTGATGAGGGTGTGCAGCCTCCCGGCGAGGGCCCGGTCGGACTCCGGCATCTCGGCGATCTTCTCCAGCAGCTCGGCCACCGGGTCCGCCTTGGCGCCGCCGCGCTTGGCCTTCTTGATCTCCTTCGCGCGTTCCTTCATGGCCGCGATCTCTTCTTCGGTGAAGCCCTCGTAGGACTCGCCGTCCTCGGCCGTGGCTGCCTTCTTCGCGTCCGCCATCGCAGTACCTTTCTGGGGTCTGACCGGGTACGCGTCTCAGATTACGAAGAACGACCGGCGATGACTTCTCCAGAACTGACCGGAGGTCCTCAGTGGCACGCAGCCGCCGTCTGATCCTGACCCCGCCCGACACGGTCTGGGACCTGCTGAGCGACGGCTACCGCTACGGCGAGTGGGTCACCGGCACCCGGCAGGTCCTCGCCGCGGACCCGCACTGGCCCCTGCTGGGCGCCCGGCTGCGGGTCCGCGTCGGCGTCGGCCCCGTGGTGCTGGACGACACCTGCGTCGTCCGCGTCTGCGAGCCGGGCCGGCGGCTGGAGCTGGAGGCGAAGGCCGACCCGTTCGGGGCGGCGCGGATCGCGATGCGGCTGGAGCCGTGGGGCGAGCACACGCTGTTCTTCCTGGAGTGGCACCCGCTGCGCGGACCGGGGACGAGGATGCACGGGCTGCCGGTGGACTACCTGGTCGCGGTGCGCAACGGGATGATGCTGACGAAGCTGGCGCGGATCGCGGTACGGGAGTACGGGGCGGGGCGGCGGGTGGACCGGGTGGATGGGGTGGGCGGGGTGGGCGCCGGGCAGGGGTGACCGGCTGCAGGATGCCGGTTGATCCGGTTGATCCGGTTGACCCGGTCGGCCTCAGGTGGGCTCGTCGGCGAGTTCCGCGGCGCCGGTGATGCGGTGGAGGGGGTAGGTGCGCACCTCGTCGGCGGTGTGGTCGTACGCGGTGACGTAGCCGCCCTCGACGCGGACGGGGGCGATGACGCGCTGGCTGGCGGCGCCGTCGGCGTTGACGTAGCCGATCCAGACGACGGCGCTGCCGAGGACGGCGGTCTGGAGGACGGCGAGGGTCTCGGCGGCGGGGGTGCGGGGGAGGCCGCCGGGGGGCGGGGCGGCGGCGCCGGTGGCGGTGGCGGTGGCGGGGGCTTGCGGGGCGCCGGGTTCGGCGCGGAGGGGGGCGGTGGCGGCGCGGTCTCCGGCCCGTACGGCGCGGACGGCCGCCGCGAGGAGGGTGGCGTCCGGGACGGGCGGGCCGTCGGGGACGGGGGTCGGCGGCGTCCGGGGCGGGGTGCGGTGCGCGGCGGCGCGGGCGACGAGGACGGCGCCGTCCGGCGACTCGGCGGCGGGGGCGTAGCCCATCGCGCGGAGCCCGGCCAGCAGGACGTCGGGCGGGGCGGGGGAGACGAGGACGGTGGGCGCGAGGTGGCGCAGCCGCAGCTCGGCGGCGCGCCGGTCGGCGAGGATCTCGGCGAGGAGGGCGTCGTCGTCGCAGCGCAGGTACGCGCCAGCGGCGCCGATCCGCAGCCGGCCGTGCTTGCGGGCCACGTCGTCGATGAGGTAGCTGAGCGGCTGCGGCACGGGGGTGCGGGAGTGGGCGGCGAGGAAGTCGTGCAGCTCGGCGGCGGACCGCCCGGCGTCCAGCGCGCGCCGTACGGAGCCCTGGGTGAAGCGGTAGACGGTGGCGCCGCCTTTGGACTCGACCTCGGCGAGGACGCCGAGCACGGCGGCGAGTCCGCGCTGGAGGGGGCCGGGCGCGATGGCGGTGAGGTCGGCCTGCAGCAGCACGTGGTCGACGGGCGGCGGCAGGTGCGGCGCGAGCACGCCGGCGGCCCGGAGCGCGGCGGCGTGGGCCTCGGCGGGGGTGGCGGGCGGTCGAGCGGGGTGCGTGTCGGAGGGGCGGCCTACCCTAGGGCGGGTGTGCGGGGGAGACTCGGCGGCCGGGGTCGAGCCGGTCGTTGTTGCCGTGGTCCGGGCGCCGCCCGCGTCCGTGTCCGCGTCCGGCGTGGTCAGCAGCGCGGCGCCGTGGGCGGCCAGTGCGCCGCGGCCCGTGACGCCCAGCAGCTCCGCCTCCTCCAGCGTCCAGCGGGCCAGCCGCGTGCGCAGGTCCTCCTCCTCGCCCTCCGCCGGCACCCCGCCCCGCGGCGGGTGCTCCCAGCGGAGCCGGGCCACCACCGAGTCCGCCGTCGGCGCCGTGCCCTCGGGCAGCCCCGAGAGGAGCCCCAGCACCGCGTGCCGTACCTCCGGCGCCGCGCCGCGGTCCAGGCCCTCGCCCAGTGCCGACAGCACCCGGCCCTTGCCGTCCCGGCCGCCGGCCAGCCCCGGGGTCCGGGTCGCCGCCAGCCACGCCGCCACCAGCTCCGCCCACCGCTCGGCCGCCGGCAGCGCCAGCCACTCGTCGTACGCCGGGGTCGGCGCGTACCGTTCGTCCGTCTCGCCGTCCGAGGCCAGCAGCCCCGCCCCGTAGGCCAGTTCCACCCAGAACGCCGCCCGCGGCTCCGCGACGTCCAGCGCCGTCGCCGTGCGCTTCAGGTCCCGTACGGCCAGACCCCCCGCCCGCAGCACCGGCGGGCTCGCCGTCGCCCACTGGCCGAGCAGCTCCTCGACCGTCTCCACCGCCGCCGCCGCCTGCCCCGCGGCCGTCGCGTCGACCACCCGCATCCCGTACGACCCGGCCGCCACCGGCTCCGGCGGCACCGCCGCCACGCTCCGGTGCGCCCGCCCAAAGCGCAGGTGCAGCGCCACTTCGCGCGGCAGCAGCACGCTCCCCGGCGCCGTCGGCAGCAGCAGCCCGCGGTCCAGCAGCCACCGCACGTGCGCCGGCGGCTGCGCCGACACCGTGCCGTACGGCGGCCCCCACGTCAGCCGCCCCAGCACCGTCACCGCCTCCGGCGGCGCCTGGTCCAGCAGGTCCGCCATCCGCTTCGGGTCGCGGAACAGCGCGGTCAGCGACTCCACGGCGGAGACGGGGTCATGAGTCGCCGGCAGCCCCGTGTTCGCCAGCAGTTGCTGCAGCCGCCCCGGCGACATCCCCGTCGCCGCCTCCGCGGCGCCGGGCCCCAGGCCGGTCGCCGAGGCGGACGCCGGCGGCGTCAGCAGCTCCCGCGCCGTACGGACCAGCCGCAGCCGCTGCTCGTCCCCCCACACCAGCGCCTGCGTCCGCAGCTCCGCGACGGCGCGCGGCAGCGCGGCCACGGTGTCGGGCTCGTCGCCCATCAGCCCGGCCAGCACGTCGTACGGGCACGGGTCCGGCGCGATCGCGAGGGCCTGGGCGGTCTGCTGCGTGAACTGGTCGAGCCGTTCGAGCGCGCGGACGACGGAGGCGCGGGTGCCGGCGCGGGTGGCGAGCTGGGTGAGGTCACCCGGTACGGGGGTGACGAGGTCGGGCCGGGCACGGAGCAGTTCGGCAAGCGCGGTGTCCGGTCGGCCGCGGAGTTCCTCGGCGAGGGTCCGGGCGGGGTTGCCGGTCGTCATCCGATCCACAGTAGTCCTCGCTGAACGCCCCGCACCGGACGGAGCCGGCCGTCCCGGCTCGTACGACCTCCCGCGGGTCCCCCGTCCGGCAGGGACCGTCCGGCGAGGACTACGTCGGGTCCGCGCCCATCGTGTCCAGCACCGGCGGCGCCGGTTCCACCGGTTTCGGCATCACCGCCGCCTCCGAGTGCCCCCCGCACCCGTACGCGAGGGAGACCACGTGTCCGTCCGCCGGCGAGAACTCGTTCGCGCAGACCCCGAAGGCGCGGCGCAGCGAGCCCGCGAGCGGCATGAGGAAGCCGCAGCTCACGCACGACGCCGGTGCGGCCTGGGCCATCGCCGTCTTGGGGCCGTAGTCCTCCTCCCAGCGGTCCGCGGCGATGTGCAGGCCGTAGCGGGAGAGCACCCGGCGCCGGGTCATGCCCAGTTCGTCGGCGACGGCGGCGATCTCCCCGCGGCGCGGCACGCCGGGCAACGCCCCCTCGGCGACCGGACCGGCCTCCGCACCCGCGGCCTCCGCTGCCCCTGCTGCTTCCACGGCCTCCGCGGGCCCGACCGGCTCCAGCTCCTCGTCGCCCACCGCGAGCCCCGGCTCCAGCCGCAGGTCCTCGCCCTCCGTGGGCAGCAGGTCGCCGGGACCCAGGTCGCCGGGGCGCAGCCGCTCGCTCCACGGCACCCACTCCGGCGCCAGCAGGGCGTCCGGGCCCGGCAGCAGCACCGTTTCGTCGAGCGTCACCGTCCGCGCGCGGGACGCCCGCGCGACGGTCACCGCCCAGCGCCAGCCGCGGTAGCCGGGCAGCCGGCACTCGAAGAGGTGGGTCACCACGCGCGTGTCGTCGGCGGTGACGCCGATGTGCTCGCCGACCTGCTCCGCACCCGCGGCCGCCACGGCCGCCTCGCGGGCGAGGCCGACGGCGTCGGCGCACTGCTGGTCCGGGGTGACACGGCCGCGTACCGCGGCGCCGCGCACGGCGGTCGTCTTGGCGGGGCTGTTCGCAGGGCTCATCTGCTGGCTCACAGTCTTTCGGTACGGACGGCCGGGCGGACGGGGGAGCCGAGGGAGCGGACCGGGGGGCCGCGTCAACGCTCGTATCCTCACGACACACTCTTAGGCGCGTCGTTCACCCTACCTGGCGCCGCGCCGGGACCGTACGCCCGCCGCCTGCCACCGGCCCCCGCCGCGCCCGCGTGCCCCCCGCCGGGCTGCCGTGTGCCCCGTACGGACCACGCGTGGGTCACCGGATGACCGTGTGCGCCCCCGCGGGGTCCTCGCCCTACGGTCCCGCCTGCGGGCACTATGGCGAGGTGGTCGACGACCGGACGGCTTCCGTGACCGGCCCGCTGCAGCAGGCGGGCCGGGCGGTGGGGCGTGCCGTGCGCCGGCCGGTCGTGGGCGCGGGCCGGCGGATCCGCCGGGCCACGCACGCGCAGGGCGCGGGGGAGTCGGGCCTCGGGCGGCTGATGGAGCTGCACATGGTCAACGCCGCCGGCGACATGATGATCACCATCGCGCTGGCGTCGACGGTCTTCTTCTCCGTACCGACCGACGAGGCCCGCGGCCGGGTCGCGCTCTACCTGGCCATAACGATGTCGCCGTTCGCGCTGCTCGCCCCCGTCGTCGGCCCGCTGCTTGACCGGATCCCGCACGGCCGCCGCGCGGCCATGGCCGCCACGATGCTGGCGCGGCTGCTGCTGGCGCTGGTGCTGTCGGGGGCGGTGCAGAGCGGGGACCTGATCCTGTATCCGGCGGCGCTCGGGGTGCTGGTGTGCTCCAAGTCGTACGGGGTGGTGCGCTCGGCCGTCGTGCCGCGGCTGCTGCCGCGGCGCATCTCGCTGGTGAAGGCCAACAGCCGGGTGACGCTCGCCGGTCTGCTCGCCACCGGTCTTGCCGCGCCCGTCGGCGGGCTGCTGCACCTGATCGGCCCCGGCTTCCCGCTGTACGGGGCGATGATCGTCTTCGGCTTCGGCGTCTACCTGGCGTTCCGGATGCCGCACGCCGTGGACTCCGCGCGCGGTGAGGGCAAGGCGCGGCTCGCGTCGGGCGAGGAGAGCCGGCTGCGTACGCCGCAGAAGCCGGGACTGCGCTCCGTCGGCCCCTCGGTGCTGTACGCCCTCCAGGCCAACGCCGCGCTGCGGGTGCTGTCGGGGCTGATGACGCTCTTCCTGGCGTTCCTGCTGCGCGACAACCCGCCGGGCGGGCTGCGGCCGGAGCTGACGCTCGGCATGGCGGCGGTCGCCGCCGGCACGGGCAACGCGCTGGGCTCGGTCATCGGCTCCTGGCTGCGCTCCCGCGGGCCGGAGAAGCTGATCGCCGTGCTGCTGTCGCTCGCCCTGGCCACGACGGTGCTGGCGGCGGTCTTCTACTCGCTGCCGGCAGTGATCGGCGTCGCCGCGATGGCGGGGTTCGCGCAGTCGCTGGCGAAGCTGTCGCTGGACGCGCTGATCCAGCGGGACGTGCCCGAGCACGTGCGCACGTCGGCCTTCGCGCGCTCCGAGACCGTGATCCAACTGTCGTGGGTCCTGGGCGGCGCGATCGGCATCCTGCTGCCGCTGAACGGGGTCGGCGGCATGGCGGCGGGCGCGGCCGTCGTCGCCGCGGGGCTGGCCACGACCGTACGAGGGCTGCTCACCGCCGCCCGGCACGGCACGCCGCACCCCCGCGTGGCCTGACCGGGGCCGACAGGTAGCCTGCCCGCATGACCACAGCGCCCGCCACCACCGCGTTCTCCCGTGCCCGCGGCCTTTGCGGCGGCCCTCGCAGCCGCCGCGCCGCGGCGGCTCTCGGTGCCGTCGTCGTCTCCAGCTTCGTCCTTTCCGCGTGCGAGAAGCCGACGCCGCTGGCCCAGATCACGGTGGGCGGCCGGACGGCGAGCGCGGAAGCGCAGTGCTACGACGACGGGAAGAAGCTCTCCGACCAGAAGACGGCCACCTGCCTCGCGGAGAACGCGGAGCACTCGATCACGGCGAACGCGAAGGACACCGTCCGCATCGGCGTGGACCCCGACATCGCGGACAACGGGTGGCTGCTCTTCGTGAACGACAAGCCGGCGGCGCCGCTGGAGCCGAGCAAGAAGACGTATGTGACGTTCGACGGCGAGCAGTTGTTCAACGAGAGGTCGCAGACGGGCCAGGTCGTGCAGGGCGACAAGGCGAAGGTCGGCATCGTGGAGATGGACGGGGAAGGCGAGCCCAAGGGCGTGTGGAGCATCGACGTCAAGCGCCTCAAGTCCTGACGGGACGGCGGAGTTGATGTCCGGGGGCGGGCAGGAGCAGGGACCGGAGCCGGCGCAGGCGCGGGTGCAGGCGCACGGGGCGCGGGTGCACGGGGCGCGGGTGCTGGTCATCGCTGCCGTCGCCGCCGAGGCCGAGGCCGTCGGCCGGGCCGGGCGGGGCTACGACGTCGTGACCGGCGGGGTGGGCCCCGCGGCTGCCGCGGCGGCCACCGCCACGGCGCTCGCGGCGGCGCCCGTTCCGTACGGCCTCGTCATCGCCGCCGGGATCGGCGGCGGCTTCCCGGGCGCCGCGCCCGTGGGCGGGGTGGTGGTGGCGGACGAGATCGTGGCCGCGGACCTGGGGGCGGAGACACCCGACGGCTTCGTGCCCGTCACGGAGCTGGGCTTCGGCACCGTCGCGCACCGCCCGCCACCGGCGGCAGCGCGGGCCGCGGCGGAGGCGACCGGCGCGATACTGGCCACCGTGCTGACCGTGTCCACCGTGACGGGCTCCGCCGAGCGGGCCGCCGAACTGCTGCGGCGCCATCCGCGCGCCGCGGCGGAGGCGATGGAGGGCTTCGGCGTCGCCGAGGCCGCCGCCCGGTACGGCGTCCCGGTGCTGGAGATCCGCGCGGTGTCCAACACCGTGGGCCCCCGCGACCGCGCCGCGTGGCGCATCCCGGAGGCGCTGAAAGCCCTGACCACCGCATTCACGGCCCTCCCCGACCCCGCCGCCCCACCCCACCCAGAGGAGCCCCGATGACCTCGCCGGACACCCCGGACACCCCGGACACCCCGGACACCCCGGACACCCCGGACACCCCGGACACCCCGGACACCCCAGACACCCAGCCGTTCCGGATCGCCTACTCCCCCTGCCCCAACGACACCTTCGTCTTCCACGCCTGGGCCCACGGCTTCGTCCCCGGCGCCCCGCCGCTCGACGTCACCTTCGCCGACATCGACGTCACCAACGGCATGGCAGAACGCGGCGAGCTCGACGTGCTCAAGGTCTCGTACGCCGTCCTCCCCTACGTCCTCGACCGCTACGCCCTGCTTCCCTGCGGCGGCGCCCTCGGCCGGGCCTGCGGGCCGCTGGTGCTGACCGCCACCGCGCAGCAGCCCGGGGATCTCACCGGGCGCACCGTCGCCGTGCCCAGCGAGCGGTCGACCGCCTACCTGCTCTTCCGGCTCTGGGCCGCGGCCGAAGTGCCGGGCGGCGTCGGCGAGGTCGTCGTCATGCCGTTCCACGAGATCATGCCCGCCGTCCGCGACGGCAAGGTCGACGCGGGGCTCGTCATCCACGAGGCCCGCTTCACCTACCAGGACTACGGCCTGCGCTGCCTCGCCGACATGGGGGAGCACTGGGAGGCCGCCACCGGCCTGCCCATCCCCCTCGGCGCCATCGTCGCCCGCCGCGGCCTCGGTGCCGAGACGCTGCACGCGCTCGCCGCCGCGGCCCGCGCCTCGGTGCGGATGGCGTGGGAGGACCCGGAAGCCTCGCGGGCGTACGTGCGCGAGCACGCGCAGGAGATGGACCCCGCGGTGGCGGACCAGCACATCGGCCTGTACGTCAACGAGTTCACCGCCGACCTCGGCGAGGACGGCTACGCGGCCGTGCGCGGCCTGCTCACGAAGGCGGCGGCGGAGGGCCTGGTGCCCCCCGTCGCCCCGGACGCGCTGGCGTTCCCGTAGCGGCGACTACGCCCCCCCGGGCCCCGGCCCCGCCCACTCCGCGCCCCCGCACATCGGGCGGTGCCCCGCTTGTCACCCCGTGGCCGCCGCGGAACCCGCGTTCTGACTGGGAGGCAGGTGTTGCAGCGTCAGCAGGGCCGAGACCGCGGACGGGCTGCGGACCTCGCCGCGGGCCACCAGATTCGGCACCGACTTGAGCGACACCCGCCTCCGTCGGGAGGACTCGTGTGCGCCCTGGGGATCGCCGACGTGCGTGGGAACTGGTCAACATGCCGTGCAGCTTCACGTCAAGAGTGCCGTGCTGCCCCGTTCGGCCACACCACGTCAACGGGGATGCCAGCGGCCTGGGCTTCCAGGACGGTGTCCGCGGTGCCACCGCCCTTTCCTGACGGCGGTTCGCCGTTCCAGACCGCGACGAGCCTGTCTGCCCGCTCAAGCAGTGTGCGGTTGGCTGCCTCGTAGGCGCGGCGATTCGCGGTTCCGTACGGCATGACCACCGTTTCGGCTGCCTCGTCGAGGAGCCGGTCGAAGAGACCTGCGTGATCGGGCTTGACCTTGGTCTGCCGGTAGTCTCGCGAGGGGATGACCGCGACGAGCCGGCCACCGGCTGCGAGGACCGCCTCTGCGAAGAGGCTGTCCGCTCCCTTGGCGATGCATGAGATGCCGACGAGGTGCCCGTCTGCGTGCGGGGTGAGCAACTTGTCGAGTGCGGCGCGGATAGCTGGGATGCTGTCGTCGGTCAGGTCCATGTGCCCGGTTACGGCGAGGGTGGTCACGGTCCTCCTCAGTCGGCCAGCAGCGTGCGGATCCTGTCCCGTGCCTCGCGCAGGGCCCGCGTCGCTTCACGGCCCACCGTATAGGGGTAGAGCTGGCCGAGCTGAACGCGGACTCGCGCGCTGTGAGTCCGGGAGGCGGCGTCAACTGCCCTGTGGGTCTGCTCGATTGCCCCGGTGACATCGCCGGAGAGGAAATGGCACTCGGCGAGGCCGATGCTGTCAAGGGCGTGGCTGCGGCCCGCGTCGTGACCGCGATCGGCGAGGGCCTGGCGGATGTGCTGCGCCGCTGTCTCTGCGTAGCGGGGCTCTCTCCGCGCGAGGTCAAGGAGCCGCCCGCCGGTCACTCCGGCAAGCTCGGCATCGGAGAAGTACTCGATCCAGTACGGCTCTGTCTTGTCGTCGGCAGTGGCGAGGACTTCGGCGGCCTGGCCGGTCGCCCGCCAGAATGCCTGCACCCGGCCACCTGCGGCATAGGCCCATGCCTCGCGTGTATGCAGCATCGCGCGCACCCGCGGTCCGGCGGTGTTCCGCGCCCCATCCTGGGCCAGGCGTACCAGCGCTTCCGCGTCGGCCACCCGGTCTGCGTACAGCATCTGTCGTGCCATCCCGGCGAGGATGTTGGCTCCGAAGGCGGTGTCGTCGCCTGCGTGTGCGGATCGAAGAGCGAGTTGGTAGTACTTCTGAGCGTGACGCTGCATCCCGGAGTCCCATGCCATCGTGGCGGCGCTGCCAGCGAGCTGGGCCATGACCCGGTGCAGGCGTTGCTCGATCAGAGGTGCCTGGTGCTCGTCGAGGGCCGTCGCGACCGCATTAAGCTGGCCGATGACAGCCTTGCGGTGCAGGCTGCCGCCGCGCCGATGCCCCCAGTGACGGAAGGCTCGCGCGATGGCCTCCAGCTCCTGTACCTCACGGACGCCGAGGCGGCCACGCCGTCTGGGCGCCTGTGCAGGAGGTGCTGGGCGCTGAAGCCAGCCCTCAAGCGAGTCGAGCAGGGGAGCGCCGGTGATGACGGCGCTGGTCAAAGCCTGAGTAAGTGCGCGGCGGTCCATCATGAGATCGTTCCTTGTCAAGCGGGCGGCCAACTCCGTGGTGGCATCGGCCTGCCACACAGTGTCCGGAAGACCGCCCCCAGCCGCTGACAGCGCACGTGGAGTGGGCTCCTCGCGCGGCTTGCTGCGCGCCTCCCACGGTCGCGGGGCCAGACCCATCAAGAGCCCGGGAATCCGCAGGCCGTCAGAGATGCGGCAGAGGACATCGAAGGAGGTGACCTGCTGCGCCCCGCTGATGATCCGGCTCACCTTGCCAGGGGTGAGCCCGCACGCCGACGCGATCCTGTTCTGCGATAAGCCGCCCCACTTCTTGATGAGGCTGAAGGCGGAGGCGAAGTCGTGCTCTGCCAGTGCTCGGCGCAGGTCGTCCCGATCGAGGACCTCTGCACAGAGCGGGCTATCGGTGGGGGCCATGGTGAGCGGCTTTCGCTTCCGAGGTGATCGTAGCCATGCGGTGCGCCGGATCTGAAGGCGGGGCGAGTGTATTACCACCGCGGCAATACCCCATGGTGATGCCGGAAATGCACACAGTCCACGACCCTCGGTGCGTAACAGACCCCCGCGACCGCGCGAACGGCCCGGGGGGGTGGCCCACGCTACGAAGGAGCGTCGACATGCCGCACTGTATCGCCAGGATCTTCGAACGGCTGAGTCGCCTACTGCCCGCTTTGGGACGCCACCGCGCCGGCATCGACATCGGGCCGCACCTCATCCACGGCACGGAGGTGGCCTGAGTGCCCGCCACGCCACATCGACCCGCGCCTCAGCCACCGTCTGACCGTCCTCGCATGACGCTGCGCGTGTCCCGCGACGGCGGGCGTACCTGGGGGCGTCAGAAACGCTTCTACGACCGCGACTTCGAGGTTCTCCAGCCCGGCGGCGTCTACCCGCCCTGCTGGTGCCCGCGTTGCCGCGGGAAGGCGTGACCGTGAGCGCCGCCGAGCGGCCCGCGCCGCCGCCCCGGCTGCCCCCGGTGGATCAGCCGACGGAGGGGCGGTCCGTGTGTGTCCGCGGGACAAAGTCGGGGTTGCCCCTCCGTGAAACTGGTGCAAATCGCCCATGGTGCTCGACTTTTGCCCGGCGGCGTGCACCCGCCCGCCCCATCGCGGCCTCGCACCCCACCCGGGCCGTCCGACGGCCGGGGCCCCCGGCACAGGCCCCCGCCGGCCGATGTCGTCCGGCGACCCGACCCGACCCGACCCGACCCGACCCGCACCCGCAACCCGCCCGGGGTGTCCCGCCGGGGAGCTCGGGCAGCGGAAGCCTTCTCCGCCCGGCGTCCTCAGATGTCCAGTTGGTCGGCGACGGCCCGGAGCATCCCGGCGATCTTGCGGCCGTGTGCCTTGTCCGGGTACCGGCCGCGTTCGAGCTGCTGCGTCACGCTCTCCAGCAGCGTCGTCAGATCCTGCACGATCGACGCCAGCTCGTCCGGCTTGCGCCGCTGCGCGGCGGCGACCGACGGGGTGGGGTCCAGCAGCGTCACGGACAGCGCCTGGTCGCCGCGCTGCCCGGCCACCACGCCGAACTCGACGCGCTGACCCGGCCGGAGCGTCTCCACCCCGTCCGGCAGCACCGACGAGTGCACGAAGACGTCACCGCCGTCGTCGCGGGAGAGGAAGCCGAAGCCCTTCTCGCTGTTGAACCACTTGACTTTGCCGGTAGGCACGTGTCGTCGCCCTGTCTTCGTTTCCGTACTCGCTGCTGAAAGAGCAGGAGAGCGGGTCCAGTGACCCGCCACCTCAAGGCTAATGGTCCCCCGCGTGGTGACAAGATGTCGCCGGGTGCTTCCTCAGCGCATATCCCCCGCCACCGGCGACGACGCCTACTCTGGTTGCGTGAACACCGGAACCTCCCGCCCCGGGGACCTGCTCGTGCGCGCCGGGGCGATCGTCTTCCTCGTCGGCGCACTCGGCACGCTCGTCACTTTCATCCCGTTCTTCATCGGGGCGGACCCGCTGCCGACAGCCGCGTATCTCGTGTCGATGCTGATGGGCGCCGGCTTCGGGCTGGCGCTTGCCGGGCTGTTCCGCTCCGCCGCCGCGGCCCGGCGCGCGGCCCGGCAGGCGGCCGGGCAGGCGGCGCCGTAGCGCGGCGGCGCACAGGCCCGCGGCGTTACGCGCCCCGGCCGCCGCCCGCGCCGCCCCGGGCCTCCGCCCGGTACGCCGCCAGCCACTCCGGGAACGCCGTCAGATCCGGCAGTACGACATCGGCCCCCGCCGCCCGCAGCTCCGCCGCCGGGCACGGCCCCGTGGTCACCGCCACCGACAGCACCCGCGCCGCCCGCGCCCCCGCGACGTCCCCGACGTGGTCGCCGACGTACGCCGACGCCCCGTACTCCGTCAGCGCCTGCGCCTTCGCGTCCGCCCACAGCCCGCCGACCACCGCGTCCGGGGCCAGGCCCAGGTGGTCGACGTGCAGCTTCGCCAGCGGCCGGCTCTTGGCGGTGACCACGAGGGCCCGGCCGCCGGCGGCCTGCACCGCCGCGATCGCCGCGGCGGCGCCGGGCAGGGCGGTGGCGGGGGTGACGCCGTGGTCGGGGTAGAGGGCGCGGTAGCGGTCGCCGAGGGCGGCCACGCGGTCGGCGGGGAACCAGTTCGCCAGCTCGCTCTCCACCGGCGGGCCGAGGCGGGAGGTCACGAGGTCGGTGTCGATGTACACGCCGGTCTCGGCGACGAGCGCCTCGTACACCGCCTTGATTCCCGGCCGGGAGTCGATGAGGGTCATGTCCAGGTCGAAGCCGACGGTGAACGCCGGCGATGGGGCGGAGGGCGGCGGAGAAAAGGGAGTAGGCACACGTCGATTGTGCCTGCTGCCTGCGGCGTCAGGACAGGAGGATGGCCTTCAGCCGCTCGTCGAGGAACTCGCCCACGGTGGCGGCGGCCTCCCCCTGCGCGGCGGCGGCCGGGGGCATCGGCGTCTTTGGGCCGGGGTTGTAGAACCAGACCAGCGACATGAGCTGTTCCGCCGGCGCGTCCGCCGGCGGCGGCAGCACGCGGTGCCAGCCCGCCCGCCACCGCCCGCTGCTCCACATGGCCCCCAGCTCACCGAGGTTGACGGTCAGGGCGTCGGCCTCCGGGTGGTACGGGGCGTCCTCCCAGCCGGCCTCCGGGTCCGCGTCGTCCGACGGGCCCGTGCGGATCTGCAGGCACCCCAGGCCGTGCTGACGGTCCAGTACGGCCATCAGATCCCAGTCCTGGTGCGCGCCGAGGCGGAACTGCCCCGGGCGCGGCTCGCCGGTCTGCTGCCTGCTCCCGTACCAGTTGACGTTGCACGTCCAGGCCGCGTCCGCGTCGTAGCGGGTGAGGAAGCCGGCGGGCTCGCCGAGAGCGGCGGCGAGGAGTTCCAGCAGGTCGAGTGAGAGGCGCCGCATCTGGCGCGCGTACTCCTCAAGCGGCTCCCGCAGCGCGGGCGCCTCGGCCGGCCACACTCCCGGGTGGTGGGGATACAGGCTCCACAGCTCCACCAGGTCCGGGAGGCTCGCCGCGTCCTGGATGGCGCCCGCGGAGATGCCGCCGGGGCCGGTCCAGCCGCCGTTGCCCTCGTTGCGGTAGCCGTCCTTGACCGCGGGCGGCAGGTCGAAGGCCGTACGGGCGGCCTTCCTGACCTGCTCGCGCAGGGCGGGGTCCACGCCGTGGCCGGTCACCATGACGAACCCGGTCCCGCGCAGCGACGCGTCGAGCCGGTCGAGGACCTGCTGCCGCTCCTCGGGTCCGCCGGAGCGCCACGAGGCGAGGTCGACAAGGCCGACGGGGGAGTTGCTCATGGGGCTGCCTCTCTGCGGAGTCGTGGGCCTCATTGTGGCGTCGGGGGACGGTGCCGTACAGCTCCGCCCTGCCCGGCCCTATCCGCGCAGCCGCCGCCGTGCCCGCCACAGCAGGAAGAGCGTCGAGGCGACCGCCGCGAACTGGACGAGGGCGGGCAGCATGTTCTCGAACTCCTGCCCAAGCGTGCCGTCCTTCAACGGCTCGCCCCACCGCCCCTGATTCCGCCCCCACAGCCACGCCAGCCCGGCGAACCCCACCGTGCCCGGCACGCCGAGCGCCGCCCACTTCTTCTCCGTCATCGACAGCCGGCGCGAGGTGTACACCAGCGCCCAGCCGACGACCGAGGCCATCCACTGACCGAGCGCGGCGCCCCCCAGCAGCGCGCCCATCGCCAGCACCTCCAGCAGTCCTGCGCTGCGCAGGAGTTCGCGGGTGGCGGCGCCGCGGCGGCTCGGGGCCGCGGGCTCCTCGTCCTCGAAGTCGTCCTCGGCCTCGGCCTCCGCCGCTTCGCGGCGGGCCTGCTTGGCCTTCGCCGCGCGGGCCGCGCGCCCGGCGTTCGCGTCCCTGGCCGCCCTCGCGGCGCGCGCGGCACGTCCCATGGCGCCCGTGCCGTCGCCCTTCTGCCCGCCCTTCTCCCCCTCGTCGCCGTCCTGCTGCTCCGGCTGCTCGAACAGCTCCGGGATCTCGATGCCGCCGGTGAACCCCGGCATGTTGTCGGCGCCGCTGCCGGCGCCGGGCATCGGGCCGGCGAACGGCGCGGGCTCCACCCGCCACCAGTCGGGGTCGGCGTGCGCGGAGTCGAGTTCGTCCTCGCCGGCGAGGTGCGGCGGGGCGGCGGCGGTGGGGGGCGGCTCGGCGGGCGGGGTGAAGTCCTCGGGCGCGGGCCCGGGCACCTCGGGCGCGGGCCGCCTCGGCTTCTGGCGCCCCGGCTCGGTGCCGGTACGGGGCCGGGGCAGCTTGCCCAGCCACCTCTCGGACCCGCCCACCCGCGGTCGCGGCAGCCGCGACGTCAGCCCGCCGCCCCCGGCCGGCGGCTCCCCGGGCTGCACCGCGACATCCGGCACCGCGGAGGCGGGGTCCCGCTTGGCGGCCTCGACGATGTCCCCGGGGCTGCCGAACCGGGCGAGCACCTGCTTCACCGCGGCCACGCTGTGCGCGCCCTCGGCGGCGCGCACCTTGTCGATGCCGGCCCGCAGTTCGTTGACCAGCCGCATGCGCTGCCCGGAGGGCAGGGCACGCTGCTGTGCGATGTCGCCGACGCGGCTCAGGTAGTCGTATACGAGCTGGTCGCTCTCGATGCCCACCGAATCCCCTACGGCCGTGCGCTGTTGACCTCTCGACCGTACCGCGCGTACGGGCACCCTCTCGCCCCCGCGCGCACCGCCCGCCACCGGTGGCGGGCGGTGCGCCGCGCGTATGCGGCGGGGGACCGAATACGCTGCGGCGACCGGCACCCCCCGCGACAAGGAGCCTCAGTGGACCCCCTGGACCCCCTGGTCGACCCCACCGACCGGCTGCGCACCGCGGCGCTCGACGCCTGGGCGGCATCGGCCGCCCGCTTCCGGGAGGACGCCAACGCGGAGGAGGACCTGGCCCTCGGCGGCTACCGCGACCGCCTGGTGGTCGAGCTGGCGCAGAACGCGGCAGACGCGGCGGCCCGCACGGGGGCGTCGGGGCGCCTCCGGTTGACGCTGACAGCGGGCCCGGAGTCCGCCGTCGGGGTCGCGGAGTCCGCCGGGGTGCTGACCGTGGCCAACACCGGTGCCCCCCTCGACGCCGCCGGTGTCGAGTCGCTGGCCACGCTGCGGGCGTCCGCCAAGCGGGGGGAGGACACCGGCGAGGCCGTCGGGCGGTTCGGGGTCGGGTTCTCCGCCGTGCTGGCCGTCAGCGACGCGCCGGAGGCCGTCTCGCGGGGCGGCGCGCGGGTGCGGTGGTCGCTGGCGGAGGCGCGGGAGTTGGTCCGTACGGCCGCCGAGCGCAACCCCGCGCTCGCCGACGAGGCCGCCCGCCGTGAGGGCCACGTCCCCCTGCTCCGCCTCCCCCTGCCCCTCGCGGAAGCCGACGCCCCGGCCGTGCCCGAGGGGTACGACACCGCCGTCCGCCTGCCGCTGCGCGACCCGGCCGCCGCCGCCCTCGCCGTCCGCCTGCTCGCCGGCATCGACGACGCGCTCCTGCTCGCCCTGCCCGGCCTCGCCGAGGTCGTCGTCGAGGCCCCCGAAGGCGTACGCACGCTGCGCCGCCGCGAAGACGGCCCGTACACGGTCATCGAGGACACCGGCCGTACGGACCGACAGCCCCACGCCGCCGAGCCGCCCACCGCCACCCGCTACCGCACCCGCACCGCCGCCGGCCGCCTCGACCCCGGTCTCCTCGCCGACCGCCCCGTCGAGGAACGCCTCCGCCCCACCTGGACCGTCACCTGGGCCGTCCCCGTCGCCGCCGACGGCACCCCCGCCGCACCCGCCACCGCCCCCGTACTCCACGCCCCCACCCCCACCGAGGAACCCCTCGGCGTCCCCGCGCTCCTCATCGCCTCCTTCCCCCTCGAACCCACCCGCCGCCACCTCGCCCCCGGCCCGCTCACCGACTTCCTCGTCGAGCGCGCCGCCGACGCGTACGCCGGACTCCTCGCCGACTGGGACCCGCTGACCCCCGGCACCATCGACCTCGTCCCCGGCCCCCTCGGCCGCGGCGAGCTGGACGGCGCCCTGCGCGCCGGCATCCTGCAACTCCTCCCCGGCGTCGCGTTCCTGCCGCCCGCCGTGCCCGAGGAAGGCGCCAAGCCGCAGCCGCTGCGCCCCCGCGACGCGCTCGTCGCCGAGGGCGCCGGCGCCGAGACGGTGCGCCGGCTCGGCGACGTCTTCCCGCACCTGCTGCCCGCCGGCCTGGAGCGCCGCGGCGAGCTGCGCACCCTCGGCGTCGCGCGGGTGCCGCTCGGCGAACTCGTCGAGCGGCTCAGCGGCGTCGAGCGCCCCGCCGCCTGGTGGCACGGCCTCTACGACTCCCTCGCCGGCACCGACCCCGAGGAGCTGAGCGGCCTGCCCGTACCGCTCGCCGACGGCCGCGTCGTCATCGGCCCGCGCCAGGTGCTGCTGCCCGCCGGCGGCCCCGGCGACCAGTCCGGCCACCCCCACCACCCCGGCCAGTCCGCCCGCCTCGCCCGCCTCGGGCTGCGCGTCGCCGACCCCGTCGCCGCGCACCCCGTGCTGGAGCAGTTGGGCGCCGTGCCCGCCACGCCGCGCGCCGTGCTGACGACGCCGCAGGTGCGGGCGGCGGTGGCGGGGTCGCTGGACGCGGGGGAGGTGTGGTTCGACGAGGGGCCCGAGCAGGGCGCGCCGGATCCGGAGGAACTGGCGGACATCGTCCTCGGGCTGGTACGCGACGCGCACCTCGAACCGGGCGACGAGCCGTGGCTGGGCGCCCTCGCGCTGCCCGACGAGGACGGCGACCCGGCGCCCGCCGCCGAACTCGTCTGCCCCGGCAGCCCGTTCGCCGCCGTCATCCGGCCGGGGGAGCTGGCGGTCTGCGCCGCCGACCTGGTCGAGCGGTGGGGCCGGGAGCCGCTGACGGCGGTCGGGGTGCAGGCGGACTTCGTGCTCGTACGGGCCGAGGACGTCGTCCTCGACCCCGACGAGCTGGAGCCCCGCGACGACCCCTACCCCCAGGCCGACGACGCCGGGCTGCTCGACGCGGTCGACGTGTGGTGCGAGGACGTCCTCGACCAACTGCCCGACACCCCCGTGCCGCCGGTGCTGACCGATCTGGTGGGCGTACGGGACCTCGACCTGGTCGACGACGCGCACTGGCCGCAGGCGCTCGCGCTGCTCTCCCGCCCGCCGCTGCGCGAGGCCCTGACGCGCCCGGCGCGCGTCCTGCTGCCGGACGGCGAGGCGCACCTCGTACGCCCGTACACCGCCTGGTGGCTGCGCGGCAACCCGGTGCTCGACGGCCGCCCGCCCGCCGGCCTGCGCGCCGCGGGCGGCGACCCGCTGCTCACCGGGCTGTACGAGCCGGCCGACGCCTCCGCGGTCGCCGACGAGCAGGTGCTGCGGGCCCTGGGCGTACGCACCTCCGCCGCCGCGCTCCTGGACGAACCGGGCGGCGCCGCGGAGCTGCTGGCCCGCCTCGCCGACCCCGCGAGCGACGTCACCCCGCCCCAGCTCCACGCCCTGTACACCCTCCTCGCCGATCTCGACCCCGCCGACGTCACCCTCCCGGACGACCTCCGCGCGGTCCGCGACGGCGCCACGGAGGTGGTGCCGGCCGGCGAAGCCCTCGTCGCGGACGCCCCCGACCTGGTGCCGCTGGCCACCGGCCGCCCCCTGCTCCCGGTCGCCCCGCCGCAGGCGGCGGCGCTGGGGGAGCTGCTGCAGGTGCGGCGGCTGACGGAGGCATACGAGGCGACGGCAGCCAGGGTGGAGACGGCGGGCGAGACCCGCGAGGTCCCGCAGCCCGTACGGGACCTGCTGGGCCCGGACACCCCGGCGACGTACGAGGAACACGAACACCTGACGGCCGGCGGCGCCGAACTCGACTGGCGCCGCACCCCGGACGGCACGGTCCACGCGGCGACGATGGAAGGGCTGGCCGCGGGTCTTGCGTGGGCGACGGGGCAGTGGCAGCGGCGGTTCGAGGCGGCGGCGCTGCTGGAGGACCCGACGCGCACGCGGGAGCTGGAGGAGGCCCGCTGGTTCGACTGAGGGCCCGTACGGGAGCGCCCCGGCGTCACGCCGCCGGGGCCAGCTCCTCCGCCCGCTGCGACGGGACGAACGCGACGTGCTTGCGCCCCCGCCGCAGGTCTATCCGCAGCCGCAGCCCGCCGACCCGGGCCAGCACAAGACCCACCGTGACGGCCGCGACCGCCGAGATCACCCCGCAGGTCAGGAAGCCGATCCGGGCGCCGAACGCGTCCGTCGCCCAGCCGACGACCGGCCCGCCGATCGGCGTGCCGCCGACGAACACCATGACGAACAGGCTCATCACCCGCCCGCGCATGGCCTCGTCCGTGGTGAGCTGGATGTGGGCGTTCGCGGTCGTGTTGAAGAGCAGCCCGAACGCGCCCACCGGCACCAGCAGCGCCGCGAAGAGCCAGAACGCGGGCGACACCGCCGCGACGATCTCCAGCACGCCGAACGCCACCGCCGCGACCACCGCGAGCCGCAGCCGGCTGGCGCCGCGCCGCGCCGCGAACAGCGCGCCGCCCAGGGAGCCGGCGGCCATCAGCGAGTTCAGCAGTCCGTAGGTGCCGGCGTCGCCGTGGAAGACCTCGTCCACGTACGCCGTGAGCCAGATCGGGAAGTTGTAGCCGAACGTGCCGATGAAGCCGACCAGCACGATCGGCCACAGCAGCTCGGGCCGCCCGGCGACGTACTTCAGGCCCTCGCGCAACTGCCCCTTGCCGCGCGGCGCGCGCTCGACGCGGTGCAGCTCCGCGGTGCGCATGAGCAGCAGCCCGGTGATGGGGGCGAGGAACGACAGCCCGTTGAGCAGGAACGCCCAGCCGCTGCCGACGGCGGTGATCAGCACACCGGCCACGGCCGGCCCGAGCAGGCGGGCCGTCTGGAAGTTGGCGGCGTTGAGGCTGACGGCGTTCTGCATCTGGTCCTTGCCGACCAGCTCGGCGACGAACACCTGCCGCGCCGGGTTGTCGACGACGGTGGCGAGGCCGAGCAGGAACGCCATGAGGTAGACGTGCCACACCGTCACGGCTCCGCTCAGCGTGAGCGCCGCGAGCGCGAGGCCGATGAGGCCCATGGACGCCTGGGTGGCGAAGAGCAGCTTGCGCTTGGGCAGCCGGTCGGCGAGGACGCCGCCGTAGAGGCCGAAGAGCAGCATGGGCAGGAACTGCAGCGCGGTCGTGATGCCGACGGCGGTGGCGGAGCCGGTGAGGCTGAGCACCAGCCAGTCCTGGGCGATGCGCTGCATCCAGGTGCCGGTGTTGGAGACCACCTGGCCGCCGGCGAAGAGCCGGTAGTTGCGGATCCTCAGTGAGCTGAACGTGCCCTGTTTCCTGCGCTCCTCTTCTTCGTAGTCATCGGGTATGGGTGCGGGTGCGGAGTCTGCTCCGGGTCCCGTACTCAAGGCTTTCTCCTCCGGTCATCGTCCTTCGTCAGCGTGGTGCGGCCTCCTGCATCGGCAGGTGAGCGAGCTTTTCGAGCACCGGCGCGGCGGCGCGCAGCGTGGCCCACTCCTCCTCGGACAGCCCGCCGGCCAGGTCTGCCAGCCAGGCGTTGCGCTTGCGGCGGCTCTCCTCGAGCATCGCGACGGCCTGTTCGGTCTGGCTGACGACCTTCTGCCGCCGGTCCTCCGGGTGCGGCTCCAGCCGGACCAGCCCCTTGGTCTCCAGCATGGCGACGATGCGCGTCATCGACGGCGGCTGTACGTGCTCCTTGCGCGCCAGCTCACCGGGGCCGAGGGGACCGCAGCGGAAGAGCGTGCCGAGCACCGACATCTCGGTCGGGCTCAGCGACTCGTCCACGCGCTGGTGCCGCAGCCGGCGGGTCAGCCGCATGATCGCGGAGCGGAGCGAGTTCACCGCGGCGGCGTTCTCCTCCTGGGACAGGTCAGGCATGTTCATTAGAGTACCTCATTACTTTATCTAAGTAAAATGAGTGAGCCGGGACAGAGGAGGTTACGGGCCCGGGCGGCGCACTGTCAGTCGAGGCCCAGCCAGCGCTCGACGGGGTCGAGGGCGAAGTAGACGACGAACACCACCGACGTCACCCACAGCGCCGGGCGGACGCTCTTCGGGCGGCCCGCCACCGTACGCAGCAGCGCGTGGGCCAGGAAGCCCATGCCGATGCCGACCGTGATGCTGTAACTGAAGGGCATCAGGACGATCGTCAGGAACGCCGGGGCCGCGATCGTGAGGTCGTACCAGTCGATGCTGCCGATGTTCGACGCCATGATCAGGAAGCCGACCACCACCAGCGCCGGCGTCGCCGCCTGGGACGGGACGATCGTCACCAGCGGGGTGAAGACCAGCGCCAGCAGGAACATCGCGCCCGTGACGAGGTTCGCCAGGCCCGTACGCGCCCCCTCGCCGACGCCCGCCGTGGACTCCGCGAAGGCCGTGCTCGCCGAGGCGGAGGCGGCGCCGCCGAGGGCGACGGCGGCGCCGTCGGCCATGAGGACCCGGTTCATCTCCGGCAGGCGGCCGTGCTCGTCGAGGAGGTGGGCCTCCTCGGTGACGCCGAGGATCGTGCCCATCGCGTCGAAGAAGCCGGACAGCAGCACGGTGAAGACGAACAGACAGCCCGTCAGGATCCCCGCCTCGCGGAAGCCGCCGAAGAGGCTCGCCTCGCCGAGCAGGCCGAAGTGGGGAGCCTCGACGACGGTGTGGGGGAGCACCGGGGCGGTCAGGCCCCACGCGTCCTCCGGGAGGTCGTCGACCGCGTGGATGACCATCGCGACCAGCGTCATCGTCACGATGCTGACCAGGATCGCGCCGCGGATGCGGCGGACCAGGAGCACGAAGGTCAGCCCCAGGCCCAGCAGGAAGACCAGCACGGGCCACCCCTCCAGGCGGCCCGCGGTGCCCAGGGTGAGCGGGACGGTGGTGTGCGCGGAGTCCGGGTTGCGGGTGACGAAGCCCGCGTCGACCAGGCCGACGAGGGCGATGAACAGGCCGATGCCGATCGCGATGGCCTTGCGCAGGCCGTCCGGGATCGCGGACATCACCCGTTCCCGCAGCCCCGTGGCCACCAGCAGCATGATGATCAGCCCCGCCAGCACCACCATGCCCATCGCGTCCGCCCACGCCATCTCCGGCGCGAGCTGGAGCGAGACCACCGCGTTGAGGCCCAGGCCCGCGGCGCACGCCACGGGGACGTTGCCGAGGACGCCCATGAGGAGCGTGGTCACCGCGGCGACCAGCACCGTGGCCGTGACCAGCTCGCCGTGGTCCAGCCTGTGGCCGAACTTGTCCGTCGCCGAGCCCAGGATGATCGGGTTCAGCACGATGATGTACGCCATGGCGAAGAACGTCGCCAGCCCGCCCCGCAGCTCCTGGGTGATGGACGAGCCGCGCCGCGAGATGTGGAAGTAGGCGTCGAGGGGCGAGGAAGGCGGGGGCCCGCTGGCGGGGCCGGTGCCGGCGGTCTTCGCTGTGGGGGGCATGCGTGACCTTCGCGCTGAACAGCGGCCGGACTTCGGCGCCCGCTCAGTATGCCGCCGCGACCTGCCCGTACCCTGGTGACATGGCCAAGAAGGCGTACAGGCATCCCGCGCCGGAGCCGTTCGAGGGCGACATCATGGCGGTGACCGTCGGCGGCACCGTGCTGTGGCTGGTGCTCTTCCTGATCCAGTTGCCGTTCGTCGGCTGGCTGGACGACCACGACCGCCTGTGGTGGCTGTGGACGTGCCTCGCGGGCGCGGGCCTCGGCCTCGTCGGCATCTGGTACGTACGCCGCCGCGAGGCCGCGCTCGCCCGGGGCGGGCGCGCAGGCGCTCAGCCGAACACGTAACGTCGTACGCATGACGCAGCGGGTCGAGACAGCCTCCGACGGCGGCGAGGGGCCGGAGCCGGGCGGCGGGCCGGGTGGGGCGCAGGACGGGAAACGGGACGGAAAGCCGGACGGGCAACGGGACGGCACGGCGGACAGTACGGCGGACGGCCAGGCGGGCGGGGCAACGGGCACGGAGGCGGCTGCCGTTGCGCGGCGCCACGACGGGCTCACCACCGCCGAGGTCGCCGAGCGCGTCGCCCGCGGCGAGGTCAACGACGTCCCCGTACGCTCCTCCCGCTCCACCGCCGACATCGTCCGCGCCAACGTCTTCACCCGCTTCAACGCCATCATCGGCGTCCTGTGGATCATCATGCTGGCCGTCGCGCCCATCCAGGACAGCCTCTTCGGCTTCGTGATCCTCGCGAACACCGGCATCGGCATCATCCAGGAGCTGCGCGCCAAGAAGACCCTCGACAGCCTCGCCGTCATAGGAGAGGCCAAGCCGCAGGTGCGCCGCGACGGCCGGACCCAGGAGATCCCCACCGCCGGGATCGTCCTCGGCGACCTCGTCGAGCTGGGCCCCGGCGACAAGGTCGTCGTCGACGGCGAGGTGCTGGAGTCCGACAGCCTGGAGATCGACGAGTCCCTGCTCACCGGCGAGGCCGACCCCGTCGTCAAGCAGCCCGGCGACAAGGTGCTCTCCGGCAGCTTCGTCGTCGCCGGCGGCGGCGCGTTCACGGCGACGAAGGTGGGGCGCGAGGCGTACGCCGTGCAACTGGCGGAGGAGGCGTCGCGCTTCACGCTCGTCCACTCCGAGCTGCGCAGCGGCATCAGCACGATACTCAAGTACGTGACGTACATGATGATCCCGGCCGCCATCGGCCTGGTCATCAGCCAGCTCGTGGTCGAGAACGAGGGCCCGCAGGACGCCATCCGCCGCATGGTCGGCGGCATCGTGCCGATGGTGCCCGAGGGGCTGGTGCTGCTCACCTCCATGGCGTTCGCGATCGGGGTCATCCGGCTCGGCCGCAAGCAGTGCCTCGTGCAGGAGCTGCCCGCGATCGAAGGGCTCGCGCGGGTCGACGTCGTCGCCCTCGACAAGACCGGCACCCTCACCGAGGGCGGCATGGACGTCACCGAGCTGCGCCCGCTGGGCGGCGCCGCGGAGGACGGCGTACGGCGGGTGCTGGGCGCGCTCGGCTCGTCCGACCCGCGGCCGAACGCCAGCCTGCAGGCCATCGTCGAGGCGTACCCGGACACCGAGGAGCTGCGCTGCACGCAGGCGCTGCCGTTTTCCTCGGCGCGCAAGTACAGCGGGGCCTCGTTCAGCGACGCGGGCTTCGCCGCCGGCGCCGGTACGTGGCTGCTGGGCGCCCCCGACGTGCTGCTGCCGGCCGGCGACGCCTCGCTCGCCGAGATCGACGACCTGAACGCGCAGGGCCTGCGCGTGCTGCTCCTCGCCCGCGCCGCCCGGGAGCTGGACGACCCGGAGGTGGCGCGCGACGTCGAGCCGGCCGCGCTGGTCGTCGTGGAGCAGCGGCTCCGCCCGGACGCCTCCGAGACCCTCAGGTACTTCGCGGAGGAACGGGTCGAAACGAAGATCATCTCGGGCGACAACGCGGTGTCCGTGGGCGCGGTGGCCGCGAAGCTGGGCATGGCGGGCGCGGACCGTACGGTCGACGCGCGCACGCTGCCGAAGGACCGCGACGAGATGGCCGCCGTCCTCGACGACAACGCGGTCTTCGGCCGCGTCAACCCGCAGCAGAAGCGGGACATGGTCGCCGCGCTGAAGTCCCGGGGCCACGACGTGGCGATGACCGGCGACGGCGTCAACGACGTGCTGGCGCTGAAGGACGCGGACATCGGCGTGTCCATGGGCTCGGGCTCGGAGGCGTCGAAGGCCGTCGCGCAGATCGTCCTGCTGAACAACAGCTTCTCCACCCTCCCCTCGGTGGTCGCCGAGGGCCGCCGGGTCATCGGCAACATCGAGCGGGTCGCGAACCTGTTCCTGGTCAAGACGGTCTACTCGGTGCTGCTCGCGCTGCTCGTCGTCGCCACCCAGGTGCCGTACCCCTTCCTGCCGCGGCACCTGACGCTGCTGTCGACGCTGACGATCGGCGTGCCGGCCTTCTTCCTGGCCCTGGCGCCGAACAAGGAGCGGGCGCGCCCGCACTTCGTCCGCCGGGTGATGCGGTACGCGATCCCGGCGGGGCTGATCGCGGGGACGGCGACGTTCCTGACGTACATGCTGGCGCGGCGGCACTACTCGGGGCACGGCGCGCTGGACGCGGAGACGTCGGCGGCGACGCTGACGCTGTTCCTGATCGCGATGTGGGTGCTGGCGATCATCGCGCGGCCGTACACGTGGTGGCGGGTCGGGCTGGTCGTGACGATGGCGCTGGGGTTCGTGATCGTGCTGGTCACGCCGTGGCTGCAGGACTTCTTCGCGCTGAAGCTGGTGGGTACGGAGATGCCGTGGACGGCGGTGGGGGTCGCGGTGGCGGCGTCGGTGCTGCTGGAGTTCGCGTGGCGGTGGGTGGGGCGACGGTTCCCGGACTGAGACGGTTCCCGGACTGAGACGGCGCCGGTGAGATGATCCCGGTGTGGCGGTCCGGTCGAGGTGGTCCCGGTGCGGCGGTCTGGTTGAGGTCGTCCCCGCGACGTGGTCCCCGCGCGGCGGCCCCGGTGAGGCTGTCCCCGTGAGGTGGTTCCGGTGAGGCTGTTCGCGGCCCTGATCCCCCCGGCGGAGGTGCTGGCTGACCTGGCTGCGGCGGTGGAGCGGCTGCGGCGGCTGCCCGGCGCCGGGCGGCTGCGCTGGGTGCAGCCGGAGGGGTGGCACGTCACGGTCGCGTTCTACGGAGAGGTGCCGGCCTGGTCCGTCCCGGAGCTGGGGGAGCGGCTGGCGCGGGCGGCGCGGCGCCGCCGGGGGCCGGTCGGACTGCGGCTGACGGGGGGCGGGCGGTTCTCCGACACGCTGCTGTGGACGGGGGCGGCCGGCGACGTCGAGGAGCTGGGCCGGCTCGCGGCGGGCGCGGGGGCGGCGGGCCGCCGCACGTCGGGGGTGCCGCCGACGGCGCCGAGGGGCGCCCGGCAGGCCCCCGAGCGGTGCTACCACCCGCACCTGACCCTGGCCCGCCAGCGCCACGGCGCCGGCACGGACCTGACCCCGTTCACGTACGCCCTGCGCGACTTCACCACCGCCCGACGCGACATCACCGACCTCACCCTGGTCCAGAGCCACCCCCCACCCCCGGGTCACCCGGGCGCCCAGCCCGACTACGAGCCCCTGGCCACGTGGCCCCTGGGCGGGGGCGGGACGTAGCGCGGGGCTCAGTCACTGTCAGTCGCGGGGGAACTCGTCGGTGGCCAGCTTGAGTCCGACGGGGGTGTCGGTGAGGTCGATCTGCTCACCGAAGTCGATGGTGAGTTCGCTGCGGTACTCGCCGTCCCTGGGCACTTTGTAGAGATGGCACTTGCCGGTGTACGGGTCGGCGATCAGGTAGGCGGGCACGCCCGCAGTGGCGTACGCGGCCTTCTTCGGGCCGTAGTCGTTGGCGGCGGTGCTCTTGGAGATCACCTCGGCCACGAACTCCACGTCCTGCGGGCGCCAGCGGTTCCCAGTCCCGCGCACGGCGTTCTCTGCCAACGCGGTGACGTCGGAGGCGAAGCCGTTCAGGTACCCGGGGAAGTCGATGCGGACGTCGGAGGCGATGCGCTTCCGGGGATACCGGCCGCGCAGTTGCTCGATGATGGCGAGCGTGATCTCCCAGTGCGTCTGCCGCTGCGGCGACATGTAGATATTCCCCTCGACGATCTCAACCTTGTATCCCTCGGGGACGGGCATGCGCTCCAGCCACTCGAACATCACGTCGAGGGTGAGTTCGTCGCTCTTGTCGGCCATCTCGATCCTGTCGGTCTCCACGACGGTCATCGTGCCGCTCCTCCCCGCTGCCGCCCAAACGCCGCAGCCGGTAGTACAACGATACTCACGGTGAGTCGTCACGGCCCGCGCCAATGGCGCGGGCCCGCCGCCCTCTCGGGGCGGCGGGCCCGTAAGCTCGTACGCGTGAACGCCAAGACCCGCATCCGTGTCGTCAGCGCCACGCTCGTGCTGATCTTCGCCGTCGTCGCCATCGCCGCCGCCTTCGGCGGCTGAGCCCCCGGCTACCGAACGCGCACCACGCTCACCACGCGAACGCCTCCGGCGCCGGCCCCGGCCCCGGGAAGATCTCGTCGAGCGACGCCAGCAGCTCGTCCGACAGCGTCAGGTCCAGCGCCGGCAGCGCCGACGTGAGCTGCTCCTTCGTGCGCGGGCCCACGATCGGGCCGGTGACGCCCGGGCGCGTCAGCAGCCAGGCGAGGGCCACCTCCGCCGGGTCCAGGCCGTGTCCGGCGACCAGGTCCTCGTACGCCTGCACCTTCGCGCGCACCGCGTCGCTCGACAGCGCATCCGCCGACCGCGCCGCGCCGCCCTCGCGCTCCTTGCGCAGCGCGCCGCCCAGCAGCCCGCCGCCCAGCGGGGACCACGGGATGACGCCGAGGCCGTAGCTCTCGGCGGCCGGGATCACCTCCATCTCGGCGCGCCGCTCGTGCAGGTTGTACAGGCACTGCTCGCTGACCAGACCCAGCGAGCCGCGCCGCCGCGCCGCCTCGTTGGCCTGCGCGATGTGCCAGCCCGCGTGGTTGGACGAGCCGGCGTAGAGGATCTTGCCCTGCTGGACGAGGACGTCGATCGCCTGCCAGATCTCGTCCCACGGCGTGTGCCGGTCGACGTGGTGGAACTGGTAGAGGTCGATGTGGTCCGTCTGCAGCCGCTGGAGGCTGGCGTCGACCGCGCGGCGGATGTTGAGCGCCGAGAGCCGGTCGTGGTTGGGCCAGGTGGTGCCGCGGTCCGCGGCCATCGAGCCGTAGACCTTGGTGGCGAGCACGACCTTGTCGCGGCGCCCGCCGCCCTGCGCGAACCAGGTGCCGAGGATCTTCTCGGTACGGCCCCTGTTCTCGCCCCAGCCGTAGACGTTGGCGGTGTCGAAGAAGTTGACGCCGGCGTCGAGGGCGGCGTCCATGATGGCGTGGCTGTCGGCCTCGTCGGCGTGCGGCCCGAAGTTCATGGTGCCGAGCACGAGGCGGCTGACCTTGAGTCCCGTACGTCCCAACTGCGTATACCTCATGAGGATCAAGCCAACTCCTTCGAGCGCGCTCGAAGCAAGCACATCGCGCGCGGAGCGGGGGCGCATCCGGTCCGCGTACGGGCGCGGACATGGCAGGCTTGGCACCATGCGCGCCCACCGCCTGCCGACCGCCGCCGCCCTGCTCACCGCGGCGGCGGTGGCGACCTCCGCCGCGTACGCCCCGCCCGCCGCGGCACAGGACGACGTGATACTCACCGACCCCCGTATCACCGAGTCCAGCGGCCTGGCCGCCAGCCGGCAGCACGAGGGCGTGTACTGGACGCACAACGACTCCGACGACGGCCCGTACATCTACGCCGTGGACGGCGAGACCGGCGAGACGCTGGCCACGATCACGCTGCGCGGCATAGGGGAGCCGCGCGACGTCGAGGCCATCTCCCTCGGTCCCGGCAACCAGCTCTACGTCGGCGACATCGGCGACAACATGGGAGGCTCCTGGTCGTACGTGTGGGTCTACCGCTTCCCCGAGCCGAAGCAGCTCAGGAACGCGACCGTGGACGCCGTGCAGTACGAGGTGCAGTACGAGGACGGGCCGCGGGACGCCGAGGCGCTGCTGGTGCACCCGAAGACGGGGCGCGTGTACATCGTGAGCAAGAAGAAGGACGGGGGCGCGGCGATGTACGCCGGGCCCAAGGAGCTGTCGACGGGGTCGATGAACATCTTCCGGCGGGTCGGGCCGGTCAACCTGTGGGTGACGGACGGGGCGTTCTCGCCGGACGGCACACGGATGGCGCTGCGCAGCTACCTCGGCGGGCGGATGTACCGGTTCGAGAACGGCAAGCCGGAGGAGGCCGGGCGGCTGGACGCGCCGCTGCAGTCGCAGGGTGAGTCGATGACGTACACGGCGGACGGGTCGGCGATCGTCTTCGGGAGCGAGGGGGAGCAGAGCGACCTGATCTGGCGGGAGGCCGAGGGGGGCGGCGAGTCGTCGTCGGAGTCGGGCGGCTCGGGTGAGCCGGGGGGCGGTGCCGGGGACGGCGCGAGCGGGGACGGGGACGACGAGGACCGCAGCCCGGTGACGTCGGTGCTGCTGGTCGGCGGCGGTGTCGGCGCGGTGCTGCTGCTGCGCCGCGCGCTGGCGCGGCGCCCGCGGGCGGACTGACCGGGACCGGGACCGGGAGCAGGGGGCGCGGGGCCGGGCCCGGCGGTCGTACGGAGACGTGATTGTCGGTGGGGCGGCCTACCCTGGGGTGGGTGTGCGGGGCTTGGGCCCTGAAGGCAGAACGGGCGCGCGGGGCCCTGCAGACAGAACGGGCGCGCGGAGCCCTCAGGCGTGCTCTTCCTCATGGCACCCCGGCGCGCTCCCCGCGGGCCCGTCCATCACGTCGGAGACCCGCCAGGAGACCGGCGGCGGTGTCCACCCCGCCGCACGGCGGGCGTCGAGCAGTGCCTCCAGGCCCTCCAGCATCCGGTCGACCGCGAACATGAACGCCTCCTCGGGCGCCCCGGAGAAGGCGTTCTCGGCGAGCTTCGCGATCCGCGGATAGCGCCCGGACTCCATCGCCTTCTCCAGCGCCGGAGACTGGGCCTCCCAGAACTCCTGGTCGCTGATCCCGGTACGCTCCTCCGCCTGCCTGGCGTTGACGTGCGTCCGGGCGAGGCCGGAGGCGGCGGCGTCGACGGCGGTGACGAAGCCGACCTTCTCCTGGTCGGTGAGCGGCAGTTCGTCGAAGCCGCTGAGGGCGAGCTCGAAGCCGTCCAGCCCGTTGGGGCCGAGCACCGGCCGGCCCTGGTCGACGTGGAGCAGCCAGGGGTGGGCGAGGTAGTGCTGCCAGAACCCCTGGGCCAGGGCGCGCAGCCGCTCCCGCCAGGTCCAGCTCCGGAAGCGTTCGGCGTCCTCCGGCTCGACGGGGCCGACGCCGTCGAGCATGAGGTCGAGCAGCTCGGCCTTGCCGGGCACGTGCCGGTACAGCGACATGGTGCCCACGCCCAGATGGCCGGCGATCTTGCGCATCGAGACCGCCTCCAGCCCCTCGGCATCCGCTATGCGGATCGCGGTGAAGACGATCCGGTCCACCGAGATGGCCGGCTTCGGACCGCGCTTGCCGTGTTCCTCGATGCCCCAGAGCAGGGCCATGCTGCGGCTGAGGTCGCCGCTGCCGCTGTGTTCCCGTGCCGCCATGTACCCCAGTCTAGCTGCGGACTTGCCATCTGCGTACGGCGTATGCGTAAATGAGTACGGCGTACTCAGATAAGGGGGAAGAGTGTGAACGCAAGCACGGGTGACGCCGTCGCGGCGGACGGCGTGCAGAAGCGCTACGGGGAGAAGCGGGCCCTCGCCGGTTTCGACCTGACCGTCCCGTACGGCACGGTCTACGGCCTGCTCGGCCCGAACGGCGCCGGCAAGACCACGGCGGTCCGGATCCTGTCCACCCTCATCCGCCTGGACGGCGGACAGGCCCGCGTCGGCGGGCATGACGTGATGAAGGAGCCGGTCAAGGTGCGCCGGCGGATCGGCCTCGCCGGGCAGTACGCGGCGGTGGACGAGGTGCTGACCGGCCGGCAGAACCTGGAGATGTTCGCCCGGCTGTTCCACCTCGGCCCCCGGCGCTCCCGCGAGCGCGCGGCGGAGCTGCTGGAACAGTTCGGGCTGACCGACGCCGCGGACAAGGGCGCCAAGGAGTACAGCGGCGGCATGCGGCGCCGGCTGGACCTGGCGTCGAGCATGATCCTCGCGCCGGACGTGCTCTTCATGGACGAGCCGACGACCGGCCTCGACCCGCGCAGCCGCGGCGAGGTCTGGGAGGCGGTGCGGGATCTGGTGGCCGGCGGCACGACGGTGCTGCTGACGACGCAGTATCTGGACGAGGCCGACAAGCTCGCCGACCGCATCGCGGTCATCGATGACGGCCGGACCATCGCGGACGACACCCCGGCCGCCCTCAAGAACACGGTCGGCGGCGACCGTATCGAGGTCGTCGTCGGCTCGGCGGAGGAGATCCCGGACGCGGTGAAGGCCGTCGCCCGGGTCTCCGGCGCCGACCCGAGCATCGACCTGGAGGAGCTGCGGGTGCACGGTGCGGTCGCCGACCGGGTCGCGGCACTGACGGAGGTGGCGCGCACGCTGCAGGACGAGGGGGTCGCGGTGGACGACATAGCGCTGCGCCGGCCCACGCTCGACGACGTGTTCCTGAGCCTGACGGGCCACACCACGGCGGAGAAGGAGACGACAGAGAACACGGACAAGAAGGAGGAGGCCGCAACCGCATGAGCCCCGACACCGAAACGGACACCGCCACTGCCACTGCCGCAGCCACCGCCACCGCCAGCATCGCCAAGGGCCCCCGGCCCCCCGCCCGAGAGCAGGCCCCCGGCGGGGCGCTGAAGTGGGCGTTCGCCGACTGCTGGACCGTCGTACGCCGCGGGCTGCTGCACTACCGCCGGCAGCCGTCGAACATCGCCTGGCAGCTCGGCTTCCCCGTCGTCTCCGTGCTGCTGTTCGTCTACGTCTTCGGCAGCGCGATGGAGGGCGGCGCCGACGCCTACAAGTCGTACGCGATGCCCGGCATGTTCGCGATGACCATGGCCTTCGGGTTCATGAACACCGCCATGCTGATCGCCATCGACAAGGAACACGGCATCACCGACCGCTTCCGCTCCATGCCGATGTCCCCCTCCGCCGTCGTCAGCGGCCGGGGCGTGTCCGACCTCATCGGCGCCGCGCTGGACCTGGCGGTGATGGCGTCGATCGCGCTGGTCATCGGCTGGCGCTCGGACGGCACGGCGCTGGAGACCGCGGCGGCGTTCGCGCTGCTGCTGTGGCTGCGCTTCGCGCTGATCTGGGTCGGCGTGGTACTCGGCCTGCTGGTGCCCAACCAGGAGGCGGCGGGCAACCTCTTCGCGATCGCCTTCCCGTTCGGCATGGTCTCCAGCGTCTTCGCGTCACCCGCGGACATGCCGGACTGGCTGGGCGCGATAGCCATGTGGAACCCGGTGTCCTCCACGGCCAACGCGGTGCGCGAGCTGTTCGGCAACCCGGGGCGGCTGGGCGACTCGTGGATCGAGCAGCACGCGATGGCGATGGCGCTGGTGTGGCCGGTCGTGATCACGGCGGTGTTCCTGCCGCTGGCGGTGCGGCGGTACCAGCGGCTGTCGCACTGACCGGTGCCCGTACGGCACGGGCCCGGCGCGCAACCGCGCCAGGCCCGTGCCGTCTCAGCTGAACCGCTGTCAGAGCCGCTCGAGCACGTAGTCGATGCAGCGGGTCAGCGCCTCGACGTCGGCGGGGTCGACGGCGGGGTACATGGCGATCCGGAGCTGGTTGCGGCCGAGCTTGCGGTACGGCTCGGTGTCCACGATGCCGTTGGCCCGCAGCGTCTTGGCGACGGCGGCGGCGTCCACGTCGTCGGAGAAGTCGATCGTCCCGACGACCTGCGACCGCTGGGCAGGGTCGGCGACGAACGGCGTGGTGGCCTTCGTCTCCTCGGCCCAGTCGTAGAGCGTACGGGCGGAGGCGGCGGTGCGCCGCACGGCCCAGTCCAGCCCGCCCTGCCCGTTGATCCACTCCAGCTGATCGGCGAGGAGGAAGAGGGTGGCGAGGGCGGGGGTGTTGTACGTCTGGTTCTTGCGGGAGTTGTCGATCGCCGTGGGCAGCGAGAAGAACTCCGGCACATGCCGCCCGGAGGCGTGCACACGCGCGGCCCGCTCCAGCGCGGCCGGCGAGAACACGGCGATCCACAGCCCGCCGTCGGAGGCGAAGGACTTCTGCGGCGCGAAGTAGTACACATCGGTCTCCGCCACGTCCACCGGCAGCCCCCCGGCCCCGGACGTCGCATCGACGAGCACCAGCGCCCCGTCGTCGGCCCCGCCCACCCGCCGCAGCGGCATGGCGACGCCGGTGGAGGTCTCGTTGTGCGTCAGCGCGTACACGTCGACCCCGGCCTCGGCCCGCGCCTCGGGGTGCGTACCGGGCTCGGAGGAGACGACGGTCGGCTCGTCCAGCCACGGGGCGAGCTTGGCGGCCTTGGCGAACTTCGAGGAGAACTCGCCGAAGGACAGGTGCTGCGACTTGCGCTCGATCAGCCCGTGGGTGGCGACGTCCCAGAACGCGGTGGCCCCACCGTTACCGAGAACCACCTCGTACCCCTCGGGCAACGAGAACAGCTCACGCACCCCGGTACGCACCCGGCCGACGAGGTCCCGCACGGGGGCCTGCCGGTGGGACGTACCGAGAAGGGAGGAACCGGTGGCCGCCAGGGCTTCGAGCGCCTCGGTGCGCACCTTGGACGGACCCGATCCGAAGCGACCGTCGGCGGGCTTGATGTCAGCGGGAATCTCGATCTCAGCCACCCCCGAAGCCTACGGCGTGCCCCGGCCGGAACGACCCTCCCGTCCACCCTCTGAGACAAGAACAGCCACAGACTGGGCCACCTGCAGTGGGCGGGGCGTGAACCACCGCGCCAGCCCCGACCCGCACACCACACGCGGCGCCGACTTCCGCAACACACCCGTGCCCCGAGCACCGGGTCCACCCGCTCCACGAAGCCCGGCGCCGGCAGACGGCGGCCGATTCCGACCGGCACCACCATGTGCTCCAAGTACCGCACGTGCTCCCCGAGCTGCGCTCGACCGGTTACTTGTCAGGCGCTCCTCGCATCACGTCAGAAGGCTTCGGATTCGATATCTCCGTCGTCGTCCGAGGGTTCCGGACGAATCAAGGTGTAGCCAGATGGAGTCGGGTGCTCGTCCGCGGGCATGCCGTAGGGGACGAAAGCGGCACCGTCCGGCACCTCGACGCGACAAAGATGGATCCCGGACAAGCACGATCCGCACCAGAAGAAAGCGTGCCCGATGGCGTCGGGGGTCTTCTCCCGGAACAGGAGGAACAGCGAGCGTGCTCCGCAGTTGGGGCAGGGCAATTGCAGCGGAGGCGCTGGGGAGAGGTACGCGCTCTCGTAGGCGCGAAGCCAGTCGTTCCAGGTGTTTGCCACAGTCGGTCTCACCGCTTCCTGGACCCCACACGGTAGATCGACAACTCGGCAAGGATCACGATTGGTGGTCCTCGCTGGCCAGCCTGTGGCACATCCCCCCGTCGATGAACGCTCCCGGCGGGAGATAATCGTGTTCCTCCACGTAGTGGTAGATCAGGTCCGGAGCGGCCAGCCAGGTGCCATTGCGGTCAACGACGCGAATCTCAGCTCCCCCGAGTGCAATCGAGCGGTCCTCCACCTGGATGGTGATCGGATAGGGAGGGGTGCACCCCGCATGCTGCAGTTTGCACGAGTGCCAGCCGCGTGTTTTCGCATGAGCATGGCGAGCGCAGAGGATACCGAGCTTCTCGAGGAAGCTCGCGGGCGCTTTTCCTACCGGAAAGACGTGCCCTGGATCCAGCCAGCCTACGTTGAGGATGGGCACGCCCGGAGGGATGCTATCGGGAAGGTAAGAATATGGTGAAAGATCGTCGAATGCTGTCACGTAATCACTCCGCTCCAGTAAGAGCGAGAAAGATAAGTCGCTGTTCGTCGGCCGGGTCGACTTCTGGTGAGATCACGGCGTGCCTGGCGTAAATTCAGTCAACCTCAATTCCCGGAACTCCGCGCATGGGGCTGAAAGAGGTGGGTGCGTCCAGTTGTTCGTTGTCCTCGCGCCAGTCGCAATGCGTCGCAATCACCATCCCCGCACCTTCGTTGAGGCGGAACACCTTACAGGGCCGACCAGGCTCCTCGCTGACTCCCTCCGGGAGATCCACTTCGGAGAGGGGGGCTTCTGAAATTTCCAACCTACTCAGTACTGTAGGAATCTGCAGATAGATGACGTTCGAAAAGAGAACCTCGATCCTTGTTTCGCCTTCATTTCGGCGTCCGCTCCTGAGCAGTAGCCGGGACCAGCTAAATGTGTAATGCCAGACCTTGAAGTTGCGCTCCCAGCTAACGAGCATCATGAATGTCACTCTCTTTCGCTTGGTTCCCACGGGGCAGTCACAGCCTGGAAGTATGGCGCATGTTCGACATGGCGTCGAGCTACCCCAGTCCAGAGGATCTCCGCAGCTCGTCGAAGTTCGGCTCTATCAGGTCCTGAATCTCTCCATCGCGCCAAAATGTGATGGACGACCAGTCTCTACTGCCGCGTCGGACAGACTCACCGACTATGTTCATCTCCCGCTGAGTCGTGATCCAATTCGAACCCGCCATCCCCTGTTGGTAAAAATGCTCGAACTGCTCTTGTGGTGACGGATTCATAGCTCTGGTTTCGAATCCGTCGAGCAGGACATGGATCCTCCTTTGCGGTTCCTCGTGGGCGACGTGTCTGACGTTTGCCAGCGCGTCCTCAAGGGACAATCCCATGAAGTGTTCGAATGAATTTCGTCTGGCGAAGTCCACCAGATGTCCGCCTTGGCTCAGGCCGAGAGCAATGCAGGGGGCGAGGCCGAGTGGGTCGGCCCAGGTGTGGGGGTTGTGGACGTAGGTGGTGGGGTTGGGGTGGGGTTCGAGGCCGAGGGGATCGGGGGTGGTGTAGTGGGCGGTGGTGGGATCGTAGTAGCGGTGCAGGTTGTAGTGGAGGCCGGTTTCCGGGTCGGCGTATTGGCCGGGGAAGCGGAGGGGAGTGTGGGCGGTCGCTCCGCGGTTCCACGTGGTGGTGCCGTAGAGGGTGGTGCGGGTGCGCCAGGCGATGTCGCCGTTGGACGTGATGAGTTCGCGGGGGGTGCCGATGAGGTCGGCGACGATGGCGAGGAAGCGTGCATCGATCTCGTCCTGGCTGGTGGCGTCGGTGATGCGCTCGGTCTGGGAGATCGGGATGATGCCGTCATGGTCCCAGGTGAGGGTGAGGGCGTTGGGTAGTTCGGGGGCGTGGGTGCTCTGTTCGATGAGGGTGGAGCCGTCGTAGGCGAAGGTGGTCTTTTCTGCCGTTTTGTCGGTGCCGGGGGTGAGGCGGGTCTTGCTGCGTCGGCGGCCGAGGGGATCGTAGGTGTAGCGCCATTCGGTGCCGTCGGGGGTCGCTGCGTGGGTGAGGCGGTTTTCGGTGTCGTAGGCGAAGCGCCAGGTTTCGGGCTTCTTGGAGACGCGGGTCCGCGTGCGGCGAATCAGCCGTCCGGCGTCGTCGTGTTGGTAGCGGTAGTGGCCGGCGCGGGTGAGGGTGGTGCCGGTGTGGGTGCGCTGCCCTGTCGCGTCGGGGGTGGTGTGTTCGGCGGGCCAGGTGGCGGTGATCTGGGCGCCGAGGGAGTCGTAGGCGTAGGTCTCGGTCCAGTCGGCGGCGGTGACCTGGGTGACGCGACCGGTGGGGTCGAGGTCGAAGGTCTGATTGCCTGATAGCCGGTCGTCGAGAGCGAGGAGGTACCCGTCCGGGCGGTAGGTGTAGGCGCGGGATTGGACGGGAGTGAGCCCCGCGGCGAGGGTCTGCCGGGCGAGGCGGCCGGCTGGGTCCCAGTCCGAGGTGAGGGTGAGAGCGCCGATGCGGCGTTCGGTTTCCCGGCCTGCGGGGTCGTGGGCGAAGGTCATGGTGTGGCTGCCGGTCGTCAGCTGGGTGCGGCGGCCCGCAGGGTCGTATGCGTAGGTGCTGGTGTGACCGGACGGAGTGGTCCGGTGCGTGCGGCGGCCTGCCGGGTCGTAGGCGAAGGTGACGGTTTCGCCGTTCCACACCTCCGCGGTGATCTGCCCGATCAGGTCGCGTTGCAGACTGAGTTCGCCGTCGGGGCCGGTGGCCGATGCGAGTCGGCCGGCCGGGTCGTAGGTGTAGCGGGTGACGGCGTCGCCGGTGTTTTTCTCCGTGAGACGGCCGAGAGCGTCGCGCCGGTAGGTGAGGGTTGCGCCGAGGGGGGTGGTGCGGGTGATGAGCCGGCCGGCGGGGTCGTGTTCGTAGACAGTGTGGCGGTTGTCGAAGTCGGACTCCGCGATGAGCCGGCCAGCCGGGTCGTAGGCGTAGTCCCAGGTCAGACCTTGGGGATTGGTGACCTGGGTGAGGCGTAAGTGGTGATCGTGCGTGAAGGTGTGGGTGGTGCCGTCGGGGTCAGTGCGGGTGGCGACCCGGTCGAAGTGGGTGTAGGTGAACGTTGTCGCGTGCCCGGTGGGGTTGGTGAGCGTCAGGCAGTTACCTTCGCCGTCGTAGGTCCACCGTCGCTCGGCTCCGTCGGGAGCGATCTGACGGGCGGGCTGACCTTCGACGGTCCATTCCAGGTGGGTTGTCGTGCCGGTGGGTTCCGTAGCGGCGATCAGACGGCCGAAGGCGTCCCAGTCATAGGCGGCGACACCACCGGTGGGATCGGTGATGCGGGTGGCTAAGCCTGCGGCATTGCATTCCACCGTGGTGACTGCGCCCAATGGATCGGTTACCGATGCCAGCCGGCCTGCGTCGTCGTAGGCGTAGCGGGTGGTGTTTCCCGCGGGGTCCGTCAGTGCCGTCCGGTTACCCCGCTCGTCGAGGGTCTGGCGCCAGACCGTGCCGTCCGCACTGATGAGTTCGACAGGGGTGGGGTGGCGGTCGTAGACCGCGTGGGTCTCGCTTCCGTCGGGGCGGGTGACGGTGGTGCAGCGGTCGTCGTCGTAGCTGTAGCGGGTGGTGTGGCCGAGGGGGTTGGTTTCTGCAGTGAGGTTGTGGTGGTGGTCGTATTCGCTGCGCGTGACCGCGCCGAGGGGGTTGATTTCGGCGATGACCTGGGAGTTGTCGTTGATGACGAACCGAGTGGTCGAGCCGTCCGTCGTGGCGAGCGTGGTCAGGGTGCAGTCGGGCCAGGCGGGATCCGTGGTGCCGTAGGTAAGGGTGAGTGCTACGTGACCGGCTTCGCCGCCTTCAGCGATGCAGCGGTCATGTTGGTCGTAGGTGTAGGCGTAGGAGTGGTTGTTGCGATCGGTCCAGGAGGTGACGCGCAGGCGGTCGTCATAGGTGAAGGTGAGCGGGAGGCCGGAGGAGTTGTAGTCCTCGGTGAGGTTGCCGTCCTCGTCGTATCCGAAGCGCTTGATCTCCACGTCGGTGCCGTCGGCGGCGGCGCCTGCGAGGTGGAGGGCGGTGACCCGGTCGTCCGCCGTCGTCAGGCGGAGGTGGTAGCCGGCGGAGTGGCGGATGTCGGTCGGAGCGCCTGCGTCGTCGTAGGCGAAGGTGATGGTGTGGCCGTTGCGGTCGGATATCTGGTGGAGCGGGGCGAGGCCGTCGTCGTCCGGGCTCCGGAAGTGGCGGGTGTGCCCGGTGAGTGGATCGGTGACCGTGTAGCCGCCGGTCTCCAGACGGGCCAAATGCCAGCGAGGGCCTGAGCCGGGCAGGACCACGTCATCGGGGCCGGTGGGGTAGGGGTAGGTGACCAGACGGCCGTCCTCGGTGATGAAGATGACACCCTGCTCGTCGATTTCCAGTCGTTGGTCCACGGTGGAGGTCCAGGTGGGGCCGAACCACCACCCGCACCGGTACGCCGAGCCGACGCGACGGTTGAATGCCAAGGGCAGAAGACCGGGTAACTCGATGTCGGTCTGGGGGAGGTACATCTCACCGGTGGCCAGGTCGATCGGGTCGGTGAGTTTATTGACGACGCTCTTGAACCGGTCACGGGCGCCTCGTGCCGCGTCGCCGACCATGGTGCGTCCACGCTTGGCCAGGCCCAGCACCCCGGCTTTCATGGCCTTGAGGCTCTTCATGGCCTTCATGCCTCCCTTTGCCATCTTCGCCAGCCCGCCCAGGGTGGTGAGGCCCTTCATGCCGGGGATGCAGTCGAGGGCGGCGAAGGCGACGTCCCAGAGGCTCGCTTGGCCGTTCAGGTATTTGACGAGGGTGTCGGCGAGGACGACGAGGGCGGCGGCGAGGACCACCCAGGCGAGGGGTCCGCCGATGATGAGGACGACGATGCCCAGGACGGCGACGATGACCTTGCAGACGTTGACGATGGTGTCCCAGTTGTCCTTGACCCAGTCGACCGCCTTCTCCCACCACTTGCGGTTCTGAATCCCGGCGTCGGAGGCGTCCTCCAGCGTGTCCTTGGCGTCGGATGCGGCGTCTTCGCGCATCTTCTTGGCGTCGGCGGCCATCTTCTTGGCGGCTTCGAGGCCGCCTTCGGCGTTGTCGACGGCCCGTTGGGCGCTGGTCTGGGCGGACTTGGCGTCGGTGGCGTTGCGGGCGGCGGCGCGGACGTCGGACTCGTCGGGTTTTTCCTTGCCTTCTTTCTCGTCGTACTCCTCGGTCTTGGCGGTGGCGCGTTCGAGCCAGGAGTTGGCCGAGTCCAGCCGGCCGGTCGCCGACGACAACTCGTTGCGGGCCTCGCGGCCCCTGGCTAACGCCTTGTCGGCCAGGGACTGGGCGCGCTCCAGCTTCGGCCAGTACGCGGCGAGTGCGTCCCCGGCGAGGTCGTACGACCGCTGGAGCTTCTTGAGATTCTTGGGGACTTCCTCGAACTCTTCCTGGAACGTCTTCGCGGTCTTGCCCGCCCAGCGCAGGATTGCGTCCTCGCCCGCCATGCTCTTGATCTGGCGTAACGCCTCCGCCACGTCGTCGGCGAAGTCGTGCAACTCCCGGGCCAGTTGCTTCACCCGTTCCGGATCCCCGGGCGTCGGGTCCTCGTCGAGGTCGAGTATGTGCCAGTCGGTGGGGCGGGTGCTCACGGATCCCCCCTGAGGTAGCGGCGCGTAGCCCCGAACGGGCTATGGGACGGCTTGGTCAGGTAATGGCTACGTGGTAAGGCGGCCGGCGTCGGTGTCAGCGGACGACGGTCTGGATCTCTGCGACCTCGACCTCGGTGGTCGCGTTGAAGACACCGTCGGGCAACCGCTCAGGGGTGGACTGGCCCGTGCCGGTCTAGCTGATCTCCCAGGTGACCGTGGCCGTCAGGTCGTACGGGCCCGTGCTCTCACTGGAGCGGAGGTATGTCAGGCCGCAGGGCGGCGCTTCCCCGGAGCGGCCGGCCGTGTACGGGGTGCCGATGGAGCCGTCGTCGTTGATGCGGCAGACGCCGCCGTCGGGGTACAGCTCGGCGTCGTCCGTGCCGGGGTCGATGTGCAGGCCCACCGGGCGGGCCGTGGTGGTCGCCTCGATGCCGATTTCCGGGATGGAGGCGGTGACTGACACGGGGTGGAACGTGCCTTCGTCCAGCCACACCCAGGTCGGCAGGTTGACCTTCTGGTTGGCTGCTGCGGGGCGGAGGGTCGCCTCGTCGCGGGGGATGCGGAGCCTGTCGTAGGCGAGTTCGGCCAGGACCGTGGGGGTGACGGCGTTCTCGTATTCCGCTGGCGGGGGTTCACCCTTGTCGACCCAGAACCACGGCTCCATGCAGTCAAAGACAGCAGGGTCGTTCACGCGGCTCTTGTCGTAGAAGTCGTCCCACCAGTAGCCTTCACCGGCTTTGTCGTGGTTGAAGTTCTCGTAGGGCTCGCCGCCGCTGTACTTGTCCATGAAGTCCGAGGCGATGTCCTGCCCGTCGGGGTCGTGGACCATTGCGAAGAATACCCGCCGGGCCAATTCTTCGAACTTGTCGGGAGTGTAGGCCGGGCCGTACCAGCAGGGGGGCGGCTCCCAGTCGCTCACCGGGGTCACGGCCCCGCCGCCGTCCCCGCCGGGACCGTTGCGGGCCTCGTCCCACACGATCTCGACCTGGGCATAGATGTTGCCGTTGCCGCTCCCCCCTGAGGGGCCGGAGCCGCCAGGGTCCTCCACCTCCGACTCGTTGCTGTGGCCATCGCGCCCGTCGTTCGTTTGGGCGATTGCCTGGCCATGGGTCTGTAACACCGCGCCGGTGGATAAGAGAATGACGACGCCGAATCGTCCTGCTCGGCTCAAGGTGTGCACTGTTCTGCCCCCCGCTTCGAGATGACGTTCGTCGTCTGCCAGACGCCGTCCCCGTTCTTCTCAAGCCGAGTGTTGTACAAGACATATGCTCTGTCCGAGCCCGGCTCGTCGGGGAGCTTCTCGCTCTCAGGATTCTTGCTGATCACCGAGCCGCTCTCGTCGGAACAGTAGATCACCACCGCGGCTCCGTCGTCCCGGAAGTTCACAGTGCGGTCGAAGTACCGAGTGACTCCCGCCCACTTGTCGTTTGCCTCGACGTAGCCCTTGATGAACTCCTTGGCGCTGGCCAGTGCTTCGCCTGTGCTGTAGAAGCTCAGCGCCTCAGTGTCGGTCGTGCCGTTGAAGATGGCGTCATCGATCGAATTGATCCGCTCAGCGTTGTCTGCGAGAACAGCGTCCTTCTTGGGGTCACCCGTCCCCTGTGCTTCGAACTCGTTCTTCGCGTATGACGGGAAGGTGATCTCCGGGCGGTCTGCCTCCGGTTCGCTCTCCTTCGGTGACGGCGGCGCCGACGAAGCGTCGTCCGCGCCCTTGATCTTCTCGTCGTCACCCCCGTCCCCGTCGTCGGAACCGCAGGCCGTGAGCAGCAGGCTCGTGGCTGCTAAGGCGGCGAGGGTGGCGGGGAGGGTGCGGCGGCGTCTCACGTCAGGCTCCCGGTAGGAGAGGGATCACTACGGGTAGAAGACGCTATCCGTGGCGTGCGGGGTTTCGCCAGCACGTTCGTTGGCTTGATGCCGACGCTTCACCGAAGCCCCACGGGCCCCGTACACAGCAGTCCGCCGGGGCCGCCCTCGGCGGCGGCCCCGGCGGGCGGGTGGGGGTTCAGCCCAGGGTCAGTGTTGCCGGGGTCGGGTTGCTTCCCGTCCAGGTGCCGTTGAAGCCGAACGTGACCGAGCCGCCGTCCGGGACCGTGCCGTTGTACGCGGCGTTGGTGCAGGTCACCCTTGCCCCGCTCTGCTGGCACGTCGCGTTCCAGGCGTTGCTGATGCGCTGGCCCGCCGTGTAGTCCCACGAGACCGACCAACTGCTCAGCGAGTCGCCGTCGCAGCTCACCGTCACGGCGCCGGTGAAGCCGCCGTTCCACTCCTGGGGTACGGCGTAGCTCGCGCTGCAGCCGTCACCGGGGCCCGGGCCCGGGCCCGGGTCGCCGCCCAGGGCTTCCGCCACGGCGTTGTACGCCTGTTTCGGCTGGTAGCTGTCGTTCCACAGGGTCGCCGAGCCCTCGCCGGGGAAGACGTCCGGCACCCAGGAGTACTTGTCCGGGAAGCCCCACACCGTGACGCCGACGCACCGGTCGACGGCCAGGCAGGCGTCGATGACGTTCGCGTAGTACTGCGACTGGGTGGCTTCCTTCTGGGAGTCGGCCGGCAACTGCATCCGTACGTCCAGCTCCGTGACGGCCACGTCCACGCCGAGGTCGGCGAAGCGCTGCATGTTCTGCTGCAGGTCGTTCGGGAAGCCGTACTGGATCGCCAGGTGGCCCTGGATACCGACGCAGTCGATCGGTACGCCGTCTGCCTTCAGGTCGCGTACCAGGTTGTACATCGCGGTGCTCTTCGCGTTGATGCCCTCGATGTTGTAGTCGTTGATGCACAGCTTCGCGTTCGGGTCCGCCGCCTTCGCGGCGCGCAGCGCGTGCGCGACGTAGTCGGTGCCCATGGCGTTGTAGAACGGGCTGCTGCGGAACGAGCCGTCCTCGTTGAAGGGCTCGTTGACCACGTCCCAGGCGTAGATGTCGCCCGCGTAGTGTCCGGCGACCTGCGTGACGTGGTTCTCCATCGCCGTGCGCACCTCGCTGCTCGGCAGGCTGGAGACCCAGCCCGGGAGCTGGCTGTGCCAGACGAGGGTGTGGCCGCGGACCGACTGGCCGTTCTGCTGGGCGAAGTCGACGACCTGGTCGCCGGGGCCGTGGTTGAACTGGCCGCGGGACGGCTCGTTGGTCTCCCACTTCATCTCGTTCTCCGCTGTGACCTGGCCGAACTCGGTGCCCAGGATCCCGGTGTACCGGGTGTCGGAGAAGTGCGAGGTGGCGGCGGCGGAGCCGATGAACTTGCCGTGCGCCTCGGCGAGCTGGTTCAGCGAGTCAGCCGCGTGCGCCGGGGCGGCGGTGGCGGTGCCGAGGCCGTACAGGCAGAGGGCGCCGGCGAGCGCGGCGAACAGGGCCCTGGGCCGCCTGCTGCGGAGTCTTCGCATGTTCCCCTTCTTCCCCCGCGGGCGGGCGCGGGCGGTGGTGGAGTGATGGCGCCGGATCCGGTTGACACGGGGTGTCGAAACATTCGGGACTGATTTCGAATCTTTCTGGGGTCGGACGGTAGAGGCGCAAATGGGGCACGTCAATACGCGCGACGGGGCGGGGGAGTCCGGCACGCTGGGGCCATGGATACGCAGACGGGCACGGACGCGGGTACGGACACCGGTGTGGACGTCGTGGCGCTGGAGCGGCGGCTGCGCGAAGCCGTCCGCGGCGACGTGGGGTTCCGGACCCGGGACCGGGCCCTGGTCACCATGGACGCCTCCAACTACCGCCGCGTCCCCCTCGGCGTCGTCGCCCCCCGCGACGCCGACGACGCCGCCGCCGCGCTGGAGGTGTGCCGGGAGTACGGCGCGCCCGTCGTCGCCCGCGGCGGCGGTACGTCGATCGCGGGCAACGCGGTGGGTGCGGGCGTCGTCCTCGACTTCACCCGGCACCTGAACCGGCTCGTCGCGCTCGACCCCGAGGCGCGTACCGCCGTCGTGCAGCCGGGGCTCGTGCTCGACCGGCTGCGGAGTGCGGCGGCGGAGCACGGGCTGACGTTCGGGCCGGATCCGTCCACGCACAGCCGGTGCACGATCGGCGGGATGGTCGGCAACAACTCCTGCGGCTCGCACAGCGTCGCGTGGGGGACGACGGCCGACAACGTGCGGTCGCTGGACGTGGTGACGTACCGGGGGCGGGGGATGCGGCTGGAGCGGGATCTGGGGGTGCTGCCGGGTCTTGGCGAGTTCGTCGCCGGGCATCTGGCCACGTTGCGTACGGGCGGGAGGACGGGGGGAGGGGCGGGTGGCGTACGGGACGGAGGCGGCGCCTCCGGTTCGTACCCCCGTGACCTCCCCGGCTGGCCCGACCTTCCCCGCCGCATCTCCGGCTACGCCCTCGACGCCCTCCTCCCCGAGCGCGGCGCCGACCTCGCCCGCGCCTTCACCGGCAGCGAAGGCACCCTCGCCGTCCTCACCCAGGCCACGGTCCGCCTCGTCGAGGCACCCGGCGCCCGCGCCCTCGCCGTCCTCGGCTACGCCGACGAGTCCGCCGCCGCCGAGGCCGCGGCCGGGCTGCTGCCGCTGCGGCCCCTGACCGTCGAGGGGATGGCCGCCGATCTCGTACCCGACGCGCACGCGCTGCCCCGCGGCGGCGCCTGGCTGTTCGTCGAAACAGGCGGCGACACCCCCGCCGCCGCGCGGGCCGCGGCCGAGGCGGTGTGCCGCGCCGCCGACGCCGTCGACCACGCCGTCGTCGCCGACCCGGCCGCGCAGCGCACCCTGTGGCGTATCCGCGAGGACGCCTCCGGCACCGCCACCCGCATGCCCGACGGCAGCGAGGCGTGGCCCGGGTGGGAGGACTGCGCGGTGCCGCCCGCGCGGCTCGGGGCGTATCTGCGCGAGTTCCGCGCGCTGCTCGCCGCGCACGGGCTGCGCGGGCTGCCGTACGGGCACTTCGGCGACGGCTGCATCCACGTGCGGATCGACTTCGACCTGCTGACCGCGGGCGGCGTCGCCCGCTTCCGGGAGTTCTCGGGGGAACTGGCGGACCTCGTCGTCGCGCACGGCGGGTCGCTGTCCGGCGAGCACGGCGACGGGCGGGCGCGTTCGGAGCTGCTGCCCGCGATGTACGGGGACGAACTCGCCGGCCTCTTCCGCGGCTTCAAGGACCTCTGGGACCCCGACGACGCCCTCAACCCCGGCGTGATCGCCCGCCCCGCCCCCCTCGACGCCGACCTGCGCTTCGCGCCGCTGCCGCGCGGTCCGGTGCCGGTGGCGTTCGGGTATCCGCACGACGGTCCTGAGGGCGGCGACTTCGCGGCGGCGGTGCGACGGTGCGTCGGGGTCGCCAAGTGCCGGAACCCGGCGGGGAGTCCGGGGGTGATGTGCCCGTCGTTCCGGGCCACGGGCGAGGAGCGGCACTCCACGCGCGGGCGCGCGCGCCTGCTGCACGAGATGCTCGCGGGGGAGGTCATCACGGACGGGTGGCGCTCGGAGGAGGTGCGCGAGGCGCTCGACCTGTGCCTGTCGTGCAAGGGGTGCCGCAGCGACTGCCCGGTGGACGTCGACATGGCCACGTACAAGGCGGAGTTCCTGTACCACCACTACGCCGGGCGGCGGCGGCCGATGGCGCACTACGCGATGGGGCGGCTGCCGCAGTGGCTGCGGCTGACGGCGGCACTGCGGGCGGCGGGCGCGGCGAACGCGCTGGCGGGGGTGGGGCCGCTGGCGGCGGTGGCGAAGCGGGTGGCGGGGCTGGCGGCGGAGCGGCCGATCCCGCGGATCGCGCGGGTGCCGCTGACGCGGTCGCTCGGGCGGGGCCTCGACAGCGACCCGGACGTGCTGCTGTGGCCGGACACGTTCACGAACTACCTGTCGCCGGAGGCGGGTTCCGCGGCGGTACGGGTGCTGCGGGCGGCGGGGCTGCGGGTGGGGCTGCCGCGGGGGGCGGGGAGGGTGTGCTGCGGGCTGACGTATGTCTCTACGGGCCAACTGGACCAGGCCCGCAGGGTGATGCGGCGCACGCTGGACGCGCTGGAGCCGGGGGGCGGGGGCAGCGGTGCGGGCGGAGACGGCGGTGCGGGCGGAGACGGCGGTACGGGCGGGGGCGCCGGTGCAGGTACAGGCGAAGGTGCCGGTGAAGGCGCCGGTGCGGGCGGGGGCGCCGGTGCGGGCCGGAGCGAGGCCGGGCCGCCGCTCGTCGTACTCGAACCGCCCTGCGCCGCCGCGCTCAAGACCGACCTCGTAGAACTGCTGCCCGACGACCCCCGCGCCCCGCGCCTGGCCGCCCGCGTCCGTACCCTCGCCGAAGCCCTCGAATCCGCCGCGCCCGACTGGACCCCGCCCCGCCTCGACCGCCCGGTCACCGGCCAGACGCACTGCCACCAGCACGCGATCCTCGGCGACGCCGCCGAACGCCGCCTGATGGCGAAGGCCGGACTGGAGGGGCAGCTCGCCGCGGGATGCTGCGGCCTGGCGGGCAACTTCGGCTTCGAACGCGGCCACTACGAGGTCTCGGCGGCCTGCGCCGAGGACCAGCTCCTCCCGGCGGTACGGAGCGCGCCGGACAACGCCGCGGTGGTGGCGGACGGCTACTCCTGCCGTACGCAACTCGACCAACTGGCCGGCATCCGAGCCCGCCACCTGGCGGAACTCCTGGCGGAGGGCCTGCTGGAGGAGGGCTGATCAGTCGAAGGGGAACCTGTCGGTGGGGATGGTCAGGCCGAGGGGTGTTTCCTTGAGGTCCAGCTCGGTACCGAAAGCGACGGTGACCTCCTTGGCGTAGTCGCCGTCCTCGGGCTCGGTGTAGAGGTGGCACTTGCGCTGATACGGGTCGGCGACCAGGTAGACCGGTACGCCTGCGAGGGCGTAGGCGGATTTTTTGGGGCCGTAGTCGTTCTGCGCCGTCCTCCGGGAGATCACCTCGGCCACGAACTCGACATCCTGGTAGCGCCAGTGCTCTTCGTCGTCCGCCTCAGCGCCATCCCGGAGCTTCGCCACGTCCGGGCAGAAGGCGTTCTCCGCGCCGGGGAAGTCGATGCGTACGTCGGAGAAGATCATTGCGTCTTCGCCGAACGCCCTGTCCAGTGTTCGGGCGATCTCAAAAATGATCTCCCAGTGCACTGCACGCTGCGGCACCATGTGAATGGACCCTTCGACGACCTCGATGCGGTAGCCCTCGAAGGCGGGGGTCTGCTCGAACACCTCGAACAGGCTGTCCAAAATTCGCTTGTCGTCGGTGTCGGCCATCTCGGTCCTGTCGTCGACGAGGGTCATTCCGGCTCTCCTCCCCGCAGCTCCGTGGGTGGCATGCTGCCGCCCTTCAAACGATACGCGCAGCCGGTTGGTCACGGGGAGTAGCCGATAGAATGATCCGGCAAGCATGCTTGCTTGTTTTCCGGCCCGCTGCCACCCTACTGCGCAGTAGTCACGAGGGGAGCGCGCCATGGCGAGCCCGGAGATCACCGCCCTGCTCGACGACCTCCGCGACGAGAGCGCCGCGTTGGACCGCCTCGTCGCCGGGCTGCCGCCCGATCGGTGGGCGCTCGATACGCCCGCCGCCGGCTGGACCGTCGTGCACCAGATCGCCCACCTCGCGTGGACCGACCGCGCCGCGCTCGCCGCCGCCGTCGACCCCGAGGAGTTCCGGCGGATGCTGGCGCACGCCCAGGAGGCGCCGTACGACTTCGTCGACCACGGCGCCGCGGAGGGTGCCGCGCAGCCGCCCGGCGTGCTGCTCGAACGGTGGCGGCAGGGGCGCGACGAGCTGCGGCGCGTGCTGCTGGCGCAGCCGGCGGGGGTGCGGATGCCGTGGTTCGGGCCGGCGATGAGCGTCGGGGGCGTCGCCTCGGGGCGGTTGATGGAGACCTGGGCGCACGGGCAGGACGTCGCCGACGCGCTCGGCGTACGGCGTGCGCCCACCGCCCGGCTGCGGCACGTGGTCCGTATCGGCGTACGGACGCGGGACTTCGCGTACGCCGTGAACGGGCTGACGCCGCCCGCCGCCGAGTTCCGCGTCGAGCTGACCGCGCCGGGCGGTGGGGACGATGGGGACGGCGGGGACGGGGAGGTGTGGGCGTACGGGCCCGAGGACGCCGCCGAGCGGGTCACCGGGCCCGCGCTCGACTTCTGTCTGCTGGCCACCCAGCGCGTCCACCGCGCCGACACCGCGCTCGTCGCCGAGGGCGCGGAGGCGGAGCGCTGGCTCGGCATCGCCCAGGCGTTCGCCGGCCCGCCGGGCGGCGGGCGGCCACGGGCGGAGAGCGGCGCGGGTGGAAGCGGCGCGGCGCCCGTCGGCGACCACGCCCCGGGCCGTACGAGCGCGGCGCCCGCCGGCGACCCCGCCCCGGGCCGTACGGACGCCGAAGGCCCCGTCGGCGACCCCCCGGCTGCCGCCCGGGGCCGTAGGGACGTCGAAGGCCCCGTCGGCGACAGCCCGCCCACCGCCCCCGGCCCTACCGGCGCCCCCACCGCCCCGGAGGTCCGCCCGTGACCCTCCGTATCGGCAACGCCTCCGGCTTCTACGGCGACCGCTTCGCCGCCGTCCGCGAGATGCTCACCGGCGGCGGACTCGACGTGCTCACCGGCGACTACCTCGCCGAGCTGACCATGCTCATCCTCGCCCGCGACCGCCTCAAGGACCCCGCCACCGGCTACGCCAAGACCTTCCTCCGCCAGCTCGAAGACGGCCTCGGCCTCGCCCGCGACCGCGGCGTCACCCTCGTCGTCAACGCCGGCGGCCTCAACCCCGCGGGCCTCGCCGCCGCCGTCCGCGAGCTGGCCGGGCGCGTCGGCGTCCCCGCCCGCGTCGCCCACGTGGAGGGCGACGACCTCACCGCCGGCGGGCAGTGGCCCGGCGCGCTCACCGCCCACGCCTACCTCGGCGGCGCCGGCATCGCCGCCTGCCTGCGCGCCGGCGCCGACGTCGTCGTCACCGGCCGCGTCACCGACGCCGCGCTCGTCACCGGCGCCGCCCAGGCGCACTACGGCTGGGGCGGCAAAGACCCGGACGACCTCCACGCCCTCGCCGGCGCCGTCGTCGCCGGCCACGTGCTGGAGTGCGGCCCCCAGGCCACCGGCGGCAACTACTCCTTCTTCACCGAACACGACGTCCGCCGCCCCGGCTTCCCCCTCGCCGAGATCGAGCCCGACGGCAGCGCCGTCATCACCAAGCACCCCGGCACCGGCGGCGCCGTCACCGTCGAGACCGTCGCCGCCCAGCTCCTCTACGAGACCGCCGGCCCCCGCTACGCCGGCCCCGACGTCACCACCCGCCTCGACTCCGTACGCCTCGAACCCGAAGGACCCGACCGCGTCCGGGTCACGGGCGTACGCGGCGAGCCCCCGCCCCCCGACCTCAAAGTCGGCCTCTCCCGCCTCGGCGGCTTCCGCAACGAGGTCGTCTTCGTCCTCACCGGCCTCGACATCGACGCCAAAGCCGCACTCCTGCGCGCCCAGATGGCCCCGGTCCTCGACGGCGTCGCCGACGTCCGCTGGACCCTCGCCCGCACCGACCGCCCCGACGCCGACGTGCAGGAGGAGGCGTCCGCCCTGCTCCGCCTCGTCGTCCGGGACCCCGACGAGGCCGCCGTCGGCCGCGCCGTCAGCGGCGCCGCCGTCGAACTGGCCGTCGCCAGCATCCCCGGCTTCCACGTCACCGCCCCGCCCGGCAAGGCGCAGCCGTACGGCGTCTTCGAGGCCGCGTACGTCCCGGCCGCCGACGTCCCCCACACCGCCGTGCTGCCCGACGGCACCCGCGTCCCCGTCGCCCCGCCGCCGCGCACCCGGGCGCTGGAGCCCGTACCGGAACCGCCGCTGCCGCCGCCCCCGCCACCCGGACCGACCCGCCGCGCGCCGCTCGGCACGGTGCTCGGCGCGCGCAGCGGCGACAAGGGCGGCAGCGCCAACGTCGGCGTCTGGGCCAGGACCGGCGCCGCCTGGCCCTGGCTGGCCCACACCCTCACCGTCGACCGCCTGCGCGAACTCCTCCCGGAGACCGCCGCCTTCCCGGTCGTACGGCACGTGCTGCCGAACCTCCGCGCGCTCAACTTCACCGTGGCCGGCCTCCTCGGCGAAGGCGTCGCCTCCCGGGCCCGCTTCGACCCGCAGGCCAAGGCGCTCGGCGAGTGGCTGCGCGCCCGGTACGCCGACATACCCGAGGAGCTGCTGCTGTGACCGTGCTGGCCTCGTCGCTGGAGACCGCGGCCCCCGACTACGCCGCGAACCGCGCCGCGATGCTCGACAAGCTCGCCGCGCTCGACGCCGAGCACGCCAAGGCCGTGGCGGGCGGCGGCGAGAAGTACACCGCCCGGCACCGCGCCCGCGGCAAGCTGCTCGTACGCGAACGCATTGAGCTGCTCCTGGACCCCGACACCCCGTTCCTGGAGCTGAGCCCGCTGGCCGGTTGGGGCTCCGATTCCCCCGCGTACACAGTGGGCGCCTCGCTGGTCACCGGCATCGGCGTGGTCTCCGGCGTCGAGTGCCTGATCACGGCCAACGACCCGACCGTACGCGGCGGCGCGTCCAACCCGTGGACGCTGAAGAAGGCGTTCCGCGCGCACGAGATCAGCCTCGCCAACCGGCTGCCGTCGATCCACCTCGTGGAGTCCGGCGGCGCCGACCTGCCGTCGCAGAAGGAGATCTTCATCCCGGGCGGGGCGCTGTTCAAGTTCCTCACCCGCTCGTCCGCCGCCGGCATCCCCACGGTCGCCGTCGTCTTCGGCAACTCCACGGCGGGCGGCGCGTACGTGCCGGGCATGAGCGACCACGTGATCATGGTCAAGGAGCGCGCGAAGGTGTTCCTCGGCGGCCCGCCGCTGGTGAAGATGGCCACCGGCGAGGAGAGCGACGACGAGTCGCTGGGCGGCGCCGACATGCACGCGCGCACCTCAGGACTCGCCGACTACTTCGCCGTCGACGAGCCGGACGCCCTGCACACCGCCCGCCGCGTCGTCGCCCGCCTCGACTGGCGCAAGGCGCACCCCGACCCGCCGCCGGCCGCCCCGCCCGCGTACCCGGAGGACGAGCTGCTGGGCATCGTGCCGGGCGACCTGAAGGTGCCGTTCGACCCGCGGGAGGTGATCGCGCGGGTGGTGGACGGCTCGGACTTCGACGAGTTCAAGCCGCTGTACGGGACGAGCCTGGCGACCGGCTGGGCCCGGCTGCACGGCTATCCCGTCGGGATCCTCGCCAACGCGCGCGGCGTGCTGTTCAGCGAGGAGTCGCAGAAGGCCGCGCAGTTCATCCAGCTCGCCAACCAGCGCGACATCCCGCTGGTCTTCCTCCACAACACCACCGGCTACATGGTCGGCAAGGACTACGAGCAGGGCGGCATCGTCAAGCACGGCGCCCAGATGATCAACGCCGTCTCCAACTCCCGCGTCCCGCACCTGTCGGTGCTGATGGGCGCCAGCTACGGCGCCGGCCACTACGGCATGTGCGGGCGCGCGTACGACCCGCGGTTCCTCTTCGCCTGGCCCAGCGCCAAGTCGGCGGTCATGGGGCCGCAGCAGCTCGCGGGCGTGCTGTCGATCGTCGCGCGGGCGTCGGCGGAGGCGAAGGGCATGCCGTACGACGAGGAGGGCGACGCGGCGCTGCGGGCGATGGTGGAGCAGCAGATCGAGGCGGAGTCGCTGCCGGTGTTCCTGTCGGGGCGGCTGTACGACGACGGGGTCATCGACCCGCGGGACACGCGGACGGTGCTGGGGATCTGCCTGTCGGCGATCCACACGGCGCCGTACGCGGGGGTGCACGACGGGTACGGGGTGTTCCGGCTGTGAGTGCTGTGAGTGCTGTGAGTGCTGTGACGACGGAGGAGACAACTCCCGTGATCCGCACCCTTCTTGTCGCCAACCGCGGCGAGATCGCCTGCCGCGTCTTCCGCACCTGCCGCGACCTGGGCATCACGCCCGTAGCCGTGCACTCCGACGCCGACGCGGGCGCGCTGCACGTACGCACCGCGCTGGCCGCCGGCGGCGCGGCGGTCCGGCTGCCGGGGAACGCGGCGGCGGAGACGTACCTGCGGGCCGACCTGCTGGTCGCGGCGGCGGTGTCGGCAGGCGCGGACGCGGTCCACCCCGGCTACGGGTTCCTCTCCGAGAGCGCGGAGTTCGCGCGCGCGGTGACCGCGGCGGGGCTGACGTGGGTCGGGCCGCCGCCGGAGGCGATCGAGGCGATGGCGTCCAAGACGCGGGCGAAGGAGCTGATGGGCCTCGCGCCCTTCGACCCTGCGAAGGCGGTGGAGGACGACCTGCCGCTGCTGGTCAAGGCGGCGGCGGGCGGCGGCGGGCGCGGCATGCGCGTCGTACGCGAACTCGCGTCGCTGGACGCCGCGCTGGCGTCGGCGTCGGCGGAGGCCGCGGCGGCGTTCGGGGACGGCGAGGTGTTCGTCGAGCCGTACGTCGAGGGCGGCCGGCACGTGGAGGTGCAGGTGCTCGCGGACACGCACGGGGGTGTGTGGGCGCTGGGCACGCGCGACTGCTCGCTGCAACGGCGGCACCAGAAGGTGATCGAGGAGGCCCCGGCACCGGGACTGCCTCCGGGCGTCGCCGGGGAGCTGGAGGAGACGGCGGTACGGGCGGCGCGGTCGATCGGGTACGTGGGCGCGGGGACGGTGGAGTTCCTGCTGGCGCCGGACGGGCGGGCGCAGTTCCTGGAGATGAACACGCGGCTCCAGGTGGAGCACCCGGTAACGGAGGCGGTGTACGGAGTCGACCTGGTCGCCCTGCAGTTGCGGGTGGCGGAGGGCGGCTCGTTGCCGCGGGAGGCGCCACAGCCGCGGGGCCACGCGGTGGAGGCGCGCCTCTACGCGGAGGACCCGAGGGACTTCACCCCCCAGACGGGGGTCCTGCACCGCCTGAGCCTGACGGCGGCGGAGGGCGCGCGGTTCGGGACCGCCGGGTACGGCTATGCGCCTGACGCCGCGGGGGGGTTGGGGGACAGCTCCGGCGGGGTCCGGGGCGCAGGCCCGGTTTCGGGAAGGGGAGGGATCGGGGAACCCCCCACCCTCCGCCTCGACACCGGCTACGCCGCCGGCGACACCGTCACCCCGTACTACGACGCCCTGCTGGCCAAGGTGATCGTCCACGCCCCGACCCGCGCCGAAGCGATCCGCCGCCTCGCGGCGGCACTGCGGCAGGCCCGGATCCACGGCCCGGTGACGAACCGGGACCTGCTGGTGGGCTCGCTGGAGCACGAGGAGTTCGTACGGGCCGGGATGACGACGTCGTTCTACGACCGCCACCTGGCAGCGCTGACCCGCCCCCCGGTTGGAGCGGCGGACGGGGCCGGCGCCGGCGCGACGGGCGAGGCTGACGCCCGCCCGGAGGGCGGTGTCGCCGAGGCGGCCGACGCGCCGGACGGCGCGGCCGGTCATGCGCCGGACACGGCTACCGGCGCAGCCGGTGCCGTGGCCGCGGCAGGCGAGGCCGTCGCCGTCGCGGCGCCTGCCGAGACCACCCCGCCCACCCCCCTCCAACTCGCCGCCCTCGCCGCCGCCCTCGCCGACGCCGCCGCGCGGCAGCACGCCGGTGGCGCGGTGCTGCCCGCGCGGTTCGGGGCGTGGCGCAACGTGCCGTCGCAGCCGCAGGTGAAGGCGTACCGGGCCGAACCCGGCGGCGCCGAGGTCGAGGTCCGCTACCGCCTCACCCGCGACGGCGTACGCGCCGGGAACCTGCCCGGCGTGCGCGTGCTCGCCGCCGCGCCCGGGGCCGTGATGCTCGAAGTCGCCGGTGTCGCCCGCGCCTTCGACGTCGCCGGGTACGCCGCCGGACCGGGCGCTCCGGGCCGGGCCGCCCCGGCTGCGTACGTCGACACCCCCCACGGTTCGTACGCCCTGAGGCCCCTGCCCCGCTTCCCCGACCCCCGCGCCGACACCGCGCCCGGGTCACTCCTCGCCCCGATGCCCGGCACCGTCGTCCGGCTCGCCGACGGCGTCGCCCCGGGCCGCACCGTGCGCCAGGGCCAGCCGCTTCTCTGGCTGGAGGCGATGAAGATGGAGCACAAGGTCTCCGCTCCCGCGACCGGCGTGCTCACCGCCCTGCACGCCGCCCCCGGCCGCCAGGTCGACGTGGGCGCCCTTCTCGCCGTAGTCGAACCAGGCGAACCAGCCGACCAGGCCGAACAAGCCGACGACGCCCCGCCCCGCGACCAGGAAGGCCCACAGCCATGACGAGCGCCATCCTCGAACCCCAGGAGCACCGCGACCTCCGCGCCGCCGTCGCCGCCCTCGGCGCCCGCTACGGCCGCGACTACTTCACCTCCGTCGTCCGCGACGGCCGGCACACCGACGAGCTGTGGGCCGACGCCGCCAAGGCCGGCTACCTCGGCGTCAACCTCCCCGAGGCGTACGGCGGCGGAGGCGGCGGCATCACGGAGCTGGCGATCGTGCTGGAGGAACTCGGCGCCGCCGGCTGCCCGCTGCTCATGCTCGTCGTGTCGCCAGCCATCTGCGGCACCGTCATCGCCCGCTTCGGCACCGAGGAGCAGAAGCGGCAGTGGCTCCCCGGACTCGCCGACGGCACCCGCAAGATGGCCTTCGGCATCACCGAGCCCGAAGCCGGCTCCAACTCCCACCGCATCACCACCACCGCCCGCCGCGACGGCACCGACTGGGTGCTGTCCGGCCGCAAGGTGTTCATCTCCGGCGTCGACATCGCCGACGCCACGCTGATCGTCGGCCGCACCGAGGACGCCCGTACCGGCAGGCTCAAGCCGTGCCTGTTCATCGTCCCGCGCGACGCGGAGGGTTTTCAGCGCTCGCAGATCCCCATGGAACTGCACGCCCCGGAGAAGCAGTTCGAGCTGGTCCTCGACGACGTGCGGCTGCCCGCGGACGCCCTCGTCGGCGACGAGGACGCCGGTCTCCTCCAGCTCTTCGCCGGCCTGAACCCCGAGCGCATCATGACCGCCGCGTTCGCGCTCGGCCTGGGGCGGCAGGCGGTGGGGCAGGCCGTCGAGTACGCCCGTACGCGCCAGGTGTGGAAGGGCGGCGCCATCGGCGTGCACCAGGCCATCGCGCATCCGCTCGCGCAGGCGCACATCGAGCTGGAGCTTGCCCGGCTGATGACGCAGAAGGCCGCCGCGCTGTACGACGCGGGGGGTGCCGCCGACCTGGCAGCAGCCGCGGGCGAGGCGGCGAACATGGCGAAGTACGCGGCGGCCGAGGCGGCGGCGAAGGCCGTCGACCAGGCCGTGCACACGCTCGGCGGCAACGGGCTCAGCACGGAGTACGGTCTTGCCCAGATGCTCACCGCGTCCCGCGTGGCCAGGATCGCCCCGGTCAGCCGGGAGATGATCCTCAACTACGTGTCGCACCAGACGCTGGGCCTGCCCAAGTCGTACTGAGAACGCATACGTACCGAAGGAGCACCTCCACGCCATGACCGACGCACCCGCCGGCCCGGCCGCCGCCGACGCGCCCCTCGTCCGGAGCGCGCGCGACGACCGCGGCGCCGTCCTCACCCTCACCCTCGACTCGCCCCACAACCGCAACGCCCTGTCCACCCGGCTCATGGCCGAACTGCACGACGGCCTCGCCGCCGCGGCGGCGGACGACGACGTACGGGCCGTGCTGCTCACCCACACCGGCAACACCTTCTGCGCGGGGGCCGACCTCGGCGAAGCCTCAAGGGCGGGCGCGGAGCCGGCCGCCGGCGCGGGCGCTGGCGGTACGGGCGCTGCCGCCGGTGGCGCTGCCGGTGCGGGCGGGCCCACCGCCGGGCCGCTGGCGCTGGCGCGGCTGCTGCGCGCGGTCGTGGAGTGCCCGAAGCCCGTCGTCGCCCGGGTCACCGGGCACGTACGGGCCGGGGGCCTGGGGGTCCTCGGCGCCTGCGACATCGCGGCGGCGGGCACGGGTGCGACGTTCGCGTTCACCGAGGCGCGGCTCGGGCTCGCGCCGGCGGTGATCTCGATGCCGCTGCTCCCGCGCCTCGACGCCCGCGCGGCGGCCCGCTACTACCTCACCGGCGAGCGCTTCGGGCCGGAGGAGGCGGCCCGTATCGGGCTGGTCACGCTGGCGGGCGACGACGTGGACGCGCTGCTCACGCCGGTGCTCGACGGGCTGCGGGCGGCGTCGCCGCAGGGACTTGCCGCGTCGAAGCGGCTGGTCACGGGCGAGGTGCTGCGCGCGTTCGACCGCGACACGGAGCCGTTCGCGGTGCTGTCGGCGTCCCTGTTCGCGTCCCCCGAGGCCAGGGAGGGCATGGCGGCGTTCCTGGAGCGCCGGGAGCCGAAGTGGTTCCGCTGACGGACCCGCAACCCCGGCAGCCACGGGGCCGGGGCCCGCAGCAGGACCGCAGCCGGGCGACGCGGCAGCGGCTGCTGGAGGCGGCGGTCGCGTGCCTGGCGGAACTGGGCTGGGGCGGGAGCACGGTCAGCGTGGTCGCGGAGCGCGCGGGCGTCTCCCGGGGCGCGGCGCAGCACCACTTCCCGACCCGGGAGGACCTGTTCACGGCGGCGGTGGAACACGTGGCGGCGGAACGCTCGGCGGCCCTGCGGGCCCTGCCGCCGCGGGCCCCGGCACCGCTGCCCGCGGCACGGCTGCCCGCGGCCCCGCTGGCCGCGGGGGCGGCGGAGGCCGTACGGGGCGACGCGCCCGCCGCCGCGGACGCCGGCGGGCAGGCCGCCGCCGGCAACGCCGCGAGGCGGGACGACTCTGCGGCGGAGCCCTCCGCCGCCGCAGGTGGGCGGGACACCGGCGCCGGGAACGCCGCGAGTCGGGCCGGCGCCGCGGCGGACGCGGCTCCTGACGCCATCACCGCGATAGCGCCCCCCGCCGCCGCGGACAGGGCCCTCGACGCCGCCACCGCCGCCGTCGTCCGCGGCGTCGTCGACCTCTACACCGGCCCCCTCTTCCGCGCCGCGCTCCAACTCTGGGTCGCCGCCGCCAACGAGGAGCAACTCCGTCCCCGCGTCGCCGCGCTGGAGGCCCGCGTCGGCCGCGAGGCGCATCACATGACGGTGGCGCTGCTCGGTGCCGACGAGTCGGTGCCGGGCGTACGGGAGACGGTGCAGGGCTTCCTCGACATGGCCCGGGGGCTGGGCCTCGCGACCCTGCTCACGGACGACAGCGCCCGCCGCGACCGCGTCGTGGCCCAGTGGTCACACCTGCTGACGACGGCACTGGCCCACCCCCGCTGAGCCCCGACCCGGGAGGGGCACCCGGGCCCGTACCACCGGAAACCGCTCGCACCGCCCCCCTTCCCGACACCGCCCGACGGCCACCCCTCACACGCACGCCCCCCACGCACCCGCCCAAGGGTAGGCCGCCCCACTGACACCGAGCCCGCACCGGCACGCAAGCCACCGCCGCCCCCGGCCACCGGTACCCAAGCCACCCCCGCCCCCAGCCACCGGAACGCAATCCACCGCCGGCCCCCGGGCCACCGGCACGCAAGCCACCGCCCCCGGGGCCCCCGGGCCACCGGCACCCCGAGCCCTGGCCAGCCCCGCCCCGGCCAACCCCGAGCCCTGGCCAGCCCCGCCCCCGCCAACCCCGCCGCCAACCCCGCCGCCGGGACCCGCCGCCGGGACCCGCGCCCGCCGCCCCGCAGGGGCTCAGGCCGTGCCGTCCGACTCCGCGTAGCCCTCGATCTCCTGCGGCGACCGCGACCCCGGTCCCACGTACCGCGCCGACGGCCGCACCAGCCGTCCCGTCCGCTTCTGCTCCAGGATGTGCGCCGACCACCCCGCCGTACGCGCGCACGTGAACATCGACGTGAACATGTGCGCCGGCACCTCCGCGAAGTCCAGCACGATCGCCGCCCAGAACTCGACGTTCGTCTCCAGCACCCGGTCCGGACGCCGCGCCCGCAGCTCCGCCAGCGCCGCCTTCTCCAGCGCCGCCGCGACCTCGTACCGCGGCGCGCCGAGCTGCTTCGCCGTCCGCCGCAGCACCCGCGCCCGCGGGTCCTCCGCGCGGTAGACGCGGTGGCCGAAGCCCATCAGCCGCTCGCCGCCGTCCAGCGCCCGCCGCACGTACCCCTCGGCGTCGCCCGTGCGCTCGATCTCCTCGATCATCCCGAGCACCCGGGACGGTGCGCCGCCGTGCAGCGGCCCGGACATCGCGCCCACCGCGCCGGACAGCGCCGCCGCCACGTCGGCGCCGGTGGAGGCGATGACGCGGGCGGTGAAGGTGGAGGCGTTCATGCCGTGTTCCGCGGCGGAGGTCCAGTAGGCGTCCACGGCGGCGACGTGCTTGGGGTCGGGCTCGCCGCGCCAGCGGATCATGAACCGCTCGACGACCGTACGGGCCTTGTCGATCTCCCGCTGCGGCACCATCGGCAGCCCCTGCCCGCGGGCGGACTGCGCGACGTACGACAGCGCCATGACGGCCGCCCGCGCCAGGTCGTCGCGGGCGCGCTGCTCGTCGATGTCGAGCAGCGGGCGCAGCCCCCAGACGGGTGCGAGCATCGCCATCGCGGACTGCACGTCGACCCGGATGTCACCGGAGTGCACGGGGATGGGGAAGGGCTCGGCGGGCGGCAGTCCGGGTTTGAACGCGCCGTCGACCAGAAGACCCCAGACGTTGCCGAACGAGACGTGACCCACCAGGTCCTCGATGTCCACCCCGCGGTAGCGGAGCGCGCCGCCCTCCTTGTCGGGTTCGGCGATCTCGGTCTCGAAGGCGACGACTCCCTCGAGCCCGGGTACGAAGTCGGACATCAGGCGGCTCCCTACTGTGTTGCGTGCGCTGCGTCAGGGTGTGCAGCTAGCGGACGGGGTCGGCCCCGGGGCGTGGAGTGAGGCAGGGGTGTACGTGCTGGCCAGGCTCCGCGGCGCCATTGCTCGCGGTCCGGGGCGTCCATTCCGGCTCACCATAGCCGGGGGTGTGGACTTCCCACAGTGGGCAGGCGGCCGATCTGTCGGGTTGCCCACATGCGGGCGGGCGTGAGATCGGGCACACTCCGCGGCTCCCGGTCCGCCGCGGCGCGCACGGAGGGTTACGGGCTGCGTTCGAGCAGGCAAACTCCCGCCCCCGGAAGGCCGCTCATACTGCAAGATGTGTGGGTGCGACACGTTGACGTTGACACCGAACGCTCCCTCGATGAACGCTCCCTCGACCCCGCTGCCATGCGCGCGCACTACCGCGCCGCGGGCCTGCTGGAGGACTCCCTCGCCGCCGATCCCTTCGAGCAGTTCGGCCGCTGGTTCAGGCAGGCCGCGGAGAGCGGACTGCACGAGCCCAACGCGATGGTCGTCTCCACCGCCGACGCCGAAGGCCGCCCCAGCTCCCGCACCGTGCTGCTCAAGCAGGTGGACGAGCGGGGGTTCGTCTTCTACACCAACTACGGTTCGCGCAAGGGCCGCGAGCTGGCCGCCAACCCGCACGTGTCGCTGCTCTTCCCCTGGCACCCCATCGCCCGCCAGGTGATCGTGGCGGGGGCGGCGGAGCGTACGGGGCGCGACGAGACGGTGGCGTACTTCCGCACCCGGCCGCACGGCTCGCAGTTGGGCGCCTGGGCGAGCGAGCAGTCCTCGGCGGTGGCGTCGCGGGCGGAGCTGGACCGGATGTACGAGGAGCTGGCGGACCGCTATCCGGAGGGCGAGCAGGTGCCGGCGCCGCCGGAGTGGGGCGGCTTCCGGGTCAGGCCGCGGACGGTGGAGTTCTGGCAGGGCCGGGAGAACCGCCTCCACGACCGTCTCCGGTACGTACGCACCGAGGGCGCGGCCGGCGGCGGCTGGACGGTGGAGCGCCTCTGCCCGTAGCCGTACGGGACGCACACCCCCCGCGGGGAACCTCCGCGGGGCCTGACGGGCAAAAGGGCGACCCGCGGCCCATTCCCCTGGAGGGGAGCCGGTCGGACGTACCGGCGGACCGCGGGTCGGGTGAACTGCTTGGGATAAGGGCCGGCTGGGCGCGTCCTGGGCGCCCCGGTCCGGCATTGCGCTTAAGCGCGACGGCGGACCACTAGCCCGCAGCCACCTCACGCGTCCGGTACTTCATCATCTGCCGAACCACCTCCCTTCTCGTGTGCCTCACACAGTAGGCACGCCTCTGTGGTCCCTCAAGTGATTTCCCGGCGGCCCCCGCGCTGCCGGTCCCCGGCCCGGCCGCCCTCCGCCGCCCGCAGGGAACGCGCTGGTCCGAGGGGGATCCCGGGGGCACGGCCCCCGGGATCCCGCCCGGCGCCTGCTTCCGGCGGAGTCCCTTGGCGTGCAACGATTTCGTCGGAATGGGGTGTGTGCTGCGTCACGTTCGAGTTGAATGATCCGGGTGCACCACACCACGCACACGACGCCGCGGCGAGCAGGGGGTGCCTGATGAGCGCGACCCGGCGTACCAACCGGGACCGCAGGAACGCCTCCGGCGGACAGGCCGCGGACGCTCCGGACACAGGGGACGACGCCGCCGGGTCCCCGCCCGCGGCGGCGGACACGGCGCCCGGTGAGGCGCCGCCGGCAGGCCGCCGCGCCGCGGCCCCCGATCTGCTGGTGGCGCTCCTCGACGGCATGGACGCCGCCCTGTGCGCCTTCGACGCCGACGGCGTCGTCACCCACTGGAACCGCGAGGCCGAGCGGCTGCTCGGCTGGAGTGCCGCGGAGGCCGTCGGCCGCCACGGGCTGGCCGGCTGGGCCGCCCGCGCGGACGACGCCGCCGAGGTGGAGGCGCGGCTGATGGGGGCGATGGACGTGCCGGGCCGGCAGGTGCAGGAGTTCGCGCTGCTGCGCAAGGACGGCGGCCGGGTGCTCGTACGCACCCAGACCTCCGCCGTCCGCCCGGGCGGTGGCGAGACCGGCGGCGTCGCCGTCGGCGTCTACTGCGCGTTCAGCGAGGTCCACGCGCAGATGGACCTGGAGCGGTCCATCGCCTTCAGCGAGGCGCTGTGCGAGGACGCCGCCTGGGGGGTGCTCCTCGTGGACGCCGACCTGCGGCCGGCGCTGGCCAACGGCCAGGCGGCGCGCGTGCTGCGCACCCGGCGCTCGGGGCTGCTCGGGCGCCCCTTCGGCGAACTGCTGGAGCAGGGCGCGGAGGAGGTCGAGAGCGCGCTGCAGCACGTGCTGGCGCAGGGCTCCACCGCGGTCCCCGCCGACGTGTGGGTCACAGTGCGCGGGGAGAGCGGCGGTGATCCGGCGGTACGGCGGCGGTGCCTGCGCGGCGCGTTCGTCCGGCTCGCCTCGCCGCTCGCCGAGCACCCGGTGCCGCTCGGTGTCGGCTGGCTCTTCCAGGACGTCACCGAGGCCAAGCTCGCCGAGGACGCGGCGTCCGTGCTGCGCTTCCGCGACCACCAGTTGCACCGCGCCTCGCGCGCGGCGGCCGAGTGCGAGGACCCGATGGAGGCGGCGACGGTCTACCTGGACTTCGCGCTCGCCGGCTTCGCCGACCACGCGCTGGTCGACCTGGCCACCGCGCCCGCGGACCCCGGCGCCGTGCCCGGCCCCGGCGCCCCGCGCGGCGCGGGTGCGCCGCCGGGCGCGGTGCAGCTCACCCGGGCCGCGGCCACCCCCGTGGAGGGGCCGGGCCCGTGCCTGCCGGCCGGACCGCACGGCTTCCCCGTCCGCTACCCCGCGGGGCACCCCGCGCTGCAGGCGGTGGAGCGCGGCGGCACGGTGCGCGCGGGCTGCGGCGGCGTGGACCCGGAGGTCGCGGAGGGCTGGTCGGTGGCGCGGAAGTGGCCGCCGGGCACGATGCACGCGCTGTGCACGGTGCTGCGCAGCCGCGGCCGGACGCTGGGGGTGGTGACGTTCCTGCGCGGCGGCGGCCGGCGCGGCTTCACGCGGCAGGACGCGGCGTACGCGGAGGACGTGGCGGTACGGGTCGCGGCCTCGCTGGACCTGGCGGAGCTGCTGGGTTAGGACCCGCCCGGCGGAACCCCGGTGGCCGGGGACCGGGCCGGGGCTCAGATCGCGTTTTTCCCGCAGATCGGCGGCGAAAGTCAGGCGAAAGGAACGCGGCAGGTCCGGTTGTCACCGGGATGAGTCAGAATTGGTGCCAGGGCCACCGCACGAGAAATCTAGGGGCACGCATGTCCGGACTGATCGACACGACGGAGATGTATCTCCGCACCATCCTCGAACTGGAAGAGGAGGGCGTCGTCCCCATGCGCGCGAGAATCGCGGAGCGGCTCGACCAGAGCGGCCCCACGGTGAGCCAGACCGTCGCCCGCATGGAGCGGGACGGCCTGGTGCGCGTGGCCGGGGACAGGCATCTGGAGCTGACACCGGAGGGCCGCATGCTCGCGACCCGGGTGATGCGCAAGCACCGCCTGGCGGAGTGCCTGCTGGTCGACGTGATCGGCCTGGAGTGGGAGCACGTGCACGCGGAGGCGTGCCGCTGGGAGCACGTGATGAGCGAGGCCGTGGAGCGCCGTGTGCTGACGCTCCTCAAGCACCCGACGGAGTCGCCGTACGGGAACCCGATCCCCGGGCTCGAGGAGCTGGGCGAGAAGGCCGAGGTGGACCCGTTCCTGGACGAGGGGATGGTGAGCCTGGGCGCGCTGGGGCCGGACACCGGGACGGTGATCATCCGCCGGATCGGCGAGCCGATCCAGAAGGACGCCCAGCTCATGTACGCGCTGCGGCGGGCCGGTGTGCAGCCGGGCGCGGTGGTGAGCGTGACGGACTCGGCGGGCGGGGTGCTCGTCGGCAGCGGTGGTGAGGCTGCCGAGCTGGACGCCGAGGTCGCCTCGCACGTCTTCGTGGCCAAGCGCTAGACCCGTTCGGGCCACGCTGGTGGCGGGTTTGCGCCGATACCGCGGTTGGCGTTAAGCGGACTGCGGGATTCCTGTCCGAACGGCAGCGCACCGGGGCCGGTCGTGCCACGCTGTCGCTGACGTCATCAGGGAGGGGTGGGTCATGCCGCTGACATATCCGGACCTGTGCGCCCGCGGGTATGACGAGGGCCCCGGCTCCTGGCTCGCCGGGGCCCTGTCTCCCCCGTATCGACCCGGAGCCCCGAGCTCCCAGGGTCGTTTCCCACGGACCCGATGTCCCCGATGCGGGTCCGCCTCCCGCCCTCTGTCTCCCCGCGACGACCGCGGCCAATCCCCGGCCGCGGTCACTCGAACGAGGGGTGTTGGGCCTCGTGCCTCGGTGTTCGAATAGGCATTCGATAACGTGAGCTTCGCCGAACGGATTGGGGGTGTCGGTACAGATGGTTCGTCGTATCAACGTGACGGGGGCGGGCGGGCTGCGCCTCGCCGCCTGGGAGTACGGAGATCCGCCCAAGCGCGGCGGTGACGGCAGCACGGCGCGTCAGCGGTCCGCCGCAGGACCGGCCGCGACCCCGCGGGACACCGGGCCGCAGGATCGCCCCGGCGTGCTGTTATTGCACGGCCTGATGGGCCGTGCGTCCCACTGGGCGCCCACGGCCCGCTGGCTCTCCGCCCGCTTCCGCGCCATCGCGCTCGACCAGCGCGGGCACGGGCGCAGTGACAAACCGGGGGACGGCCCGTTCGACCGCGAGGCGTACGTCGCGGACGCCGAGGCCGCCATCGAACAACTGGACCTCGCGCCCGTGATCCTCGTGGGTCACTCGATGGGGGCGCTGACCGCCTGGCAACTGGCCGCCCGCCGCCCCGACCTGGTGCGCGGGGTGGTGATCTGCGACATGCGGGCCTCCGCGCTGGGCGCGGCCACGCAGCGCGAGTGGGAGGAGTGGTTCCGCTCCTGGCCGGTCCCGTTCGCCACCCTCGCCGACGTCCGCAGGTGGTTCGGCGAGGACGACCCCGTCCTGGAGCGCCCGCGCCCGGCCCGCGGCGAGTTCTACGCCGAGGTGATGGCCGAGCGCGCGGACGGCTGGCGCCCGGTGTTCTCCCGCCGGCAGATGCTGCGGGCCCGCGAGACGTGGGTGCACGACGCGCACTGGGAGGAGCTGGCCCACGTGCAGTGCCCGGCCCTGGTGATCCGCGGCATCGACGGCGAGCTGGGGCGGGCGGAGGCCCAGGAGATGGTCCGGGTCCTGCCCCGCGGTGTGTACGCCGAACTGGAGGCCGGCCATCTGCTGCACCTGGAGGACACCGAGGCGTTCCAACGGGCCGTGGAGCCGTTCCTGAAGGACGTGCTCACGCCGAAGTGACGGGGGAGCGGGACGCGTTGCGGCCGTACGGGACGGACGTCCGTACGGCCCGGCGCGTCCCGTACCCGGCGGGGTCCGGCCCGGTGCGTACCGCCTGGCGCATGCGGCCCGGCGCGTACCGCCCGGTGTTACTCGCCGACGAACCGGAAGGTCGACGTGATCGCGTCGAACACGTCGAAGAACGAGTCCGCCAGATCCAGCACCTGACTGCTCCCCGCCACCAGCGCCACCTTGCCCTCCTGGCCGGGGACGGGGATGAAGGTCTGCATCAGCACGGCGCGGATCGTGCGGTCGTCGCCGGGGATCTTGATGTCCTCCACGCCCTGCGTGCGGGCCGCCGTGCCGATGCCCTCGATGTCGACCGTCGAGACCTTCCGCCAGGCGTCGCCCTCCTTCTTCGGCCGGATCTGCTTGATCTGGCCGACGATCAGCGCCGGGTCGGTCGGCAGCAGCTCGCCGCTCTCGGTGCGGGCGCCGATGAGGGAGACGGTGATCGAGCCGGTCACCGGCACCTCGCCGCCGAAGCTCTCCGCCATGCAGCCGCAGTACAGGGCGCCGGAGGCCCAGGCGTCCTTGGCGGCCTTGCGCAGGAACGCCTCCAGCACGCCGCGCTGCTCGGCCAGTTCGGGGTTGCGGCGGACCCGGTCGTTGACCATCTGCCGGATGCCGTCGTCCCGGGACTCGGGCCGGACGTCGAACTCCCACCACGACTCCGGCACCCGGATCCGGAACCCCCCGCGCTCGATCGTGAGCGCCTCCATCCAGCGGCTCATGCTGCCCCCTCGTCACACGTGCCGCACGGTCGGTCGGCTCCGGCGCCCCATGGCCGGGCCGCGGCGGCGTAGTTATCCACAATCCCGGATACGCGCTGTTCCCGCGAAGCCCGGGGCGGATATCGTTTCGTCAACCCTAGTGTCCGAGCTGAACGATTTCCGCGGGGGGAAAGCCGGGGAACAGCCGGGGACGTCCGAGGAGGATCAGCGTGCGACTCACCCTGACCGTCGTCGATCCGCTCGGGGGCGACCGCGCCGACGTCGTCCTCGACGCCGAGGCCGAGTCGTCCGTCGGCGACGTCGCCCGCGTCCTGGCCGGCCAGCTCAACTCGGCGCCGCCGCCCGCAGCCGCGGCGCCGCAGGCCGTGCCCCAGGCGGTCCACGCGCACGCCCAGGCGGCTCCGGCGCAGGCGCCCGCGGGCTGGGCCACGGCCCCGCCGCCGGCCGCCCCGCCCGGAGCGCCTCCGGCGGCCGTCCGCTTCGGCGCGCCCGGCGCGCCCGGCGCGCCCGGTGCCCCGGCGCAGCAGCCCGGCGCGGCTGCGCCCCCGCCCGTCTTCGTCGACGGCTTCGCCGTCGACCCCGCCCTGCCCGTTGCCCAGTCGCCCCTGCGCGAGGGCACGGTCGTCAGCCTCTACGACCCGGTGGGCTGCCCGCCCCGCGAGGTCACGGGCCTGGTCGAGCTGCGCATCGTCGGCGGCCCCATGGCCGGCGTGGTGCACCGCCTGGGCCTCGGCCGCGTCGACATCGGCAGCGGCAATGCGACGCACATCCGGGTCGCCGACCCGGAGTTGCCCGAGCAGGCCTTCAGCCTCACCGTCTCCGCCGACGGCACGTGCAAGGTCCACGTCCACGGCGACCAGGAGAAGGCCACCCTCGACGGCACGACGTTCGCGGAACTGGCCAAGCCCAAGGAGAAGTCGGACGACGACGACAGCCGCCGGGCCCGCAGGCGCCGCCGCCGCGAGGCCAAGCGCGAGGCCCGCCGCCGGCGGCGCGCCGGCGAGGCCGCGGCCCCGCCGCTGCCGCAGGAGCAGCCGCAGAGCAAGGACGCCTGGCCCTACGGGGCCCAGGTCGCCATCGGCAACTCGCTGTTCGAGCTGGTGCGTTACGGCCCGCCGGACGCCGCCGTCGCCGTCTCGGAGGACGGCGCCGGGCTGGACTACAACCGCCCCCCGCGCCTGCTGCCGCCCGACCGCGAGACCCGCTTCAAGCTGCCCTCGCCGCCGAAGGAGGGCCAAGCCCGGCCGCTGCCGTGGCTGATGGCGCTGATGCCCGCCGTCATGGGCGTGACGATGTGCTTGGTCATGGGCCGCTGGTATTACCTGCTGATGGCGTTCATGAGCCCGATCATCATGATCGGCAACTACTTCATGGACAAGAAGCACGGCCGCAAGTCCCATGTGAAGGCCGTCGCCGAGTACAAGGAGCACAAGGCCCGGATCGAGAAGGACGCCCGCGACGCCCTCGTCGCCGAGCGCAACGAGCGCCGCCTGGGCGGCCCGGACCCCGCCCTGCTGCTGTCGACCGCCACCGGCCCGCGCACCCGGCTGTGGGAGCGCCGCCGTACCGACGCCGACCATCTGCTGCTCCGCTTCGGCACCGCCGAGCTGGACTCCGAGGTCCTGCTGGAGGACCCCGAGCAGGACGAGCACCGCCGCCAGGTGCTGTGGAAGATCCAGGACGCGCCCGTCACCGTGCCGCTGCGGCAGACCGGCGTCCTCGGCATCGCCGGCGCGGGCGACACCCCGCGTGCCCTGGGCCGCTGGGCCGTCGCGCAGGCCGCCGTGCTGCACAGCCCGCTGGACGTCCAGTTCTACGTGCTGACCGAGCCCGGCGGGCAGCCCGGCTGGGACTGGATGCGCTGGCTGCCGCACGCCCGCCCGCCCGGGGAGTACGACACCAACGCGCTGCTCGGCACCGACACCGAGACCGTCGCCGCCCGGATTGCCGAGCTGACCCAGCTGCTCGACGCGCGCCAGAAGGCCGCCAAGGACCAGCGGGCCAGCGGGCCGACGTCCTTCAAGGACCCCGACATCGTCGTCGTCTTCGACGGCTCGCGCCGGCTGCGCTCGCTGCCCGGCGTGGTGCGGCTGCTGCGCGAAGGCCCGGCGGTGTCGATCTTCGCCATCTGCCTCGACTCCGAGGACCGCTTCCTGCCCGGCGAGTGCCAGGCGATCGTCGTCGCCGAGCCCAAGCTCGAGGAGCACGACCCGCGGGCGGCCGTCGGGCACGGCGGCATCCCCATGCAGCAGGTGGCCGGGGCCGGCGGTCCCGGCGGCCCCGGGGGCTTCCCGCCGTTCCGCGTCGGCGCCTGGGGCACCGGCCCCTCGCAGGACGCCGCGCAGCGCGCCGCCGCGGCCGACGGCACGGGGCCGATCCGGCTGCGCGTCGAGCAGGCCGGCGCCGAGCGGCGCCGCGGGGTGCGCCCGGACTTCGTCTCGCCCGCGTGGTGCGCGCTGGTGGCGCGCGGTCTGTCGCCGGTGCGCGACATCAGCGGCGAGGCCGAGGACGCGGCCATCCCGTCGTCCAGCCGGCTGCTCGACGTCGTGGAGCTGGAGCCGCCGACCGGGGACGCCATCGCCGCCCGCTGGCAGATCGGCGGGCAGTCGACGACCGCGGTCATCGGCGAGTCGTACGACGGCCCGTTCGCCATCGACATCCGCAAGGACGGCCCGCACGGTCTCATCGCCGGCACCACCGGCTCCGGCAAGTCCGAGCTGCTGCAGACGATCGTCGCGGCGCTCGCGGTGTCCAACACCCCGGAGAACATGACCTTCGTCCTCATCGACTACAAGGGCGGGTCCGCGTTCAAGGACTGCGTCAAGCTGCCGCACACCGTCGGCATGGTCACCGACCTCGACAACCACCTCGTCACCCGCGCCCTGGAGTCGCTCCGCGCCGAGCTGCACCGTCGCGAGCACATCCTCGCCGACGCCGAGGCCAAGGACATCGAGGACTTCCAGGACCTGCTGCGCCGCGAGCCCGGGAGGTACGCGCCGCTGCCCCGGCTGCTGCTCGTCATCGACGAGTTCGCCGCCATGGTCCGCGAACTGCCCGACTTCGTCACGGGCCTGGTCGACATCGCCGCCCGAGGCCGTTCGCTGGGCATCCACCTGATGCTCGCCACCCAGCGCCCCAGCGGCGTGGTCTCCCCGGAGATCCGCGCGAACACCAACCTGCGCATCGCGCTGCGCGTCACCGACGGCGGCGAGTCCGCGGACGTCATCGACGCCCCGGACGCCGGGTTCATCGCCAAGTCCATGCCGGGCCGCGCGTACGTGCGCCTGGGGCATGCCTCCCTCGTCCCCTTCCAGTCCGGCCGCGTCGGCGGTCGCCGCCCCGGCGCCGCCGACCCCGCGACCGCCCAGCCCTGGGTCGGCCGCCTCGGCTGGGCCGAGCTGGGGCGCAGCGCCCTGAAGCGGCCCAAGGGCGCGCAGCAGGAGGAGGACGAGATCACCGACCTGAAGGTGCTCGTCGACGCGGTCAACGAGGCCAACGAGCGCCTGGGCATCCCCGAGCAGCACAGCCCGTGGCTGCCCGCGCTGCCCGACAGCATCGAGCTCGACGCGCTGCCCGCGCCGCAGGGCGCAGGACCGCTGCCCCCGGCGCCGTACGGGATCGAGGACCTGCCCGCGCAGCAGGCCCGGCGCACCGTCGCCATCGACTTCGCCGACTTCGGGCACCTCATCGTCGGCGGCGCCCCGCGCAGCGGGCGTTCGCAGATGCTCCGGACGATCGCGGCGTCCCTGGCCCGTACGCACTCGGTCGCCGACCTGCACCTGTTCGGCATCGACTGCGGCAACGGCGCGCTCAACGCGCTGACCCGGCTGCCGCACTGCGGCGCCGTCGTCAGCCGCAACCAGACCGAGCGCGCGGTGCGCCTCATCGGCCGGCTCAAGCAGGAGCTGGGCCGCCGCCAGGAGCTGCTGGCCGCGGACGGCTTCGCCGACATCGCCGAGCAGCGGGCCGCGGCGTCGGACCCGGAGCAGAAGCTGCCGTACACCGTCGTGCTCCTCGACCGCTGGGAGGGCTGGCTGCCCACCCTCGGCGAGATCAACCACGGTGACCTCACCGACGAGATCTATGCGCTGCTCCGCGAGGGCGCGAGCGTCGGCATCCACATGATCATCACCGGTGACCGCAGCGTGCTCACCGGCCGGATCAGCACGTTGACGGAGGACAAGTTCGCCTTCCGGCTGCCGGACCGCTCCGACTTCTCGATGATCAGCCTCAACGCCCGCAACATCCCCGAGGACATCGAGCCCGGCCGGATGTTCCGCGCCGAAAGCGGCCTGGAGACCCAGATCGCGGTCCTGAGCGACGACCTGTCCGGCGCCGCCCAGGCCGCCGCCGTCGCCGCCATCGGCGAGGCGGCCACCGCGCGGGACACGGCGGTGCCGCGTTCGCTGCGCCCGTTCCGCGTCGACGTGCTGCCCAGCCGCCTCGGCTTCGAGGAGGCGTGGGAGATGCGCGACGTACAGGCGCAGGAGAACTCCAAGCTGTGGGCGCTGGTCGGCGTCGGTGGCGACGAGCTGATGGGCTTCGGCCCCGACCTGGCCGACGGCATCCCGGCGTTCATCATCGGCGGCCCGGCCAAGTCCGGCCGCAGCACGGTGCTGAAGTCGATGGCGCTGACCTACCTCCACCAGGGCGTGCGCCTGGTCATCGCCGCGCCGCGGCCCTCGCCGATGCGCGATCTGGCGGGCCGCGAGGGCGTGCTGCAGGTCTTCACCGACGACGACATCGACGAGGACGAGGTGCACGACCTGCTCAAGCAGGCGTCCCCGGATGAGCCGATCGCCGTGCTCGTGGACGACGCGGAGATGCTGACGAACTGCGACGCCGGCGACGAGTTCAAGGCCATCGCCCGCCGCGGCGCGGAGCGCGGCTGGGCGCTGGTGCTGGCGGGCGACGAGGAAGAGGTCGCCTCGGGCTTCTCCGGCTGGCAGGTGGAGGCCAAGAAGGCCCGCCGCGGCGTCGCCCTGTCCCCGCAGGACCCGTCGGCGGGCGACCTCATCGGCGTCCGGCTCAACCGCGGTTCCGTCGGTGACCAGGTGCAGCCGGGCAAGGGCCTGCTGCACCTGGGCGACGGCGAGCCGTTCGCGGTGACGACGCCGCTGGCGTGATCTGCCGTCCTGCCGACCGGACTTACCCTGCAACCGCGGGGGCTGAGGTTTGCGTCTACGGTGGCGAGATACGCACAATGCACGACTGACGTCTCGGGGAGGGCCCTCGCGACGATGAGAAATACGGGAGGGTAGCTGCCATGGGCAAGGCCGATGTCGATGTTACATATCAGGACATGCGGGATGCTGCCAAGCGACTCAAGGATGAGCGGCAGGACATCGACCGCAAGCTGGATGACCTTCGCAAGTACATCCAGAGCCTGGTGAGCGACGGCTACGTGACCGGTCGGTCCTCGAAGCAGTTCGACCAGTCCTTCGACGAGTTCACCACCGGTGCGAAAAAGACCATCGAGGGCCTTGAGGGAATGGGCGACTTCCTGAAGTCCGCCGCGGACGCCTTCGAGAACCTGGACTCCGAGCTGGAGAAGGGCCTCAAGGGCTGACCTCCGCGATTCGGTTCGGTTCGTTTCGCTTGGCCGGGGCGCCGTGGCATCGTATTCGGTGCGGCGGCGCCCCGCTCTGCAGTGACTGGGGGAGAAGCTCATGGGCAACGATGGCGACAGGCTGGCGATTCCGCTCAGTGAACTCGACGGCTTCGGTGGGCGGCTGCGCAGCATCAAGAACCGGATGAACCGCACGAAGGCCACCTTCGAGTCGTACCGCGACGACATCGGGGACGGCGGCGTGGTCGACAAGCTGGAGGACTTCGAGTCCGGCTGGAAAGACGGCCGCGGCGATATCGACGACCAGTTGACGAGCCTGGCGGAGATGTCCGACACCGTGGTGCGCGAGGCGCACAAGGTGGACGTCGACCTGGAGAAGGAACTCCAGAAGGGCACGAAGACGGAGGAGAGCCAGGTGGGAGGCGGCAACAAGTAGCCGCCTGGCCCCCGGCGCCCCGGGCCTACTCGCCGCCGGCGGTGCCGGCGGCGTCTGCCCCGGGCACGTCGAAGCCGAAGGTACGCCCGATGTGCGCGAGCCGCATGCAGTAGGAGTCCAGCAGGAAGACGGACGGCGTGGCGATCGTGACGTACGCGCAGTAGCCGCGCGGCGCAGGCACGATCAGTTGGAGCGACGCGAACGGGATCATCGGCGCCCCGCCCTCCGCCCCGCCATCCGCCCCGTCCCCGGGCAGGGTCAGCGACCGCAGCGACGCCGACATGACCCCGGGCCCGCCGGGCAGCTTCACCGCCAGCAGCATGTCCTGCTTGCCCTGCAGCCCCTTGCCCAACTCGTAGTCCAGCTCCACCGGTTCCTTCTCCCCGGCGAAGAACTTCTGCTCCTTGCCGCGGAAGATCCCCTCCGCGGCCATGAGCTGGTCGTCGTGGTCGCTGGGCCGGGCGGAGACGGCGAGCAGCCCCATGGAGAGCCGTTCCTCGCCCGCCACGTCCTCGGTCCCGATGCACATGGCGGTGAGGATGGTCGTCTCGCCCCCCTCGGCCAGCATGGGCAGAAACCGGCGCATCTGCAGCCCGGCAGAAGCCAGCTCCTCCTCGTTCGCGTCCGGCAGCAGCCGCCCCAGCGCCTCGTCCCAGCCCGCGAGCGTGTCGCTCTCGGGCAGGCGCACGAACTCGTCCGGTACCCGGTAGCTGAAGGCGTACGGGACCTTGCGGGCGCCTTCGGTCCGCCCGGCCGCCGCCGTCATGCCGCCGTGCCCAGCTGCGAGGGGCTGAGCCCGCGGGTGAAGCTGTCGCCCGCCGACGCCAGCATCGTGGGCGGGTCGACCTGGGGCGGCAGCGGACCGGGCGCGACCACGTCGGGCTCCGGCGGACGGTAGTCGGCCAGCGCCGCGATCGGCCCGACCACCGGGATGTCGGCGACGTTCCAGTCGCCGTCGGTCCAGCGCCCGGGGTTGATGTTGGAGCCGATGGCGAACCCCGCGCCGGCGATGGTGGCCGACCAGTCGACGAGGTTGCCCGTGGCCACGTTCATCCACCCCTGGCCCGACATGGCGAAGCCGCGCATCGAGTTGGCCACGCCGCTGGGAAGGCGGGCGAGGTTGCCCCAGTTGCCGGGGCCGACCCGGCCCAGCGTGGCGGCGAACCCCTGGGTGGCGCGCAGGTTCCGCCCGGCCTGGACCAGCGCCCGGCCGGACTGCGCGAGCCGCGACCCGGCGAGGCCGATGCCGCCGGCCAGCACCCCGGCCGCGTCCCAGGCCAGCGTCTGCCAGGTCATGCCCTCGGCGCCGCCGGCCAGCGCGATCGCGTGCGCCGCGAAGGCGCCCGCGCCGACCCACAGGCCGATCAGGGCCAGCCCCGCGATGCCGCCGAACGGCATGGCCAGCAGGCAGATGACGCCGATGACCATGGCGACGTCGGCGAGGATGTCGCCGATGAGCTTCCAGAAGTTCGGGTCGGTGATCGTGTCCCACGCGGCTTCGAGGAGGTTCCCGAGGTCGTCCAGGCGCTTCTCGAACCAGTTGGGCTCCGGCGGCGCGTCGTCCGCCGCATTCTTGATCTGCCGCGCGGCCGTCTCGGCGTCACCGTTGAACTCTTCGTTCAGCGTGCGCGCCCGGCCGCGTATCGCCTCCAGCTCGGCCGCGGCGGCGTCGTACGACGCGGTCTTGCCCTTCTTGTTCTCCTTGTGTTCTTCCTTCTCCTTGTCGGTCATCCCCTCGGTGTCGTCCGGCAGCCCGTCCAGGGCGCGCTGCGCCGAGCCGACCCGCCCCGCGGCGGCCTCGGCCTCCAGCTCCAGCTTGCGGGCGCGGCTCTGATACCCCGTCAGGCTCGTTTCCCACGACGACAGCGCACGGTGTGCGGCGTTCAGGGAGTTGAGGGCCTTGTCCAGGTACGGGGGGATCTCGGAGACGGAGTCGCTGAAGGCGTTGGCCGCCTTGCCGACCCATATCCCGTCCGTCTCTCCGATGCGGCTGAGCTGGGACTGCGCCGTCCCGCTCTGGCCGGTGACCGTGCCGATGGCGGTGACGAGGCGGCGTACGGTGTCGAGGTCGCCGGGCGCGGGGTCGAACCCCAGGTTCGGGAAGTCCTCCGGGCGCGTCACTTCTCCCCCGCCTTCTGCAGCTCGTCGTGGAGCTTCTTGTCCAGCTTCTCCAGCTCGTCCGCCGCCGTGACGACGAACTGGGAGACACCCTTGGTCAGTTTGGAGAGCTGGCCGAAGCCGTAGTTCCACGAGTCCGCGAAGTCGTCGCACGCCGACCGCAGCTCGCCGTGGCCGACCAGGCTCGCGTCGGTGTCGGCGATCTTCTTCGAGGACTCCTTCATGCGGTCCCCGCTGGATTCGAGCGTCCTGGCCATCGCCATGACGTCGTCGTGGAAGAACCTCAGAAATGACACGAATCCCCCGAATGCTGAAGCTGCCGTCCTGCGGAACGCCCCGCCACTGCATGATAGAGGCGGAATAGGGTGTGCACGGTTCCACACAGAGGACGGTTATGGCACTGCGGCCCCAGCCCCGGTCCCAGCTCCGGGCGCTGCTGAAGGCGGGAGAGCAGGGCGCCGGGACGTACACGACGATCAACCCCTGGAACTCCCGGCGGACGTTCGCAGCCTTCGCCTACCTCGCTGAACAGTACGGATACCGCTACGCCGGCCTCTCCCCCGACCACAGCGCGAGCCGCAGCCACCCCGTCTTCGCCTTCCGCCGCCTCCCGGACGCCGCGGAACGCGCGACCCGCACGCGCTCCCGCTACCCGGACGCCCCCCTGGGCGGCCCGCTCCCGGGCCTCACCTCCGGCAGCAACCCGGCGCCGCTGCCGGAGGCGCGGCAGGAGGTGGACCTGCTGCACGCGCGGATCATGGTGGACCTGTACGGCACGTCGCGCCGCGGGCGGCTCCGGATGCTCGCGGTGGCGGTGCCCCTGGGCGTGTTCATCGCACTCGCGGTCAACGGCACCCTGCGCCCGGTGCCGTTGGCGGTGGCGGGCGGGATCGCGGCGGTGTGGTGGCTGTACCTGTGGCTGGCGTCGGCGATCATGCGCCGGCAGAACCGCCGGTACCGCACGCGGCTGGCGCAGGCCGGGGTGACGTGGCCGCCGGCAGGCGCCCGGGGCTGACCCGACGCGCGGGGCGGCGCACACGGATACCCCCGCGAACCCCGCGAACCCCGCGAACCCCGCGAACCCCGCGAACCCCGCGAACGCAGCCGTCCCCCGGCGCTCCCGGAACCGCCGCGCACCCGCCGCCGCACGGCCGTCGCATGCGTACCGCTCTTTCCCGCCGGGATCACAGCGACGACCGCCGACATCCCTAATCGCACCCCGGCGCCCGTAGAATTCTCTCCATTCGGCGAGTTGGCGAGTGCACATATCCTGATTCGCCAATACCCGGCCCACTCGGCTGTCACAGAGCACCCCGCCAACGCCCCCCGCCGACCCCGCCACCGGCGCGCGCGGCGCCGTGCACACCCGCCGGGGCAGGCCCCACGCGCCCCTGCAAGCTGCTGATTTGCGGCCTGGACAAGGTTGTCGTCTCAGCTATCGGAACTGTCGATGGGCTGTGACGCTCTCGTTGCCCAGCGCGGGTTGAGGGGGGTTTAGGCTACTGCTACGGTTCGATGGCTTGACAACCTGTTGCGGCGTTCTCGGCCGATCAGGTAGGGGAATTTCGGCCAGGAAACGGCGAGTTACGGGGTGATTCCGTGAAGACCAGGGAACGCACGGCAGCCGCGGGCGGCAGGTCGGCCGCCCCCGCTCCGCAGTCCGGCGACAGACTGCCGTTTGCTCCTCGCGAACGCAAACCCGCCCTGGCGGCGCTGGCCGTGCTGCTCATCCTCGCGGGCGCGTTGGGCACGGCGGTGCTCGTGCTGCGCGCCGGCAACCAGGTGGCCGCCGTGCAGATCTCCGACCGGGTCCCCGCGGGCGAAGGCATCACCGACGGCGACGTCGAGCAGGTGATGATGCCGAAGGACAGCGACGTTCCGTACATCCGCTGGGACCAGCGCAGCCAGCTCGCCGACTTCTACGCCACCACCGACCTCGTCCCCGGCAGCGTCCTGGTCCCGGAGATGATCCAGGAGGGCAAGGGCCTCAAGGCGGGCCAGACCGTGGTCGGCGTGACCATGGAGTCCGGCTCGATGCCCGGCGGCCTGGTCGACGGCGCGCGCGTGGACGCCTACTTCGTCGGCGACGCCCCGACCACCTCGGACACCGGCGACTCCGGCACCGGCTCCTCCGGTGCCGTCTCAAGTGGCGACGTGCTCGCCGAGGGCGTCAAGGTGCAGAGCATCAGCCACGGCGACGAGGGCACGGTCACCAGCGGATCCGTCACCGTCAACCTCCTCGTCGACAAGACTCAGGCCGGCTCCCTCGTGGCGGCGGCGTCCGAGAAGGAAGTCGGCCTGACTCTCGTATCCAGCGACAGCTGAACGTCGGCACAGGTCTTCACGGGAGCGAGGGAACTCACCATGGCGCTGATCGCAGTCGCGGCAGACAAGGGCGCGCCCGGCGTGACGACGACCGCCGTCGCGCTGGCCGCCGTCTGGCCCCGGCGTGCGCTGCTCGCCGAGGCCGACCCGGCCGGCGGCGACCTCGTCTACCGCTCGGTCGGGCAGAACGGCAACTCACTCGACCCGAACACCGGCATGCTGTCGCTGGCCGCCACCGCCCGCCGGGGGATCGCCGCGGAGCAGTTGTGGGACCACGCCCAGCCGATGTCCGGCGGGCTCGACGTCATCGTCGGCCTCGGCAACTCCGACCAGTCCGCCGGCCTCACCCGCCTCTGGCCCACGCTGGGCCGGGCGTTCGGTGCACTCGCCGAGTCGCCGCACGGCGGCGCGGACGTGATCGCGGACTGCGGTCGCGTAGGCGCGGACTCCGGCACCATCGAGCTGTTCTCGCACGCCGCGCTGGTGCTGCTGGTGGCCCGCGCGCTGCCCGAGCAGATCGCGCGGGTACGGGACCGGGCGTCGTCCCTGTCCGCGCGGCTGCACGGCACGCAGCGCGGCGCCGCGGCGCTGGGCACGCCGCTGATCGGCGTGCTGCTGATCACCGACCCGTCGGGCGCCGCGAAGGTCGCCGGGCAGGTCAACGACATGCTCACGGCGTCGCAGTCGGGCGCCCGGGTGCTCGGGGCCATCGCGGACGACGCCGCGGGCGCCGAGCAGTTGGCCGGGCGGCGGCGCGGGCGCGCGGAGAAGTCGATGCTCGTACGGTCCATCCGCAAGGTCGCCGGCGATCTGCACCAGAGCTTCGGCAACTCGCTGCTGGCCGGCCCGGCGTCCGCGGGCCCGCCGCAGCCGCCGTACGACGGCGGGGTGCCGCAGGCACCGTACGGCGGCGCCGCGGGCCAGGGCGCGGGCGCCGTACCCCAGCAACCGGGCCAGCCCGGTCAGCCGGCTCAACAACCCTACGGCCAGCAGCCCCCGGCCCCCGGCCAGCCCGGCGCCCCCGCCGTCCCGGCCCAGCCCGGTCAGCCCGGCGCCCCCGGCCAGCACCCGGCCTACGGCGCCCCCGGCGCCACCCCCGGCCCCGGCACCACGCAGGGCCCCGGCCCCCGCCATGGAGCCGCCCGATGAGCAGCGGACCCGCAGTAGACCACGGCCTCGTCAAACGCTTCCGCCAGGAAGCCGGCGACCGCATAGCCCGTCAGCGCCACGAGGACCAGCTCGCGGCCGTCACCCCCATGTCCGCCGAGGACGAGCGGCACTTCGCCCGCGCCGTCATCGCGCAGATCCTGGAGGACTACGCCCGCTCCGAGATCAACTACGGCCGTACGCCGCTGGACGCCGAGACCGAGGAGGCGTACGCCGCGGCCGTGCACGCCGCCCTCTTCGGCGTCGGCCGGCTGCAGCCGCTGCTGGACAACTCCGAAGTCGAGAACATCGACATCAACGGCTACGACCAGGTCTTCGTCGGCTACGCCGACGGCCGCGAGGAGAAGGTCGACCCGGTAGCCGAGAGCGACGAGGAACTCGTCGAGCTGATCCAGATACTCGGCGCCTACTCCGGCCTGTCCTCCCGCCCCTTCGACTCCGCCAACCCGCAGCTCGACCTGCGCCTGCCCGACGGCTCCCGGCTCTCGGCGGTCATGGACGTCACCCGCCGCCCGGCGCTGTCCATCCGCCGCGCCCGCCTCGGCAAGGTGTTCCTGCCCGACCTGATCGGCAACGCCACGATCACCCCGGAGCTGGGCTCCTTCCTGACCTGCGCGGTACGGGCCCGTAAGAACGTCATGATCGCCGGTGCCACCAACGCCGGGAAGACGACGCTGCTGCGCGCGCTGGCCAACGAGATCCCCGCCCCCGAGCGCCTGATCACCGTGGAGCGCGCGCTGGAGCTGGGGCTCGACCAGTTCCCCGACCTGCACCCCAACGTGGTCGCGTTCGAGGAGCGGCTGCCCAACTCCGAGGGCCACGGCGCCATCACGATGGCCGAGCTGGTGCGCCGGTCGCTGCGTATGAACCCGTCCCGCGTCATCGTCGGCGAGGTGCTCGGCGACGAGATCGTCACCATGCTGAACGCGATGTCGCAGGGCAACGACGGCTCGCTGTCCACGATCCACGCCAACAGCTCCTCCGAGGTGTTCAACCGCATCTCGACGTACGCCCTCCAGGCCAGCGAGCGGCTGCCGGTGGAGGCCAGCCAGATGCTGGTCGCCGGCGCCATCGACTTCGTCGTCTTCATCGAGCGGCGCAACCTCTACCACCAGGGCGGCGGCCTCCAGCGCATGGTCACCTCGGTGCGCGAGGTCAACGGCGTGGACGGCCGCGTGATGTCGTCCGAGGTCTTCAAGGAGGGCCCGGACGGCCTGCTGCACCCGCACGCGCCGATCAACTGCATCGACGAGCTGATGCCCTTCGGCTACCAGCCCAGCGGAGATTGGAGGTAACGGCACATGAACGGCTCGGTCTTCTCCGTGACGATGGCCTACGGGCTGCTCGCCGGCGCGGTGCTCGGCGGCGGAGTCGCGCTGCTCGTCGTCGCGCTCCGCGGGCTGCCGGCGAAGCCGCAGCACGAGAAGGATCAGCAGGGCGAACGGGCCGGGGAGCTGGTGCGGTTCGCCAGCCAGCGGGCGACGCTCGCGGCGGTCGCCGGGCTGCTGGTGCTGCTGCTGACCCGCTGGCCGGTCGCGGGCCTGGCCACGGGCGTGCTGGTGGCGTTCTGGGACAAGCTCTTCGGCGGCGCGTCCGCCGAGCGGATCGCGATGAAGCGGGTCGAGGCGCTGGCCCAGTGGACGGAGTCGCTGCGCGACACGATCGCCGGCGCGGTCGGCCTGGAGCAGGCCATTCCGGCGTCCGCCCGGGCCTCGGCGCCCGCGCTGCGGCCCCACCTGGACGCGATGGTCGACCGGCTGCGTTCCCGTACGCCGCTGCCGGACGCCCTGCAGCACCTCGCCGACGACCTCGACGACGCCTCCGCCGACCTGATCATCGCGGCCCTGATCCTCAACGCCCGGCTGCGCGGCCCCGGTCTGCGCGAGGTGCTGGGCGCGCTGGCGAAGTCGGCGCGCGAGGAGGTCGACATGCGCCAGCGCGTGATGGCGCAGCGCGCCTCGACGCGGCGCAGCGTGCAGATCGTCGTCAGCGTCTCGGTGGCGTTCGTGCTCGGCCTGTCCGTCTTCAACCGCGGCTTCGTCGAGCCGTACGGCTCACCGGTCGGGCAGGCGGTCCTGGCCTGCGTCTGCGGCCTGTTCGCGGCCGGCTTCTGGTGGCTGCGCAAGCTGTCGACGATCGAGACGCCGGAGCGTTTCCTGGCGGGCGCGAAGCAGCAGCCGCAGCAGGTCGCCTTCGTCCGGCCGCGTGAGGAGGTCTCCTGATGGAGTTTCAGGGTGCGGACACACTGACGTACTCCGTCGTCATCGGCGCGGTGCTGGGCCTGGGCATCTACCTGCTCGTACGGGCCATCGCGCCCGGCCGCCGCGGCGCGGTCGCCACGGTCGCGCGGGTCGACGCGCTGCGCGCCCGCGGCTCCGGCCGGACGACCACGTCCTCGCCGCAGCAGCAGGAGGAGGGCCGTTTCGGGGGCCTGCGCGCGCAGGTGGGGGAGCGGGCCGCGGAGTTCTATCTGCGGCAGGGCTGGGAGCAGCGCTCGCTCCGCTCCGACCTGGCGGTGCTGGACCGCTCCTGGGAGAGCTTCCTGGCGACGAAGGTGCTGCTGTCCGCGGTGGGGCTGATCTTCGGCCCCGGCGTGTACGCGCTGATCTCGGTGGCCGGCTTCGGCCTGAACCCGGTCATCCCGGTCTGGCTGGCGCTGGTCGCCGCCCTGCTCTTCTTCCTCCTGCCCGACCTGGAGGTACGCAGGGACGCCGCCGACAAGCGCAAGGACCTGCGCCGCGTCGTGGGCGCGTACCTGGACCTGGTGGCCATGAACCTGGCGGGCGGGCGCGGCCTGCCCGAGGCCCTGATGGCCGCGGCCGACATCAGCGACGGCTGGGCCCTGCGCAGGGTGCGCAACGCACTTGCCGACGCCCGTATCACCGGCACCAGCCAGTGGCAGGCGCTCGGCAATCTCGGCGACGAGCTGGGGATCGAAGAGCTGAAGGACCTCTCGGCGTCGCTGGCGCTGGTCTCCGACGACGGCGCGAAGGTGCGCGAGTCGCTGGCGTCCAGGGCGGAGACCATGAGGCACCGCGAGCTTGCCGAAATAGAGGGGGCGGCAGGCGAGAAGTCGCAGTCCATGCTCGTCGCACAGTTGCTGCTGTGCGCCGGGTTCCTGGTCTTCCTGGTCTATCCCGCGGCGATCCGCGTGTTGCAGGTCTGAGTCATCCCCCACTACGCAGAGAGGACGTAAGAACGTCATGAAGAACCGCTTCACCAGCACCGGCCATCCGGCCATCGACTTCCTGGTCACCTTCCTGCGCGGTCGCGTGGAGCGCGCCCGCTCAGGCGAACTGGACCGCGGCGCCTCCGCCGTGGAATGGGTGATCATCTCCGCCATCGTGGTGGCGATCGTCAGCGCGGTCGCCGTCATCATCAACCGCGCACTGAGCGATGGCGCGTCCGATGTGGAGGACTGCATCCAGAACGCCGGCGCGGACGGCTGCTGAGCCATCGGCCGACGGGGTGGGTTGACGACCATGGCGATGACAGCGCGGCCGCAGGCACCGCCGTGGCTGCGGCGCAGGCTCGACGCCTGCCGCGGCGACGGCGGCGGCGGTGACACGGGCCCGGGTGGCGGGGGGCACGGCAGGGGCGGAGGTGACCGCGGCATGACCGCGATCGAGTTCGTGCTGCTCACCCCGGTGCTGTACTTCATGATCTTCGCCACCGTGCAGTTCGGGCTGTACTTCTTCGCCGACCACGTCGCGCAGGCCACCGCGCAGGCGGGGGCGCGCGAGGCACGCAGGACCGCGGAGTCGAACCCGGGCGCGTGGCAGGGCCTGGCGCGGGCGGAGGCGCAGGAGCGGCTGGACACCGTCGGCCCGAAGCTGCTCACGAGCCCGGACATCGACGCCTACCAGTCCGACGGCGACCGGGTCGGGGTGTCGGTGGAGGGCGGCGTGGTCAACGTCTTCCCGTTCATCGACCTCACGGCGCGGGCGGAGTCGGAGGGTCCGATCGAGCGGTTCGTACCGGATCTGGGTTGACGGGGGACGGGGGACACATGGCTGGGAGCGCTGGGAGCGCGGTGAGCAAGGCGCACGGCGACCGGGGGGAGAACGGGACCGGGGAGCCGGGGGAGCGCCGGGACCTGTACTCCGACCGGGGGGTGACGACCATCGAGGTGGTGATCCTCGCCCCGGTGATGTTCCTGTTCATCCTCGTCCTGGTGGCCTTCGGCCAGTTGGTCGACGGCCGCGGGGGTGTCGACGGCGCGGCACGCGACGCGGTGCGGGCCGCGTCCCTGCAGCGCACCGTGGGCGAGGCGCAGTCGGCCGCGCAGCGGGCGGCGGAGGCGCAGTTGGAGGGCGACGTGTGCACGGGCCCGGTGGACGTGGACCTGTCGGGGGACTTCTCGCCGCCGGAGCCGGGCGAGGCCAGCAACGTCATCACCGTGGAGGTGAGCTGCAAGGTGAAGGGCCTGGGGATGCTGGGCCTGGACATCGACCCGCGGATGACGGGCTCGTCGTCCGCGCCGCTCGACCCGTACCGGAGGGCGGCATGACGGGCGTACGCGCCCTGGCCGGCCGGCTGCGCGCCGGCCTGGCCCGGCGGGCGGACCGGCTCGACGACCGGGGCTCCGGCGCGGGCGCGGTCATCATCTTCGCGTTCCTGTTCATGGCGCTGGCCGCGTTCGTGGTCGACGGCGGCCTGGCGATCTCGCAGCGCGAGCGGGCCGCGGACATCGCGGAGCAGGCGGCGCGGTACGCGGCGCAGGACACCGACAAGGACGCGCTGTACGAGGGCCAGACCGAGCTGGAGGCCCCGATCCGGCACGAGAACTGCGACGCCCGGGTCCAGGAGTTCATGTCCCATGTGACGGTCCACAACGGCGAGGTCGAGTCCGCGACGTGCACGGACGCCACGGCCGAGTTCGTCGAGGTCGAGATCGTCCTCAGCTACCGGCCGCTGCTGACGGGCCTGGCCCTCAGCGGCCCCCTTGAGGCCACGGGCAACGCCCACGCCGAGCCCCGCACGGAGGTCGGCGAGCCGTAGGCCCGCGCCCGTCCGGCCTGCCCCGGACCCGTCCCGGACCGCGTAGGGGCGGGTCGCCGGCGGCCCCCGGGCGGTTTCTCAGGGGGGCGTAGGGCCGTACGCGGGAGGCTGCGCTGCCAATCGGGGGAAATAGCCCCTCTTCGACGAGCCTTGCCCCGGACATCGGTCAGATAGTCATACAAACCGGACCGAGGCGACCGCCTCACTCCGCTCGACTGTCAAGGGGCATCTGTGCTGAAGAGAACGAAGACCGCCGGCGCGCTCGCCGCGGGAGCCATGGCGCTGGGGCTGCTGGGCGCGGCCCCCGTGGCGGCCACCGCGCCGGACCACGCGCCCGCGACGAAGACCTGGGACGACTGGAGCCACGAGCAGCGCGGCGTGGTGATCGCCAAGCCCGGTGTCCTGATCCGCTCCCAACCCACCACCCACTCCCACAAGATGGGCTTCATCCCGCGCGGCGAGATCGTCTGGATCGACTGCAAGGTCGTCGGCCAGGACGTGTGGGGCAACAGCCTCTGGTACAAGATCAAGTCCCACAACGGCTACATCGCCGCCCGCTGGGTCAAGAACGTGGACCACATCCCGTTCTGCTGACGGTTACTGCTGACCGATACAGCCGGCCGAGCGCGGGCGCTGCCCGTACGCGAGGCCGCCGGGCCGCACCGCCGCGCGCGGGGCGGGCCCGGCGGCCTCGCCGCGCCCCGCCCGGCCCGTACGGCACAGGCGTACGCTGCACGGCAGCGGTGACGAGGTCGTGACGATGCAGTCACCCGCCTGGGCTCGACCCCCAAAACCGCCTTAGGTAACGTCAGGTGGGCAAGTACGGGGACGCCGCCCAGCGGCCTGCGCGCGATACGCGCGCACTGTGGGGGACGCGGTCCGCGCCGCGCCGACCGGGAGGGCTCAGGACCAGCGATGGCACGCAGCAGCGCGAACAGGACTCCGGTACCGGTGCGCATCCGGCGCAGGACCTTCGGCGATGTCGTCAGGGCGTTCTTCGCCTTCCTCGCGCTCGTGGTGCTCATCGTGGGCGTGCCGGGCGCGCTCGCCTACTTCGTCGGCTGGCCGCTGCCCGACTCCACGCCCTCCCTCGACATGCTCAACGAGGACATCACCGCCGACGTCTTCGTCAAGATCTTCGCGGTCGTCGTCTGGCTCGCCTGGGCGCAGTTCGCCGCCTGCGTGCTCGTCGAGGCCAAGGCCGCCGCCTCCGGGATCGGCATGCCGGGGCGGGTGCCGGGCTCCGGCGCCAGCCAGGCGCTCGCCCGCCAGCTCGTCGCCGCCGTGCTGCTGCTCACCGCCAGCGCCGCCAGCCTCGCGCCGGGCCTGTCCGACCTCGGCCAGCTCAACCAGCCCAGCCAGCCGCCGGTCGCCGCCGCCCAGCAGACCCCGGGCGAGCAGGTCGACACCGCCCGCCCCGCCGTGGACGTCGAGGCCCCCGAGGGCCAGGGCGCCGGCGGCGAGGTCAGCAAGGACACCCGCGAACAGGCCCAGCGGGACACGAAGTTCTACCGCATCCAGCCGCCCGAGGGCCGCCACCACGACTCGCTGTGGGAGATAGCCGAGCGGCACCTGGGCGACGGCCGCCGCTACGGCGAGATCTACAAGCTCAACAAGGACCGCGTACAGCCCGACGGTTCCAAGCTCAGCCAGGCCAGCCTCATCCGGCCCGGCTGGATCATGGAGATGCCCGCCGACGCGCACGGCGGCGACCTGGTCGAGATGCCCGAGGACCGCGACGAGGTGTCGAAGTCCGAGGCCCGGCAGATCGACGACTACGACAAGTCCAGCCCCACCCTCGACGAGCGCGGCACGGGGGGCGGCGGCGACCAGGCCACCTCCGGCCGCGGCGACCGCCTCGTGCCCGACACCCCCGCCGTCGACCGGGACTCCGGCGACCGCGGCGGCGAGCAGTCGGTCCAGCAGATCCCGACCCGCGAGAGCGACGGCGGCGACCGCCAGGGCGGCGGCGGTGACCAGGCAGCCCCCGAGGTGCACGGCGACGGCGGCGGCATCGGTCTGCCGGGGGTGCTCATCGGCGCGCCGCTGCTCGCCGCCGGGGTGCTCGGCGCGCTCAGCCGGCGGCGCCGGCAGGCGCTGTGGCAGGCGGCGTTCCACACCGGCGGCGCCGGCCGTACGGGCGCGGAGCCGGAAGGCCGCGCCGCGCTGGCCCGCGACGCGCTCCTGGTGGGCGCCGACCCCGGCGGCGTGGGCTTCCTCGACCGGGCGCTGCGCGGCCTGTCCGCCGCGCTGACCGAGGCCGCCCGCCCGCTGCCCACGATCTACGCCGCCTGGCTGACCGAGAGCGACCTGTACCTGCAACTGGCCGGCGTGGCCGGCGAACCGCCCGCCCCGTGGCGTACCGGACAGGACCAGACGTTCTGGCGCATCGACCGCGCCGACGTCGAGAGCTACCCGCAGCCCGACGAGGCCGCCGCCGCCCCGTACCCCGGACTGGCCAGCCTCGGCACCCGCGAGGAGGCCCGGCTGCTGCTCAACCTGGAGGCCGTCCCCGGCATCGCCGCCGTCAAGGGCGCCCCCGCGGACCGGCTCGCGGTGCTCTCGTCGATCGCCGCGGAGCTGGCCACCAACGGCTGGTCGGACCGGATGTCGGTGACCGTCGTCGGCTTCGGCGCGCGGCTGACGGAGCTGGCGCCCACGCGCGTGCGCTACCTGGAGGACATTCCCGCGCTCCTGGAGGTCATGGAGGCCGAGACCGACCAGCGCGCCAACGCCCTCGGCAACGCGGGACACGACAGCGTGCTCACCGGCCGCGCCGGGCAGACGGGCCGTACGCACTGGGCGCCGCACCTCGTCATCGTCGCCACCGAGCCGACCGCGGCCGAGGCCGACCGGCTCGCGCACCTCGCCGGCGGCTCCTCGCGGCTGGGCATCGGCTACCTCGTCGGTACGGGCCAGGAGCAACTGGCCGGCGCCTCCTGGGAGTTCGAGATCACCCGCGACGGGCGGCTGCGCGCCCCGCTGCTCGGCCTGGAGCTGGAGGCGCAGCGGCTGCCGCAGGAGCAGCACGACGCGCTGGTGGAACTCTTCTCCCAGGTGGGCTTCGAGGGCCCGGCGACCAGCGGCACGGACGGCCGCGGCATCTCCGTCACCCGCGCCGCCGGCGACGTCGGCTTCACCGTGGACCTGTCCGAGCAGGGCCGGCCCGCCGTGTACGCGCGGCTGCTCGGCTCGTACGAGATCACGGGCCTGGCCGAGCCCGACGGCGAGCGCAGCCCGCTGCTGCGGGAGGCGCTGGCGCTGCTGCTGTTCCACCGCGAGGGCGTGCACCCGCAGGTGCTCGCCGCCGCGCTGTGGCCGCGGGGCGTGACGGACGACGTGCGCGACGCCTTCGTCGAGCGGCTGGTCACCTGGCTGGGCCGGGATCCCTCGGGCGCCGCGCGGCTCGCGCCGGACGCGGACGGGCGGCTGGCGCTGTCAAGGTCCGTCGTCTCCGACTGGGACGTGCTGCGCACGCTGCACCTCGAAGCGACCGACCCGGACCGGCAGGCGAGCCCGCAGACGCGCGAGCGGCTGCTGAACGACGCGCTGGCGCTGGCCGCGGGCCCGCTGCTCGCGGACCGGCCGCAGGGGCGGTACGGGTGGCTGTCCAACGAGATCGTGGAGGCCCAACTGCCGCTGCTCGTCGCCGACGCGGGCCTGACGCTGTCCGCGCTGCGCCGCGAGTCGGGGCAGGCGGACGGCGCGGTCGCCGCGGTGCAGGCGGCGCTGGTCGTCGCGCCGGCGGACGAGCGGCTGTGGAACGAACTGCTGCGCGCGGTCCACGCCACCGGCGAGACCGCCCGCCTGGAGGCCACCGCCTCGGACCTCCTCGACCGCGCGGCGGCCCTCCACGGCGCCCGCGGCCTGCCGCCGCGCACGGAGGCGCTGCTGGACGAACTCCTCCCGGGCTGGCGCGTATCCGGCTCCGCCGGGGCAGCGGGCTAGGGGCCGGCCGCAGCCAGGCCGGTGGGTGCGCCGGCGGGGCGATGGTGCTGGCGCGGGGCGCCTGCCGCGGGCCGGGGCCGGCCGGGGCGTGCGTGACACGGTGGGCCGGCGGCGGGCACGGTGAGCCGGGCGTCTGCGGTGGGTGCGGCGGCTGCGGGGGGCCGGGCTGCGGGGGGCCGGGATGCGGATGCGCCCCGCCGCCCCGCCGCCCTTGCGGCGCGGCCGGGTGCCGTCGGGCAGGGGCGCGTCGGGCTCCGCGACCGCACTCCCTGCCGCAGCGCTTACGTCGCCCTTCCGGCTCCCTCCGGAACCGCGCCCCGCCCTATGCCCGCCGGGCGGCGATGCGTTCCCGCCCGCAGGCGTACGCCAGGGTGGTGATCAGGTCGTCCACGTCCGGCAGCCACGCGTTCGCCACCGTCGGCCGCCGCACCCACTGCACCCGCCCGCTCGCCCCGACCCGCGTCGGCGGTGCCGCCGTCCAGTCGCCCTCGCCCCGTACCGCCAGGTCCAGGGGCGCCGATGAGGCGTAGCCCAGCGCGTGCAGCCGGTCGATCACCTTCGCCGTGGCGCCTGGCAGGACGAAGAAGCAGATCCGCCGGTCCGGCGTCGCCGCCACCGGCCCCAGGTCCGTGCGGTCCCGCTCCAGCCGGGCCAGCGCCAGGCAGCCGGCGTCCTCCGCGACGTCCACGACGTCGAACGCCCGCCCGGTGGGCAGCAGTACGGCCGCCCGCGGATGCTGCTGCCACATGCGGCGCAGGGTGGTGGCGCTGGCCGTTGCGGCTGCCTTCCAGTCCCGCCGCGCGGGGTGCGCGCCCGGCGCATGGCACCGCACATCACCGCAGGAGCACCGCTGTGCTCCGCTCTCGTCGTCGGTCTCCAGCCAGGTGCCCGGCACGACGTCCCAGTGCCGGTCCGCCGCGTACTGCAGCGCTGCGGACAGTAGTTCCTCGTGCGTCGCCGGCACTCCCAGTATCTCGTTCACGAACGACTCAACTCCCGGCGTGAGCAGGGGTTACGGGCCCTCCGAGGGTTCGGCCGCAGCAACGTTCCGGCAGCGGGGCGCACGGATGCGCGGGAGGGGTCATGGCGTTTTCCGGTTATTTCACGGGAAATGATCTCCTGGCGGTTCCGGCAGGAACCGGCCGAGCACGGCCCCCTGAGGGAGGACTACCCATGGCCGCCAGGCCAATCGAGGCACGCACGCCCAACGTACGACTTCAGGTGGTGATCGAAGAGGCCGGCTGCTCCAACGCGGGGCTGGCCCGCCGCGTCAACATGTGCGGCCGTGAACACGGCCTCGACCTGCGCTACGACAAGACCTCCGTGGCCCGCTGGCTGCGCGGCCAGCGCCCCCGCGGCCAGGCGCCCGCGATGATCGCCGAGGCGCTGGGCCGCAAGCTCGGCCGCGCGGTCACCCTGGACGAGGTCGGCATGGCCGACTCCCGGCACTCCGGCACCGCGCTGGGTCTCGTCTACGCCCCGACCGCCACCGCCGCCGTGGAGCAGGTCTGCGAGCTGTGGCGCGCCGACGTGGGCCGGCGCGAGGTGCTGACCCGCGCGACCCCCGTGGCCTCCGCGCTCGTCGAGCCCAGCCGCGACTGGCTGATCAGCGCGCCGGGGCCGCCGCTGGCCCGCACCTCGGGCCGCCCCGTCACCCGTACCGACGTGACGGCCGTACGGGACACCACCGCCACGCTCGCCGCCCTCGACCGCCGCTACGGCAGCGGCCACTACCGGCCGGTGACCGTGCACTACCTCAACTCCGTCGTCTCCGGCCTGCTCGGCGGGCGCTACGACGACACGGTCGGCCGCGAACTCCTCGCCGCCGCCGCCCGGATGACCGAGCTGGCCGGCGGCATGGCCGCCGACACCGGCCTGCCGGGCGTCTCCCAGCGCTACTACGTCCAGGCCCTGCGCCTCGCCGACGCGGCCGGCGACCGCGCCTTCGGCGGGTACGTCCTGGCCGCCGGCATGAGCCGGCTGGCCGCCGCGCTGGGCAACCACCGCGAGGTCGTCCAGTTGGCCCGTACCGCCCGCGAGGGCACCCGCGACCGCGTGCCGCCGCGCGCCGAGGCGCTGTTCAGCGCCGCGGAGGCGCGCGGGGCGGCGGGGCTCGGCGACGAGGGGGCGTTCCGGGAGGCGGCGGCGCGGGCGCGGGCGGCGATGGAGCAGGCGGAGTCGGGCGGACCGCGCGAGGGCGGCGCGGCGGGCGCGGCCGGCGGCGTACGGGATCTCGGGCGTGACCCGCGCGACCCCGCGCGCGGGCGCGAACCGGCGTGGCTGGCCCGCTTCGGCCGCGCCGCGCTCGCCTACGAGTTGGCATGCAGCCTGCTGGAGCTGGGCCGGTACGAGGCCGCGCAGCGGCGTGCGGAGGAGGCGCTCGGCGGGCTGCCGGAGTCGTCGGTGCGGCTGCGCTGCCTGGCGCTCGCGGCGCTGGGGAGGGCGCAGAGCGGGCGGCGCGAGCCGGCGCAGGCGTGCCGTACGGGGGCGCGGGCGCTGCGGCTGCTCGACGGGCTCGCCTCGGGCCGGGCGGCGGCCGAACTGGCGCGGCTGGCACAGAGCCTGGAGCCGTACGAAGCCGATCCGGCGGTGCGGGAGTTCACCGCCCGGTGCCATGCGCTGGGCTCTTGGCTCACCGTGGCACCGAGCAGGTAGTGTCCGGACGGTCAGAGTCCATACCCAGCTTGGAGTCCCGGTGACCCACAACGGACACGGCAGCGAGCCCCGGCGCGAGGAGCGCGCGGGAGCGGTGCCCCCCGCGTCGGACGGCGCCGGGCCGCCCCCGGGCGGCGAGCCGTGGTGGGCTGCACAGGATCTGTCCCCGTCGCCGGCCGCGGCAGCCGCGGAGACCGAGGACGAGTCGACGCAGCAGATACGTCACCTCGGCAACCGGCCGGAGCGCCCGCGTCCGGCGGGCGCCCCGCCGGCCGCGCCCCCGGCTCCTCCGGCGGATCAGCAGCCCTGGCCGCTGGCGGCCACGCCGGGAGCGCCGGGAGCCGCTGACCCTGCCGCTGATCTTGCCGCGGGCCCCGCCGGTACGGGCCCGGTGCCCGGCGCCGCCGCCCAGCCGCCGTACGGCGGCCCCCCGCACCAGCCGCCCGCCGGCCCGCCGCCGGGCCTGGCGGACGACGGGGCCGCGACCCAGCTCATACCCCCGGTCGCCGCCGCCCCGCAGCAGAGACCCGGGGACGGTGCCGACGCCGACGCCACCCAGCTCATCCCGCCGTTCGCCGGCGCCCACGCCGCGCAGGCCGCCGGCGGGCAGCCGCCCCCGCACCCCGGCGCCCCGCCCGCCCAGCCCCCGGCCCAGCCGGCCGCACAGCCGTCGGCACAGCCGTCGATGCAGCCGCCCTTCGAGGACGACTCCCCACGCTCGGCCCGGCACGCGGCGCCGGTGCACACGCAGTTCGAGGGCCTGTTCCGCGACGCGGCCCCGGGCGGCCCCGGCGGCCCGTCCGCGGGCGACCCCGGCGCCACGCAAAGGCTCCCGCCCGTCTCCGCAGCAGGCCCGGCCGGTCCCGGCGGCCCCACCGGCCCCGGCGCCCCGCCCGCCGGCCCGTACCCCGCCCAGGGCCACGGCGCCCCCGGCCCCGCCCACCGCCCCGGCTACGGCTACCCCGGACCCGACGCCCCCGGCGCCCACCCCGGCGGCCCGCCCCCCGGCCCGTACGGCAACGGCCCCGGCGGTCCTGCCGGCCCCTACTACGACGAGGACGACGACCGCCGCGGCGGCATCCCCCGCTGGGCCGCCATCGCCATCGGCACCGCCGCCTGCGCCGCCGTCGGCATCACCGCCGGCTGGCTGCTCAGCAGCGGCGACGGCGGCGGCGACACCGCCAGCGGCGCCACTCCGAGCGCCAGCGCCGACCAGGACCCGGGCGGCAAGGACGACGGCGACGGCGGCAGCGCGGAGCCGGTCGAGGACGACCCCGCGGAGAAGCAGGCCAAGGAGCTGGACGCGCTGCTCGCCGAGAGCAACGACAGCCGCGACGCGGTCATCAGCTCGGTCGAGAACATCCGCCAGTGCAAGGCGCTCGACAAGGCCGCCAGGGACCTGCGCGACGCGGCCGGCCAGCGCCGCGACCTCGTCACCCGGCTCTCGGACCTGACCGTCGACGAACTCCCGTCCCACCAGGAGCTGACCCGCTCGCTCACCGACGCCTGGAACGCCAGCGCCTCCGCCGACGACCACTACGCGGACTGGGCCGACACCGCCAAGCGCGGCAGGAAGTGCGGCGGCGGCGGGAACCACCTGTCGGCGGGCAACGCGTCCAGCGGCGAGGCCACCACCGCCAAGGAGGAGGCCGCCGGGCTCTGGAACCCGATCGCCGACGAGTACGGCCTCACGCGACGGGCGGCGACGGATCTGTGAGCCCCGTGAGCGGCACGGTCGGGGACGGCGCCGGTACGGTCGGTGAAAGGGCTTCCCGCCGCGCCCGCCGTTACTCCACCATGGTCCCCATGCCCATCAACGACATGCCGTGGTGGCGCTGGCGCGCCAATGTGCGCTCCGCGCTGCACATGCTCTCCGACCCCGGTTTCCAGCGGGAGTACTGGGCGGCGGGGACAGCGGGGTACGGGGACGTCACCGACGCCGTCTACCGCCTCGTCGAGGACACCTGGCTGGACAACTGGTCGGCGGAGAAGTACGTCGGCACGATCTTCCGCGACTCCCGCGAGGCCGCGCTCGTGGACGTCGCCGTGCTGCGGGTGCTGCGCATCATGCACCAGGTCGGCGCCGACTCGCCGGTCTCCGCGTACATGGAGAACCACGCCTGGCCCGAGGCCGTGCGCGCGGCGCGTGAGGCGCACGTGCGGCTCGCGGAGAACGACGGTGAGGACCCCGACGCCCCGCCGCGCTCCCTCGAAGTGCTGGCGATCATGACGGGTGCCGCCTGACGGGTGTGGGATCGTAGGCCCATGAGCGAGTACGTGCTGACGCTGTCCTGCCCGGACAAAAAGGGCATCGTGCATGCAGTCTCCAGCTACCTCTTCATGACGGACTGCAACATCGAGGACAGCCAGCAGTACGGCGACCCCACCACCGGCCTGTTCTTCATGCGGGTGCACTTCTCGGCCGAGGCGCAGGCGAACGTCGAGAAGCTGCGGGCCAGCTTCGCGGCGGTGGCGGAGTCGTGGGGGATGGACTGGCAGATCCACGAGCAGGGCACGCGGATGCGGGTGCTGCTCATGGTCAGCAAGTTCGGGCACTGCCTGAACGACCTGCTGTTCCGCGCCCGCATCGGCGCGCTGCCGGTGGAGATTGCGGCCGTGGTCTCCAACCACACCGACTTCGAGGAGCTGGTCGGCTCCTACGGCATCCCGTTCCACCACCTGCCGGTCACCAAGGACACCAAGGCGCAGGCGGAGCAGCGGCTGCTGGAGCTGGTCCGGGCCGAGGACGTCGAGCTGGTGGTGCTCGCGCGCTACATGCAGGTGATCTCCGACGACGTGTGCAAGCAGTTGGAGGGGCGGATCATCAACATCCACCACTCCTTCCTGCCGAGCTTCAAGGGCGCCAAGCCGTACCACCAGGCGCACGCGCGCGGGGTCAAGCTGATCGGCGCCACCGCGCACTACGTGACCGCGGATCTCGACGAGGGCCCGATCATCGAGCAGGAGGTCGAGCGGGTCGGGCACGAGGTGACGCCGGAGCAGTTGGTGGCGGTCGGCCGGGACGTGGAGTGCCAGGCGCTGGCGCGGGCGGTGAAGTGGCACAGCGAGCACCGGGTGCTGCTGAACGGCACGCGCACGGTGGTCTTCGCGTAGCGGGTCCTCGCGCGGCGGGTCTTCGCGCAGCGGCGCGCTGGGCACGCGCTACAGCCGCGACAGTGCCGCCGTCGCGTACAGGAACTCGTCCACCGCCTCCAGCTCCCCGTCACGCCCGGCCGCCGCGTCCTCGGGCGACACGTGCCCCGCCGCCAGCCGGCAGAACTCCAGGTCCTCCAGCGCCACATGGGCCACCGTCCGCTCCGGCCCCGCGATCGCGGCGGGCGAGTCCAGCGGCAGATACCAGTTCCCGCCGCCCTTGCCCTCCACCTCCAGGTGCAGCGTCCGCCCCGGCGCACCCGCGGCCACCAGCGTGCGCGGCGGCGCCGCGCGCCCCGAGCGGCGCCGGTCCGCCAGCGTCTGCGGCAGCAGCCGCGCCGCGAGGTCGACCATGAGGTGCATGTGCTCCGGCGTCGGCGGTACGTACGGGTAGTCCACGGCCTCCGCGATGTCCCAGGCGTGCATCCAGCACGCGAAGGCCCGGTCCACGAAGGCGTCGCGCAGCGGCAGCCCCGTCCCGCCGCCGTACGGTACGGGCACGTCGGCGACGCCGGAGCCCGCGAACCCCGCGGTCCGTATCAGCTTGTACGTCTGGTCCCGCCACTCCCCGCGCATCGTGCTGGCGTGCCTGCGCCGGAACTCCCGTGCGAGCGACTGCTGTTCCGCGTACGACGAGCCGGCCTCCCGCCACAGCGCCTCGGTGCGCTCGGCGGGGGAGGCGACCGTGCGCGGCTGCGCCCCGCCGGCGGGCGCGTCCTTGGCGAGCGGGTCGCGGAGGCCGAGCGCGAGGGCCAGCAGCCCGTCGACGGCCAGGAGATGGCCGATCACGCCGGCCACGGACGTCTCGCGCACCGCCGGCCGGTCGTCGGCGTACCACGCGAGCCGCACCGGAGCGCCCCAGTCCGCCTCGCCCATGTCGGCCAGCAGCGCGTCGAGCCGGGCCGCCTCGGCGTCGTACGGCACCGTCCAGACCGGCATCGGGATCCCCGGCATCCGCCGCGTCAGGCACAGGTCCAGCACCCGGCTGCGCAGGGACGGGTCCATGTCGAGGTTGTCGTGCGGGTGCAGGAGGCGTACGGCATCGCGCAGCCGTAGCGCTTCGTCGGCGCAGGGCGCGCAGTCGGTCAAGTGCGCCTCCACGGCGGCGGTCTCCTCGGGTGCGCAGGCCGCCAGCGCCCACGCGCCGAGGAGGGACTTCAGCCGGCCGTGGTCGTCAGGGCCGGCGCTCACGTGGGCCGCCCGTCCTCGGTGTGTGCGGTGGCCAGCAGTTGCAGTCCCAGGCGCAGCCGGCGGCGGGCCTCGTCGGCGGAGACGCCGAGTTCGGCGGCGGTCTGGCGGTAGTCGCGGCGCTTGAAGTACGCCAGCTCCAGCGCGGCGCGCAGCGGTTCGGGCATGGACGTGACGAGGTAGTCGGCGCGGGCGGCGATGGACACGGCGCGGATGCGCTCCTCGCTGTCCTCGATCTCACCGGCCGCGCCTGCCTGGATCACGGCCCAGCGCAGCCGCCGCACGGCGTGCTTGTGCGCCAGCCCGGCCAGGAAGGAGCGCAGTTGGCCGCGCTTCGGGTCGTACGCGTCCGGGTGCTGCCAGACGTAGGAGAACACCTCGCACAGCACGCCGTTCGCCTCCTCCTCGTTCTCCAGCACGCGCAGCGCGAGGCCGTAGACGAGGGGTCCGAAGCGGTCGTACAGCTCACTCAGCGCGGCGGCTTCGCCACGCGCGAGCCGCTGCTGCATCTTGCGGTTCCAGCGGGGCGGGGTGGGCCCCTGTCCGGTGCCGTGCGGTCCGGTGCCGTGCGCCATGCGCCCCCCATCCGTCGCCCGCCCCTGGTTACCGGTGTCAACGAATGTAGCGCCGGGCGGTGGGGGCGCACGCCCTCGGAACGCTATCTGTACCGCATGAGGTGCAACAGAAGGCAACGAATTGCCAACGGTTATCCACCGCTGACCGGAATGCGGGGGACGCGTGGGGCGATTGCGCATAGGGTCGGTGTTTCATCTTGTGCGCCGTGGGCACAGCAGGTGACACGAACCACAGGGCAGACACAAGCGGGCGGAACCGGACGGACGAGCGGGCGCGACAGGCTGACAGGCGACGGAAGGACTGCGACCGGGTGTCTTTGCTGCAGGTGACCACCGACAACCGAGGCGACTGGTACGTCCTGTGGGTCTCCGGCGAGCTGGACCTGGTCACCTCGCCCCGCGTACGGCAGCACGTGCACGACGCCGTCGCCGAGGGCCGCCGCCGCCTCGTCCTCGACCTCTCCGCGGTCCGCTTCTGCGACTCCAGCGGCGTCGGCGTCCTCATCGCGGCACGCCGGCTGCTGAGTTCCTGCGGCGGCGAGTTCCGCCTGATCCTGCCGGCGGACGGCGGGGTGGGCGCGTCCGGGGGCGTGGCGGGGACCGCGGTCGCCGGCGGGGCGCACGTGAACCGGGTGTTCGCGGCGCTGGGCGTACGGCGGTTGTTCGCGGTGTACGCGGACGTGGACGACGCGACGAGCGGCACGGCTGAGCCGCTTTCGGCGTAGCCGGGGAACTGTTCCCGGACGGGGCGCGGCCCCGTGCCGGCGCGGTTGGTGGCGGGACTCGGCCCGCGGCCGGCCGCCCCGAACCCTCTCCCCGCTCCCCGGGACCCGGATTCGACTACGGAGAGTGCTGAAACTAGGGAGAGTTCCAACACGCTTGGGCGAACTCTTCCGTTACGCAGCGAAGTCGGCCCCGACTCCACTACCCTTCATCGGGTGCGAGTTGTCATGCGGCGACCCGGACCCGCGGCCCGCGGATCGGCGGCCGCGGCGGTGCGGACTTGCCGGACTCGTACAAGGTCACAGCAGCATGAGTGGTCGAAGCCGGACCGGCGTTCGACTGTTGGGTGCGAGCGTCGCACAGTATGCCGCACACGCACTCTTTCGCGCTGGGATATGCCCGAAGCGCTTGTTGTCGTGACGCTACGTCAATCATCCTGGACGGCAGAGAGATCACGCAACGTGATCCCGAGGATGGTGTGAGCGGTGCAGACCCTGCAGGTTCAGCTCAAGGTGTGGCCCGACCCCGTCGAGGTCGGCCGGGCCAGGCGGTGGACTCGGGCACGACTGGCGTGGACCGGGGTGCCGGCCGACGAGCCGTACGCCGAGTCGCTGGTGATGCTCGTCTCGGAGCTCGTCACCAACGCCGTCGTGCACACCGACCGCCCCGCCGAGCTCCGCCTCGCCCTTCCCGCCTCGCCCGCGGACTGCGGCCCGTACCGGGTGGAGGTCGTCGACACCTGCGCCGCCCCGCCGCGGCAGCGGCGCGCGCAGGAGTACGAGACGCACGGCAGGGGGCTGGAGCTGGTCGACGCCATCGCCGACCGCTGGGGCTGGCAGGCGGAAGGATTCGGCAAGGTCATCTGGTGCGAGATCGACCGCGGTTGCGCGCTCACCCCGCCACCGGGGGAGCGCGCGGACGGCGCGGAGGGCGCGCTCCTCGCAGGCGCACACGAACACGCACGCGCCGGCACGAACAGCACGTGACACCTCCGGTACCGAACAGGTGTTGACGAGTCGTACGGTCCTGATCACCCTGGTGGGCAGCGATTCGTTGTGAGGGGACGCCGAGGGCCGCCGGCCGGTCGGACGCCCTTGGCGAAGGCGGGTCGTGCATCCGGCGCAAGTCCCCATCCGCCGATGCCGGGTGGCGGTTCGCCGTGCAGGGCTCGGGGTTGCACGGGCGCACCGCCACTCGACCCTCTCCCGTAGCGGAGAGGGTGACCCGGGCGGTCGTGGCGCGATCCTTGCGAATGTTGGCGATACGGCTCTCGTCCGGGGCCCGGCGCGGCGCGAGGCTCGACGCATGAACGTCCTCTGGCTCTTCGCCCACCCCGAACGCCGCTCCCTGAACGCCGCACTCCGCGACGACGGCATCCGCGCCCTGCGCGCCGCGGGCCACGAGGTCCGGCAGAGCGATCTGTACGCCATGGGCTTCAAGCCCGTACTCGACGCGGACGACTACCCCGGCCCCGCCGCCGAGGGCGCCGCCGGGCGCTTCCTCGTCGGCGACGCCCAGGAGGACGCCTGGCGGGCCGGGACCGTGCGCCCCGACATCGCCGCCGAGCACGAGAAGCTGGCGTGGGCGGACGCGCTGGTCGTGCACTTCCCGCTGTGGTGGTTCGGGCCGCCGGCGATCCTCAAGGGCTGGTTCGACCGGGTGCTCGTCCAGGGGCTCGCGTCCAAGGTGAAGGACCCGGAGGGCCGGACGCGCCGGTACGGGGACGGGGGCCTGGCGGGCAAGCGCGCCATGGTGGTCACCTCGGCCGGCGCCCGCGAGGCGGGGTTCGGCCCGCGCGGTATCCACGGACACATCGACGAGGTGCTGTGGCCGCTGCACCACGGCACGTTCTTCTACACGGGCATGGCGCCGCTGCCGCCCTTCGTCGTCTACGGCGCGGACCGCCTCACACCGGACGGCTACCCGCCGGTGGCGGCGGCGCTGCACGAGCGGCTGCACGGGCTGTGGACGGCGGCCCCGCTCCCGTACCGGACGGAGCGGGGCGGGGACTACGACGAGGAACTGGAGCTGCGCCCGGAACTGGCCGCGGGCGCCGGGGGCTTGGCCATCCACACCCCGAAGGCGGACGACCCGCTGACAGACATCCCCACTTCGACTTCACCCCCACGCCCCCGCACACCCGCCCAAGGGTAGGCCGCCGCACCGACATTCCCGCCCGACCAGGCAGACGCCCGCCTCAGGCAGTCGGGGGCCGTGAGCAACCTCCGGCCGCAGACGCTCCCCCCGCCTCAGGCGGCCACCCCGCCGCCCTCCGCGCGGAAGGTGCGCCGGTACGCGCTGGGTGACACCCCCAGCGCCGTCTGCATGTGCTGCCGCAGCGACGCCGCCGTCCCGAACCCCGCGTCCGCCGCGATCCGGTCCACCGGCAGGTCCGTGTCCTCCAGCAACTGCCGCGCCCGCTCCACCCGCTGCACCGTCAGCCACTGCCCCGGGCTCATCCCCACCTCGTCCCGGAACCGCCGCGTGAACGTCCGTACCGACATCGACTCGCACGCCGCCAGGTCCCGCAGCGCCAGCGGCTCGTGCAGCCGCGCCAGCGCCCACGCCCGCGCCTTCGCCGTTGTCGACACCGCCGGCTCCGGCACCGGCCGCCGGACGAACTGCGCCTGCCCGCCGTCCCGGTGCGGCGGTACGACCGTGCGCCGCGCCACGTCGTTGGCCACGGCGGAGCCGTGGTCGCGCCGGATCATGTGCAGGCACAGGTCGACCCCGGAGGCCACCCCCGCGGACGTCAGCACGTCGCCGTCGTCCACGTACAGTACGTCCGGGTCGAAGCGCACCTGCGGGAAGAGCGCCCGGAACTGGTCGCCATGGGCCCAGTGGGTGGTCGCCGGCCGCCCGTCCAGCAGCCCGGCGGCGGCCAGCACGAAGGCGCCGGTGCAGATCGACGCGACGCGCGCCCCGGGAGGCACCCGCCCCAGCACCACGGCGAGTTCGTCCGGCAGCCGCCCGTGCGTGTACGTCTCGTCCGCCCCGTGCGCCGCCGGGAAGATCACCGTACGGGCCCGGGCCAGCGCCTCAGGACCGTGCCGCACGGTCACGGTCACATCGGTGTCCGTACGCACCTCGCCCGGCGCGAGCGCGCAGGTCACCACCTCGTAGAGCGGCTCTTTCGACGCGGAGCGCGCCATGCCGAAGAGGCGGTGCGCTATCCCCAGCTCGATGGGCAGCATCCCGTGCCGTACGAAGACCGCGACGGGATGCCGCTCCGGGTGCCGGAAGACGGGCGCCGGGGCCGGGTCCGGGAGCGCGGCGGAGGGCTGTACGATGCTCATGGCCCGATCCTTGCATACCTTGGCCTTCAGGCCACTCGTGCGCGTGTGATCGCCGGGCGATCCTCTACGGGTGACGCAGCCACGCATACCCTCCGCCGGCACCGAAACCGACACCGCGACCGGAACCGACGCCCCCGGCACCGCCGCGCCCGCGCCCGCCCCCATAAAGCGGCCCGCCGGGCGCCGCGTGCACCGCGCCTGGTTCGTCGCGGCGGTGACCTTCGTGACCGTCGTGGCCGCCGCCGCCTTCGTCGCGCTCCCCGGGCTGCTGATCGGTCCTCTCCACGACGAGTTCGGCTGGTCCCGCGGCACCATCGGCCTCGCGGCCTCGGTGAACCTGACGCTGTACGGCGTTACCGCCCCCTTCGCCGCCGCGCTCATGGACCGCTTCGGCATACGCCGGGTGGTGGCCGCGGCGCTCCTGATGATCGCCACCGGCGCCCTCCTCAGCCACTGGATGACGGCGAGCTGGCAGCTCATCCTCTACTGGGGCCTGCTCATCGGTCTCGGCACCGGCTCCATGGCCCTCGCCTTCTCCGCCACCGTCACCAACCGCTGGTTCGTCAAGCACAAGGGCCTCGTCACCGGCCTCCTCACCGCCGCCACCGCCTCCGGCCAGCTCGTCTTTCTCCCGCTGCTGTCCTGGATCGTGGAGACCCACGGCTGGCGGCCGGCGACGGTCACCGTCGCGCTGGTCTCGGCCGCCGCCGTCCCCTTCGTCTGGCTCCTGCTGCGCGACCACCCCGCCGACGTCGGCCTCGCCCCCTACGGCTCCGACGAGTTCGTCCCCAAGCCCCCGCCCCAGCGCGGCGCCGCGGGCCGCGCGCTGAGCGTCCTGCGCAACGCCTCGCGCAGCGGTACGTTCTGGCTCCTGTGCGGTGCCTTCGCGATCTGCGGGGCGTCCACCAACGGCATCATCCGCACCCACTTCGTGCCCTCCGCCCACGACCACGGCATGGCCATGACCGCTGCCGCCTCGCTCCTCGCGGTCGTCGGCATCTTCGACATCATCGGCACGGTCGCCAGCGGCTGGCTCACCGACCGCTACGACGCCCGCCGGCTGCTCGCCGTCTACTACGGCCTCCGCGGCCTGAGCCTGATGTTCCTGCCGCTGCTGCTCGGCCCGTCCATCCACCCGCCGATGATCTTCTTCATCGTCTTCTACGGCCTCGACTGGGTCGCCACCGTCCCGCCCACGCTCGCGCTCTGCCGCGAGCACTTCGGCGAGGACAGCGCGATCGTCTTCGGCTGGGTCCTCGCCTCCCACCAGATCGGCGCCGCGCTGGTCGCCTGGCTGGGCGGCGTGGCCCGCGACATGACGGGCTCGTACGACATGGTGTGGCTGGCGTCGGGCGGGCTGTGCGCGCTGGCGGCGATGATGTCGCTGGTGGTGCGGGGCGGCCGGGCGGACGAGCCGGTACGGGCGGCGGCGTAGCGCCTGCGCCCCCGGCCGGCGGGTGCGGCGCACGCTCCTATCCTCGACCCCATGACCAACCCCGGCACCCCCGCGCCCGGCCTGCGCGAACGCAAGAAGCAGCGCACCCGGCAGCTCCTCTCCGAGACCGCAATCCGGCTCTTTCTCCAGCGGGGGTACGACACGGTGTCCGTGGCGGAGGTCGCGGCTGCGGCGGAGGTGTCGAAACCGACGCTCTTCCGCTACTTCCCGTCCAAGGAGGACCTGGTACTCCACCGGTTCGCCGATCACCAGGACGAGGCGGCCCGGGTGGTGGCGGCCCGCGGGGAGGGCGAGTCGCCGCTGGCGGCGCTGCGCCGGCACTTCCTGGCCGGGCTTGAGCGCCGCGACCCGGTGACGGGGCTGTGCGACGACCCGGCGGTGATCGCGTACCAGCGGCTCCTCTACGGGACGCCGGCCCTGGTCGCGCGGCTCGCCGGCTGGCAGGAGCGCTCGGAGCGGGCGCTCGCCGACGCGCTCGCCGATGCGCCGGGAGGGTCCCCCGAGTCGCCGGCCGGGTCCGCGGTGCAGGCCCGGCTCGCGGCGGGGCAGATCGCGGCGGTGCAGCGGATTCTCGCGGAGGAGAACGTACGGCGGATCGCGGACGGGGAGAGCGCGGACGCGGTGGCGCCGGACGCCAGACAGGCGGCTGAACTGGCGTTCCGGCAGCTCGCGAAGGGGCTTGAACCAGGGTGAGCAGTCATTGCATAACCGAGTAAAAAATGTAACCGAGTTGCGTTATGTTGGGCGGATGAGCACCACGCACACCCGCGCCGAGGCATCCCTTGCCGCCGAACGCCGCTACCACGAGACCTGCCGTGCCGCCCTGGACGCGATGCTCGCGGGTGCCGACCGGCAGGTCGCCGTCGGCGAGCACGTGTCCGCGTCCGGCGCCGACGCCGAAGTGCTCGGCTACGAACTGCGCAGCCACGCCAAGGAACTGCGCGAACTGCCGCCGGCGCCGCTGTTCTTCGGCCGCCTCGACTTCGGCGACGACGCCGGGCAGGCGGGCGAGCACGCCGGGCAGAGCTACCACATCGGCCGGATGCGCATCACCGAGAGCCCGTCCGCCCCGCCCCTCGTCGTCGACTGGCGCGCTCCGGTCGCGCGCGCCTTCTACCAGGCCGGCCCGCAGGACCCGCAGGGCGTCGAAACCCGCCGCCGGTTCGGCTGGGCGCCCGGCAGCACCGGCGACTCCGACGACCTGACCAGCCTGGAAGACGAACGGCCCGCGGCGGAGGCGGCCCCCGGCGGCGCCATCCTGACCGGCGAGATCGAGCGCCCGCGCACCGGCCCGATGCGCGACATCGCCGCCACCATCCAGCCCGACCAGGACGACCTGGTACGCCGCGGACTCGGCGTCTCCGTCTGCGTCCAGGGCGCGCCGGGCACCGGCAAGACCGCCGTCGGACTGCACCGCGCCGCGTACCTGCTCTACACCTACGGGCGGCAGATCCAGCGCGGCGGCCTGCTCGTCCTCGGCCCGAACCGCACGTTCCTGTCGTACATCTCGGCCGTCCTGCCCGCCCTCGGCGAGACCGGGGTGCGGCAGTCGACGGTCGGGGAACTCGTCGGCGAACCGGCCGCCGCGGAGGACGGCGCGGTGGCCGCCGCGCTGAAGCACGACGTGCGGATGGCCGAGGTGCTGCGGCGGGCGCTGTACGGGCGGGTGTCGGCGGACGGGATCACCGAGTCGGTGGCGGTCCGCGACGGCTCCGCGTGGTGGCGGGTGCCGCCCGCGGAACTCGCGGAGATCGTCGCGGGCGTACGCGACGAGCAGCCGCCGTACGCGATCGGCCGCGAGCGGGTGCGCAGCCGGATCGTGGACCGTATCCAACGGCAGGCCGAGCGCCGGGCCGTGACCGTCACCGCAGCCTGGACCCAGCGGGTCGGCCGGGCCCGGCCGGTCGGCGCCTTCCTCGACGCCGCCTGGCCGAAGGCGAAGCCCGCCGAGGTGCTCGCCGCGCTCTTCACCGACGCCGGGGAGCTGGCCCGCGCCGCCCACGGCATCCTGGACCGCGCAGAACAGCGGGCGCTGCTCTGGGCGAAGCCGCCGCGGTCTCACAAGTCTGCGAAGTGGAGCGCCGCCGACCACGTACTCCTCGACGAGCTGTCCGGGCTGCTCGACCGCCCCGAGGGCTACGGCCACATCGTCGTCGACGAGGCGCAGGACCTCTCCCCGATGGAGGCGCGGGTGATCGCGCGGCGCGCGGAGTTCGGCTCGCTGACGGTGCTCGGCGACCTGGCGCAGGGCACCACGCCGTGGGCGGCGCGCGACTGGCCCTCGCTCCTGGCCCACCTGGGCCGCCCGGACGCCGAGATCGCGGCGCTCACCACCGGTTTCCGGGTGCCGGCCGCCGTGGTCGGCCTCGCCAACCACGTACTCGGCCACCTCGACGTCGACGTCCCCGCCGCCCGCTCCCTGCGCCACGACGGGGCGCTGCGGATGCTGCCCGCCGCGGACGTCCTCACCGCGACCCGGGACGCCGTACGGGAGGCTCTCGGCGCGGAGGGCTCGATCGGAGTGATAGCCGCCGCGGCCGATGCCGACCGGGTGCGCGCGGTGCTGGAGCGGGCCGGCATCGCGACAGCCGGCCCGGACGACCTCGCCGCCCGCGTCACCGTCCTGCCGGCGACCGCGGCCAAGGGCCTGGAGTACGACCACGTCGTCGCGGTCGAACCGGCGGCGATCACCGAAGCCGAGGACGGGCAGAGAGGCCTGCGCCGCCTGTACGTGGTGCTGACCCGCGCCGTGACCCGCCTCGACGTGGTGCACAGCCGCCCGCTGCCGTTCCCGGCGATGACCAGCGGCGCGCTCGCGTAGGCGGGTCGGTATGGCGGCGGGTCGGCGCGGTGCCGTCAGGTGTCCGCCGGAGGCCCGGCGTCGGCGGCGGGCTGGGCGGTGAGGGCGGCGGCGGTCTGGGTGAGGTGCCGGGTCAGGGTTTCGGCCGCGGCGTCGGCGTCGCGGGCCAGGGCCGGCTCGGCTCGCCGAATGCCTGCTCATCGACCTGGAGGCGCCGGGCCCGGACGGCGCCACCGCGGTCGTACAACGCATCGGCGAGGCGATCCGGGCCGACCTCCGGCTGCTGCACCGCCTGCGGCACCCCGGGGTCCGGTCAGGAGGTGAAGGACTCCGGTCCGAAGCGGCCCCATGCGACGAAGACGGCCATCGCGAAGTACAGCGCGTCGGCTCCCCACGTCGTCACCTTCTCGCCGCGACGAAGGCGCATGGTCACCGCGCCGGCCATCATCAGTGCCGCGCCGACGGCCGCCAGCGGGACCAGGACCGGCGCGATGTCGAGGGCCGCGGGCAGGACCAGCCCGGTGGCGGCCATGAGTTCGAGGACACCGAGGGCCCTGAGGCCCCCGGGGCTGACGTCCTGGGTCCATTGGGCGGCGGCGGAGCCGGTGGGGATCCTCTCCTTCGGAATGACCAGCTTGGTGCTGCTGACCAGAAAGACCGCAGCCAGCAGTGCGGCAACGATCCACAGAGCGACGTTCACGACGTACTCCCCTCAGACTGCCGGTCCTTGGACAGCGGGTGTCCCGTGCCTGCCTCGCACACACCGTCTTCCCCACGCCGCTCCGCTCAGACACCCGGGCCCCCGCACGGGGAGGCGAGTGCGTAGCCCCGAATGCGCGCCACCGTGACAAACTCCCGGCAACGCCCCCGCAAAATCACCCCAAACCGCCCACGCGGCCCGACTTTTGCCCAACGGCACGCACCCATCCGAAGTAAGGTGAGCGCCATGTCGAGCCCCGAGGCATCCACTGTGGGGGCTTTCGGTCACGCCGTCAGCCCCCTGAACCCCTGAGGTTCCGCCCCCTCCCCGCCCTGCGGCCTTCGCATGGGCGGCCGTCGGGCATCCCTGGGCTGGCCGTGGTGACGAGACGCCTTCCGTCCGTTCACTTGCCTCGGAGTCCTCGATGCCCCTCGCGCTCTACCTGCTTGCCCTGGCCGTCTTTGCCATGGGCACGTCAGAATTCATGCTCGCCGGCCTGGTGCCGGACATCGCCGTCAGCCTCGACGTCTCGGTCGGGACCGCCGGGCTGCTCACCTCCGCGTTCGCAGCCGGGATGATCGTCGGCGCGCCCACCATGGCCGCCTTCGCCCGCCGTTGGCCTGCACGGGCAGCACTCCTCGGGTGCGTGGCGGTCTTCGCCCTCTGCCACGTCGTCGCCGCGATCACCCCGGCTTTCTCCGTGCTGTTCGCAACCCGTGTGCTGGCAGCGGTCGCCAACGCCGGGTTCCTGGCGGTGGCACTCAGCACCGCGACCCGCCTCGTGGCCCCGGACCAGAAGGGGCGCGCCCTGGCGGTCCTGCTGTCCGGTACGACGACCGCCACCGTCGCCGGTGTGCCTGCGGGTGCGCTGCTCGGCACGGCACTGGGCTGGCGGGCCACGTTCTGGGCGGTCGCGCTGCTGTGCGTGCCCGCGGCACTCGGCATCGCAGGCGGTGTCCGTACGGACGAAGCACCGGAAGGGCCGGACCGCGGTCCCTCCCTGGCCTCCGAACTCGCCCAGCTCCGGGTGCCCGGCTTGCTCATGGCGATGCTGCTCGGCGCTCTGGTCAACGGCGGCACCTTCGCCGCATTCACCTACCTGGCACCGATCGTGACCGGGACCGCCGGCTTGGACGAATGGTGGGTGTCGCTGGCGCTGGTGCTGTTCGGCGTCGGGTCCTTCGCCGGGGTCACCGCCGCCGGACGCCTCTCCGACCGGCACCCTCGCTTGACGATCGGCGCGGCCTCGCCCGTCCTGCTGCTGGGCTGGCTGGCTCTGGCGCTGTTCGCGGAGCATCCGGTCCTGCTGCTCATCCTGGTGTTCGTCCAGGGCGCCCTGGCGTTTGCGGTGGGAAGCACCTTGATCACGCGGGTTCTCTACGCGGCGTCCGGCGCACCCGCGATGGGCGGTTCCTACGCAACCGTCGCCCTCAACGCCGGTGCTGCCGCCGGCCCGGCGATCGGAGCGGCGGCGCTCTCCGGCTCCGGTGACCTGGGGCCGGTGTGGGTTTCCGCCGCGCTGACCGGGGTCGCCTTGCTCGCGATGCTGCCCTCGCTGCGTCTGATCGCACCGCGGGAGCGGACTGCGGAGGTCGACGTCAGTGGGCGAAAGTCGGGCCGCGTGGGCGGTTTGGGGTGATTTTGCGGGGGTGTTATCGGGAGTTTGTCGCGGTGGCGTGCATTCCGGGGGGCTGGTAGCCGGGGTGTATCCCGCGCGGACTTCCGCCGGAGCCCGGTCCTCCTCGGCGCCCCCCGGTGACGCCCCCGGTGGCGGGAGGGGTGATCCGGACGTAGCGTCGAGTGGGGGACTACGGCATCGGAGGAGTACGAAGATGCTGGAGAAGAACACCGCGAGCAACAAGCGCTACGTCGCCGGATCCGTCCTCGTGCTCATCGGCGCCGCGGCCGTCGTCGCGAGTGCCTGGCTGCCCTGGTACAACGGCCGCGACGGGCGGTACTACCAACTCAGTGACGTCTTCGACGGCATCTCGGCCACCCGCGCCCAGCTCTTCGGGTCGCTTTTCCTGCCCATGGCGGTCGCCGCGCTGCTGGCCCTCTACGGGACCTTCACGCGCTCGCGCGGCTTCGTGCTTCTGGCGGGCGTGCTGGCGCTGTTCATCTCCGCGCTGTGGATGTTCCGGCAGAGCCAGTTGGTCGGCGGTCTGGAGATCAACACCCAGGGCACCGGACTGGACGTCGGGACCGCCAACGCCGTCATCGGCTCCGCGCTGATGCTGATCGGCGCGGTCGTCTGGGGCAAGCAGCACCGTCACCCCCTCACCCCGCCCGCGGAAGAGGGCCCGCCCCGGCTCCGGCACCGTTCCGTCTCCCACGCCGGCGAGCCCCGGCAGGGCGCGGGGGGCGAGCAGGGCGGGGAGGGCGAGGAGGGCGCCCCCGCCGACCGCCCCCAGGAGCCGCCCCGCGCCGCCTAGCGCCCCGCGCCGCCTGGTGGGCGGGGTTCGGATCCTCCGCTGGGAGTAATAGGCGCTAATGCTCAATGCGTATTACTCACTGGCCGGTTCCCGGGCCGTGCGGGAATACTGGCCCCGCACGCAGCACGGATGAGGGGTACGGCCAGTGACCAGCGACAGCCGCGTAGGACCGCCCATGTCGGGAAGCGAGCGCGACACCCTGCGGGCGTTTCTCGACTACCATCGCGCGACCCTCGCCATGAAGTGCGAAGGGCTGACCGACGAGGAACTGCGGCAGCAGTCGATGCCGCCGTCCACGCTGTCGCTGCTCGGTCTGGTGCGGCACATGGCGGAGGTGGAGCGCGCGTGGTTCCGCCGGGTGTTCGACGACAACGACGCGCCCATGGTCTGGTCCGACCGGATCGACTTCCAGGCGGCGTACGACGCGAGCACCTCGACCCGACAGGAGGCGTTCGCGGCCTGGGAGGCCGAGGTGGAGAACTCGCGCCGCATCGAGCGGGAGGCCGGTTCCCTGGACCGGGCCGGGTATCAGCCGAGGTGGGGCGAGGAGGTGTCGCTGCGGATGGTGATGGTCCACGTGCTCCTGGAGTACGGCCGCCACAACGGGCACGCGGACTTCCTGCGTGAGGGCATCGACGGCACCGTGGGCGCCTGAGCCGACGCCCCGTGCCCGCGCAGCCGGCGCGGGGCACGGGGGCCGGCCCCGGCCGGCCCCCCGCCCCGCGCGCTACGTGGCCTGGCCCGGCGGGCGGAAGTTGATGCGCTCCCTCACCACCGGGAAGCCCGCCTTCGCGAAGTGCGCGGCCATGGGGAAGTTGCCCCGGTCCGTCGCGCCGCTGATGAACTCCGCGCCCTCCTCGACAAGGTAGCGGGTGCACGCGGCGAGCAGGTCGTACGCGTAGCCGTGGCCGCGCTGTTCGGGGACGACGCCGATGAAGCCGATGGTCGGGCCCGAGGGGTTGTGGGCAGGGATGTGGATGCCGGCCAGATCACCGTCCGGCGTGTACGCCGTCTGCCACCACTCCCGCGGGGAGGGGCACCAGTGGAAGAAGTCGAGTTCCTCCTGGGCGGCCTGGTCGAGGCCGCCTTCTTCGATGGCCCTGAGCGCGTGGGCGTCCAGCGTCACGGAGTGGACGCGGCGCAGGGCGTCGAAGAACACGGCGTCGTCGGGTTCGGGGCTGAAGCGCAGGCGGCCGGGGAGTTCGGGCAGGCCGCGCTCCGGGGTCCAGCGGTAGAGGTAGCGCTCGACGAGGAGTTCGTACCCGGCGGCGCGGGCGGCGGCGAACCGGGCGTCGGCGGCGGCGCGCAGCGCGGGTTCTTCGCGCCAGTCGCCGGGCAGGTTGATCTCGAGTTCGACCTGCCAGGGCGCGGAGCGCAGGAGCTGGGCCCCCGCCTCCTCCTCGCCTTCGGCCACGTCGAACCAGTTGACGGTGAGGGGCTCCGCGTCGTCGGGGCCGCCCCACCACGCGCCGCGCGCGACGACCTCGCCGTGGCGCAGGGCGACGCGCTGCCATTCCGTACGGAACTTGGTGCGGCGGTGGTTTTCGCGGGCGCCGAGGGGGTCGGGCAGTGCGTCGAAGAGAGTGGCGTCGCTCGGGGAGAGCGCGCGGATGACCGGATCGGTCATGGATTCCTCCGGGGTACGTGCTGCTTGGCGCGCTCCCGGTCAGAACCTGTGATCCACGCCGGACTGCGGACGAGGGGAGCGCTGGAAAGGTGTGAACTGCACGGCACTCGCCTCCTTCCGGTCGTCTCGGGGCGTGGCGCCCTCACACAGTAGGTGATCTTCCGCGCGCCGTCCACGGGTTTCCGCGGTCCGCGGAAGCCGGCGGGGCGGCGCCGCCCGCGCCCTTCGGTTCATGTCGGTCCGTACCGGACGGAGAAGCTGATGGTCCTGCGGTTGCCGAAGTCCGCGATCAGGTTGTGGGGCTCGTGGATGGGCGTGAACAGGTGTACTTCCAGGAACGCGCGCTGCTGCAGCAGGAGATCGCGGTCCACGTTGTTGACGCGCAGGGTGCGCGGGTTCAGCTGAGCGGCCTCGCGGTAGCGGCCGAGCCGGCGGTGCCACAGGGTCAGGCGGTCGCCCTCGACCACCGCCACCAGCCGTCGCCGGGACAACCGGGCGAGCAGGGTGAGCGGCACCCCGTCTATCTCGTCGTACGTGACGTGCGACTGCCGGCGGCCCCGGGTGTCGAGCCCCGTGACGGCTTCGATGCGCACCCAGCGGATCTTCATGTCGGACGTGCTCTGCCCGTGGCGGCGCAGGTGGGCACTGAGGACCCGGGTCGAGCCGAGCAGGTAGCGGTGCCGGCGCAGCGGCATCAGGACGATCAGCACGCCGACGGCCGCGAGGCCCCAGACCCAGCCGCCGCCGAGGCCGAAGCCGATCGCGAACGCGGAGCCGAGGACGAAAACGAAGAAGAAGCAACTGCCCATGGAGCCCGGCCTCCCGCCTGCCGCCCGCCGCCTCCCGGCACTGGACCCGGCCTGGCCGCAGGCCCGCCGGCAGGGGCGCCACGGTGCCACGGCCGGCGGGGGACCCGTCCCGGGCCGCGCTACGCGACGGCGGTGGCCTCGAGTTCCACGAGCAGGGGCGGGAGTGCCAGGCGGGTCACGCCGAGCATCGTCGTCGGCGGGGCCGCCTTCGCCCCGGCCAGGCGGGCGGCCAGCTCGCCGTAGTGCTGGAAGAGGAGGTCGGCGTCGGTGGTGTAGACGTTGAGGCGGACGAGGTCGGCCAGGGACATGTCCGCGGCGGCGAGGACCGCTTCCAGGTTGTCGAGGCTGAGCCTCAGCTGGGCGGCCATGTCGCCGGCGTGCTGCGGTACGCCCTCGGGGCTCATGGCGGTCTGGCCGGAGACGAAGAGGGTCCGGGTCTGTCCGGAGACCAGTTCGCCCTGGTGGAAGCCCATCTCCGTCGACCAGTTCACCGGGTTTATCGCTGTGCGTTCCATGGCGTCAGCCTCACAGCGAAAGACGACACCCTGTGTCGTGTATCTTGCTAGATTTTTTCGCATGCGCGCCGATCGCCTGGTCTCGCTGGTCCTGCTGCTCCGCCAGCGCGGCCGGCTCTCCGCGGCCGTGCTCGCCCGCGAGCTGGAGGTCTCCACCCGCACCGTGCTGCGCGACATCGACGCGCTGTCCGCGGCCGGCGTGCCGGTCCACTCCGAGCGCGGCCGGCACGGCGGGTTCGCGCTGCTGCCCGGGTTCCGTACGGAGCTGACCGGGCTGAACCACGACGAGGCGCTCGCCCTCCTGATCGCCGGATCGCGGCGCGGGGCGCAGGCGTTCGGGCTCGGCTCCGCGCTCGCGTCGGCGATGCTCAAGGTGGTCGACGCGCTGCCGCCCGGCTACCGCGACACCGCCGCCGGCGTGGCCGAACGGCTCCTCGTCGACCCCGAGTCCGACCTCCTCGCGCGCCCGCTCACCGCCGACGACGTACCGGACGATGTGCTGGCCGCCGTCCGAGGCGCCGTGTTCGCCGGGCGGAAGCTGCGGATCCGCTACGCCCCGGAGGGCCGGGCCGCGGCGTGGCGCACGGTGGACCCGATCGGCCTGGTGACCGTACGGGACAAGGGCTATCTGCTCGCCACCCGGGACGGCGCCGACCGCACCTACCGCCTCGCGCGGATCCGCGCCGCGGCACAACTGTCCGAACCGGCCCGGCGCCCCGGGCGCGTCGACCTCGACCGGGCCTGGCAGGAACGGAGCGCCCGGTTCCGTAGCGGCGGTGAGCAGGTGGCCGTGGCGGTACGGATCACGCCGCGGCGCCGCGAGGAGCTGGTGGGCACCGCGCTCGCCGTACTCGCCGAGGACGTGGAGCCGGACGGGCGGCTGCGGCTGGAGGCGGCGTTCCAGGACGCGCGGCACGCCGAGTGGGCGGTGTGGCAACTCGCCACGGACGCCGAGGCGCTGGCGCCGGACTGGCTGCGTACCGCCCTGCGCGACCGCGCCGCCGCCCTCGCCGCCCGGTACGCAGGACCGCCGGCTACGGCGGCGGGGTCAGGCTGATCCGGAACTCCTGGTCCCCGGCGCCGGAGCAGTCCGCCTGGACGATCTCGGCGCCGGGGGCGGTGTCCTCGTCGCGCAGCGCCAGGCACGCGCCGCTGTCCGGGCGGATCCGGAACCGCCTCTCGTCCGGCCGGTCGACCGCCTCGATCCAAAAGCGCTGCGCCGGATCGTCGTCGGCGCACGCGTCGCGCGGTTCGAGCAGGCCGCGGCCCGGTCCGTCGCGCATGGCGGTCAGGCAGCCCACGCCGTGCTCAGGGTGGTGCCACTGGATCTGCACCGCGCCGTCGCCGACGGGTTCGAGGTACACCAGCGGCCGGTCGGCCCGCCCGCAGGGCTGCTGCGCCGCGACCGCCGTGCGGTAGCGCCGCGTGCGGTCCGTACCCTCCGTGACGCACAGCCCGGGCGTACGGGCCGGATGGATCTGCGCCCAACTGCCCACGGCCTTCAGGCCCGGCACGGTGCCGCCGGCCACCGCCGTGCCGGACTCCGACGAGTCCGGCAGCAGCGCCCGTACGCGAACGCCGATCCGCCTTGCCGTCCGCGCACCGCCGTGGACATCCTCGGTCGCGGGCACCACAAGCGCTCGGTGCCGGCGCGGCCGGTCACGGGGTCGGCCGCGCACAGCCGGGGCACCGGCGGGGCACGGCGCAGGCGCCGAGCGCGTGGCGGGGGAGGTGGGTCCGGGGCCCCGGCGGGGGGCGGGGTCCCGGACGCGCTCGCGAGGAGGCCCGGGACACGGGGGAGTCCGGGGAGGGGGGTCCGCGGCGGCGGGTCCGCGGGATCAGCCCGCCGTACGGGCGGCGCGCGCGCCGGCGGCGCGTACGCCGGGGGTCAGGTGCTGGAGCCCGCCGTCTCCGCGGCCCGTGCCGCCACGGCCCGCTCCCTGCCCCACTCCGCCAGCGGCACCAGCGCTGTGTTCAGCCGCGCGCCGGCGTCCGTCAGCGAGTACTCCACACGGGGCGGCACCTCCTCGTACGACACCCGCCGCACGATTCCGTCCGTCTCCATCTCGCGCAGGTGCGAGGCCAGGACCTTCTCCGTGATCCCCGGCAGCAGCCGGCGCAGTTCGCCGAAGCGGCGGGCCTGCCGGCCGTCCAGCGCCCACAGGATCAGCACCTTCCACTTGCCGCCGATGATCTCCATCGCCGCGTCGATGCCGCAGACGTGGCCGTCCGGTGCACCGGGCCGGTTGAGCGTGGTCATGCTCCCCTCCCGCCTTTCCCGCCTTCCGCACCCCCGCCGAGGTGCTCGCTCACCCCAGGGTAACCACCCACTCGAAAGTGCGTACTTGATCAGCTACGGGCCTGTGACCAGCCTTGTCGTCATGACACCGCACACCGGAAACACCGCAGGCAAGCCCTCCGTCACCCTGCTCGGCCTCGGCTCGATGGGCACCGCGCTGGCCCGCGCCTGGCTCGCCGCCGGCCACCCCGTGACCGTCTGGAACCGCACCCCCGCCCGCGCCCGGTCGCTGGCCGCCGAGGGGGCCCGTACCGCGGACACCGCCGCGGCGGCGGTCGCGGCGGGATCCCTCGTCGTCGTCTGCCTGCTGGACGACACCTCGGTCGGCGAGGTGCTGGCCGGCGCGGACCTCACCGGCAAGGACGTGGTCAACCTGACGACGTGCACCCCAGCCCAGGCCCGTACCCGCGCGGCCTGGGCGCAGGAGCGGGGCGCGCGCTACCTGGACGGCGGGATCATGGCCGTACCGCCGATGATCGGCGTCCCGGAGGCCGGGGGCTACGTGTTCTACAGCGGCCCGCGGGAGCTGTTCGACCGCCACCGGGACACCCTGGCGGTCCCGGCGGGCACCACGTACACCGGCGCGGACCCGGGCTTCGCGGCGCTGCACGACGTGGCGCTGCTGAGCGCCATGTACGGGATGTTCGCCGGCCTCACGCACGCCTTCGCGCTGATCCGCAACGAGGACGTGGACCCGGCGGCGTTCGCGGGGCTGCTGACCGACTGGCTGACGGCGATGGCCCCGGCCGCGCACGGGATCGCCGCCGAACTCACCGCCGGACCGGCCACCGGCGGCCAGGCACAGGACGACGTCTCCAGCCTCGCCATGCAGGTCGCCGGCACCCCCACGTTCCTGGACACCGCCCGCCACCAGGGCGTCAGCGCCGAACTGCTGACCCCCTACTTCGAGCTGATGCGCCGGGCCCTCGCAGAGCGCGGCGAGGCGGAGAACCCGCGGGGCATGGTCGACCTCCTGCGCCGCTGAGGGGCGCGCGGGCGGCGCCCCCGGTCAGCGGCGGGCCGTGCCCTTTCCGGCGTCCAGGGCGTAGACGCAGCGGTCCTTGCTGCAGGCGTAGACGACGCCGTTGGCGACGACCGGGGAGCCGGTGATCTCGCCGTCCGTGGCGAGTTTCCAGCGGAGCTGGCCGCCCACGGCGTCGACCGCGTAGATGCAGTGGTCCGCGGAGCCGAAGTGGACGCGGCCGTCCGCGGCGACGGGGGCGCCGATGAGGTCGCCGCGGGTGGCGAAGCGCCACATCGGGGTGCCGGCGACGGCGTCGAGGGTGTAGAGGGCGGAGCCGCTGCCGACGTGGACGTGGCCGTCGGCGACGAGGACGGGCTCGATGGACTGGCGGGCCTCCGTGGCGATGCGCCAGCGTTCGCGGCCGTCCGCGGCGTCGAGGGCGTAGACCGTGCCGAGGTGGTCGGCGACGAAGACGCCGCCGCCGTTCAGGGCCGCGCCCGGGGCGTACGCGGGCGGGCTGAGGATCACCGCCGGGGCCTCGAACGTCCAGCGCAGCGTGCCGTACGCGGCGTCCAGGGCTAGGACCCGCTTGCCCGCCGCCGCGAAGACCGTGGGGCCCGCCGCTGTACCGGCGGTGGCATCCGCGGGGAGCAGCCGCACCGGGACGCCGCCGCAGGCGGCGGCGTCGCCGACCGGGTACGACCAGCGCTCGGCGCCGGAGCGGGTGTCCAGGGCGCGCAGCCGTCCTTCGCCCCAGACGTAGACCGTGCCGTCGTGGGCCAGCGGCCCCGCCTCCTGCGTCTCGAACTCCGTCTGCGCGCCGTTCATCTCCCACAGCGGCTCGCCGGTCGCCGCGTGCCGGGCCTGCAGGCCGCCGCCGCGGGTGCCGGTGACGACGGTGCCGGCGGCGACCTGGAGCGAGTACACCCAGCCGCCGGTGCCCTGGCGCCACAGCTCGCGGCCGTCGGCGGCGTCGAGGGCGTAGAGGCTGGGGCCGTCGGAGGCGTGGACGAGGCCGTCGGACAGCGCCATGGACCAGGCGACCTCGCGGGTCTTGAACTGCCGCCTGCCGCTGGTCACGTCCAGGGCGTGGACCTCGAAGGAGGTGACGTACAGCAGGTTTCCGGAGACGACGGGCTTGCCCCAGACGTCGTTGGACATCCGGAACCGCCACGGCCGCCACCGCGCCGGCTCCTGCGGTGCGGCCCCGGCCGGGGGCTGGGGGGCCGTGGTGGGCGGGGAGGCGGCGTTCAGCTGGCCGGAGTGCGGGGCGGACGCCGGCGGGGCGCCGTGCGCCGCGTCGCCGCGGGGGCGGGCCCAGCCCAGGTCGAGCCCGCCGTCCGCGGCGGCGCGGGCGCGCGCGGCGCGGGCGTCCACGACGCGGGGGCCGGGGCCGATCGGCACGGCGGCGCCGGCCAGTTGCTGGTCCCCGGCGCCGGCGTGCTGCGGGGCGGCGGCAGAGGGGGCGCCCGGCTGCTGCGCGGGCGCGTGCTCCGGCGGCGCCGCGGGGGGCGCGGCCGGGGCGGCGCCGGGCGCGGCATGGGCGGCCCCCGCACCGCCGTGGGGGGAGCCGGCCCCGGGCGGCCCGGCGTGCCGCCCGTGGGCGGAGTGCGGTGCCGAGTGCGGTACGGAAGGGGGCGCCGGCTGCGGCGGCGACTGCGGTACGGGCCCCGCCCCCGGCCCCGCTCCCGGCCCGGCGGACGGCGCCGGGGCCGGCGGGTGCGCGGGCCGCGGCGGCATCGACCGGCGCGACGCGGAGGACCCCCGCGATCCCCCGTTCCGCCCCGACGAGCCGTGCCCCCTGGCACCGCCCAGCGTGGCCGCGGCCCCCCGGCGCGCCTCGATCATCCGGATCGCCGGCTGCGGCAGCCACGCCGACGCCGTACCGCTGTCGTCGCCCGCGGCGCCGAAGAGGTGCGGCGCCAGGTCGGACTGGAGCGCCCCCGGGGAGGGCCGGTGGTCGGCCGACATCTGCATGCACGCCTCGATGAGCGGACGCAGCTCGTCCGGCAGCCCCTCCAGGTCGGGCCCCTCGCGCAGCAGCATGAACACGGTCTCGACGGGGTTCGCGCCGTGGAACGGTGCGTGCCCGGTGGCGGCGAAGACGAGGGTGGAGCCGAGCGAGAAGACGTCGCTGGCGCCCGTCACGCTGCGCGAGTCGCGCGCCTGCTCCGGCGACATGTACGCGGGCGTGCCGACGGCGACGTTGGTCATGGTCAGCCGGGTGTTGGAGACCCCGGAGGCGATACCGAAGTCGATCACGCGCGGCCCGTCCTCCAGGACGAGCACGTTGGACGGCTTGAGGTCGCGGTGGACGAGCCCGGCGCCGTGGATGGACTGCAGGGCCTCCGCGACCCCGGCGGCCACCCACCGCACGGCCTGCGGCGGCAGCGGGCCGCAGTCGTTGACCATCTCCTCCAGCGAGGGCGCGGGCATGTACGCGGTGGCGAGCCACGGCACGGCGGCCCGCGGGTCGGCGTCGACGACGGGCGCGGTGTAGAAGCCGCTGACGGCGCGGGCGGCCTCGACCTCGCGGGTGAAGCGCACGCGGAAGAGCTGGTCCTCGGCCAGTTCGCTGCGGACAGTCTTGATCGCCACGCGGCGCCCGGAGGCCGACCGCGCGAGATAGACGAGACCCATCCCGCCGGCGCCCAGCCTGCCGAGCACCTCGAAAGGACCGATCCGCCTCGGGTCGTGCTGCGCAAGCTGCTCGACCACGTAACCATCCACCTCCCCGTGGGGGGCTCCCGGAACCGGGCCCCCCTGCAGCCTCTCACCGCAGGCGTACGGCCGTCAGTCCCGAAAGTACGCCTGCCGATTCTCCACTTTGGAACGCGCCGGGGCTAACCCGGGGGGCGGCTCCGGGCACCGCCGCCCCTGGAACCGCCGGGTCCGGCGGACCGCCGGGGCCCGTACCGCCCACGGGGCGCGGGAGAGCACGGCGTCAGGCCCTGTCGGCGCTGGTGGCGGGGGCATCGGCACCCTCACCGCCCGCGTCGCCGTCCAGCACCGCGAACGCCGCCCCCTGGTTGTCCGCCACCACCGCGAACGTCGCCCCGGGCAGCTCCCGCCGGTCCACCAGCACCCGCCCGCCCCCGCGCCGCACCGCATCCAGCGCGTCGCCGACGTCGCCGACCCGGAAGTAGACGAGGAAGTGCGGCGGCATCTCGGCCGGCAGCACGTCGCCGACGAGCGCCCGCCCCGCGACCCGCCGGCCCGAGCCCGGCAGCGCCCACGCCTTGAAGCCGCCCGCTCCGGACGGGGGATCCGCCAGCTCGTAGCCGAAGACGGCCGGGTAGAAGGCGTCGGCCGCGGCGGCGTCGCGTACGTAGACCTCGGTCCAGCAGAAGGCGCCCGGCACGCCGGTCGCGCCGAAGCCCGGCCGCGTACCGGCCTGCCAGAGGGAGAACACCGCGCCGTCCGGGTCCGCGACCTCCGCCTTGCTGCCGGCCTCCGAGGCCGTCGTCGGCCCGGTGAGCACGGTGCCGCCGGCCTGGCGGACCTTCGCCACGGTGCCGGCGAGGTCCCCGGTGGCCAGGTGGACGCCCCACTCCGTGGGCATCCGGCCGTCCCGCTTGGCGACCAGCGCGGCGACCGGCCTGCCGTCGAGGAGCGCCCGGGAGTGCCGGGGGAAGCCGCTGCCGCTGCCCGTGCCCGCGCCGCCCTCCGTGAACGTCCAGCCGAACAGCTCCCCGTAGAAGCGCTCACCGGCGCGGAGGTCGGGCAGTGCGGCGTCGGCCCAGCAGGGTGAGCCCTCGGCGAATGCGGCCATGGCCGTCGTCCTTCCATGGGACCGTGGTGGGGACTGGTGTGAGGGGACCGGCGGGACGGGGATCGTGCGATGGGTCGCATCGCCAACGTATCCGGAGCGGACATCGGCTCTTGCGAAAATACCCCGAACGTCGGGTCAATTCTGATCGAGCGTGGCAATTCGCGCACTTCCGACCGGGTGGCCTCCCCGTTTGCCCTCGTCAGATCGCGGTTCGATCACACGTCGGTAAGCTGACGGCATGACAGGTCAAGTTCGGACGGTGGACGGCCGTGTCGCCGGCCGGCGCGGCCAGGCGACCCGCACCAAGCTGCTCACATGTCTCGGTGAGATGCTCGACTCCTCGCCGTACCGGGACGTGAAGGTGATCGACGTGGCCCGCAGGGCGGGCACGTCGCCCGCGACCTTCTACCAGTATTTCCCGGATGTCGAGGGCGCAGTCCTGGAGCTCGCGGAGCAGTTGGCCAAGGAGGGCGCCGACCTGACCGGGCTGGTCGCCGGCCGCTCGTGGGCCGGCAAGTCCGGGGCGCAGGCCGCGGAGGAACTGGTCGACGGGTTCCTGGGGTTCTGGCGGCGGAACGAGGCGATCCTGCGGGTCGTCGACCTCGGTGCCGCGGAGGGCGACAAGCGCTTCTACAAGATCCGGATGAAGATCCTCAACTCCGTCACCAAGTCCCTCACCGAGTCGATCAGGGAGCTGCAGGCGAAGGGCCGGGTCGACGAGGCCGTGCAGCCGGCGGCGGTGGCCGGGTCGCTGGTGGTGATGCTCGCGGGGGTGGCGGCGCACCAGAAGGCGTTCCAGACGTGGGGCGTCAGGCAGGCGGACCTGAAGCCGTCGCTGGCGCTGCTGGTGCACCTCGGGGTGACGGGGCGGAAGCCGCCGAAGCAGGTGTGAGCGCGCAGCGTACCCGCTGCTGAATCGATAGTGCTACGAGCGCGCAAGCCGCCGGACGGCGGCCTTCGCCCCTTCCCCCACCGGCTACGCCCTCACTGGCGGGGGTGCCCCCTCCCCCACCGGCTACGCCCCCACTGGCGGGGGTGCCCCCTCCCCCACCGGCTACGCCCCCACTGGCGGGGGTGCCCCCACTACGCTCACCGGCATGTCTCATGACCGTGTCCCTTCAGAGCGCCCGCAACCGGGACCCGCGCGCCCGGGGCGTGCGCAGCCGGGCCCGGACGACCGTCCGGTGCTCGTCGTCGGCGGCGGCCCCGCGGGGCTCGCGACGGCGGCGGCGCTGGGCGCCGCCGGGATCCGGGCCGTGGTCCTGGAGCGGGGCGGCCGGATCGGCGACTCCTGGCGCCGGCACTACGACGGGCTGAAGCTGCACACGCCGCGGGGGATGTCGGGGCTGCCGGGCACGCCGATCCCGCGCCGGTACGGGCGGTGGGTGGGGCGGGACCAGCTCGCGCACTACCTGGAGGAGTACGCGGAGAGCCACGAGCTGGAGATCGTGCACAACGTGGAGGTGGCGCGGATCGACCGCGGCGCCGGCCCGTCGTCAGGCCCGTCGGCCAGCCCGTCGTCAGGCGCCGGCTGGCAGGCGGCGGCGACCGGCGGCCGGGTCCTCGAAGCCCGCCGCGTCGTCGTCGCCACGGGGTACTGCCACACCCCGTACGTACCGGAGTGGCCGGGGCGCGACACGTACCGCGGCGAACTGCTGCACGCCGCGCACTACCGCAACCCCGCCCCGTACGAGGGCAAGGACGTCCTCGTCGTCGGCGGGGGCAACACGGGCGCGGAGATAGCCGTGGAGCTGGCGGCCGGCGGCGCGAAGCGGGTACGGCTGGCGGTACGGACGCTGCCGCACCTCGTGCGCAGGCCGGCGGCAGGCTGGTGCGCGGTGACCGGCCGCCGCCTGAGCGGCGCCCTGCCGGCCCGCACGGTGGACAAGCTGGCGGCCAGGGTCAGCCGCATCGCCGTCCCCGACCTCGGCGCGTACGGCCTGCCCCGCCCGGCGAGCGGCCTCTACACCCGGCTGCGCGAGGGCGCGGTCCCGGTCGTGGACACGGGCCTGGTCGCGGCGGTACGCGAACGCCGGGTGCTCCCGGTCCCGGCGGTAGCGGCGCTGGACGCGGACGGCGTCATCCTGGCGGACGGCGACCGCGCGGAGCCGGACGCGGTGATCGCGGCGACAGGCTGGCGGCGCGGGCTGGAGCAACTGGTCGGCCACCTGAACGTGCTGGACGCCCACGGCCTGCCGCGCACCCGGGGGTGGCGGTCACCGGAGGGGGCGCCGGGACTGCACTTCGTGGGGTACACGCCGCCGCTGAGCGGGACCCTGCGGGAAATCGGCCTGGAGGCGGGGAAGTTGGCGCGGGACGCGGCGAGGCACGGCGGCTGAGGCGGGGACGGAACGCACTCGCCTCGTTCACCGTGCCCTTCCGCGGATTGGTGCAGAGCAGGCCGTGCACGGCCGCGTTCCTTACCCGTTAGCCGGCCGCGGGGATCGCGGGCACAAGACGCCCCGGCCCGTGCTCCCCGCGGGTTGCAGGCCCGCGCCGTCAGGGCCGCGGGCCGTCCGCCCCAGACGACTGGGGCGGAGCAGGAGCACCTTGTGCCGTGCCCGTCCCGAGGTGCTCCACCGTCACACGGACCAGGCCGTTCATCCGCCGCTGCATCGAGGTCGCGACGGCCACGGAAAGCTGCCCGTCGGCGCATCCCACGGCCACGGTGACCGGTCCGCCGACCGGCCCGCTGCGGAACGCCGCAACCAGGGGGACTACACCCTCGACCAACTCTGCAGCCCCCTCCGCCGTCAGCTCCACCTGGGCGCATGCGTCACAGACGGTCACGCCGGTGAGGTCGGCGGCATCGCCGGGCTCTCGCACCGGGGAGCCGCTGAACCGACGCAGGTCGAGCGTGATGTCCGCGGCGGGGAGGGGAAGCGGCCCGCGCGCGAAGCTGAAGCTCATCACGCGCACCGCGGGCAGTTCCCAGAGCAAGTCGCCCGCCGCTGAGGAACTGCGCTGTGGGACCTCCTCGTTCTGCCGGTCAGCAGAGGTGTCGCCGGTGGTATCGCTGGCACTGATCATCGGGGAATTCCCTTCACGGTGGGCTGAGATCGCGGTCCTCGACCGCGACGCCCTCGTACGAAAACCTCGCCCAAGGCGTGGTGATCTGTGGCAGGGCGGGTAGGGAGGTTGGCGGCAAGCACGGGTCACCGCCCCCGCCCGGGAGCCGTCAACGTGGGAGCGGAGAGGGTCAGCCGGGCCCATACCAGGGTGCCGCCACGGCAGGAGAGCACTCCCCACTGCTGCCGGGTGAGCTTGTCGACCATGAGCAGCCCGCGCCCGGATTCAATCAGCTCGCCGGTGCCGTGCTCCTCGGTCCGCTTACCGAGCCGAAGTGCGCCGCGGCCCTGGTCGACGACGCCGACCGTGAGGTGCCGGTCGTGCATGCGCAGGCGTAGCTCGATGCGGCGGCTCGGGGTGTGCAGGACGGTGTTGGTGACCAGCTCCGAGGTGATCGCCTCGGCGTCATCGCGGGTGTCAGCCGGAACGGCCCAGCCGTCGAGGACTTCGCCGGCGATCCGCCGCGCGTGCCGCGGCAGCGCGGTGTGCCCGCCGGGCAGTACGAAGGCCGCCCGGGGACCGTGGTCCCGGCGCAGAGCGCTGACCCTCGCCGCGAAGCGGTCACGAAGGCCGGGTGGGGTCGCCAAAGCAGGTGCAGGACGAAGGGGGTTCATGCGGCGGCCCTCGTCTCGAACAGCCAGGCCAGCCCCCGGTGTGCCAGGGTGGCGGCGACGGCCTCGCAGAGGGCGTCGGCGTCGGTGTGCGGCGACGCGGCCGACGCCGGCGGAACCAGCCAGCGCCGCCCGCCAACGGGCAACCCCCGGCCCGCCGAGGGCCATCGCGTGGCGCACGCCCGAACACATGTCGTCCCCGGCTGCACCGGCCAGGACCCGGCGGTCCCCGCGGGGACGATGAACTCGATCGTCTGCCGCGGAACGGTGAAGGCCACCGGCCCGAGCGGCACTTGGGCCCGCCGAAGGCGATCCAGCACGTCAAGCCCTATGGGCTCGGTCGTGCGCAGAACGTCTGCAGCAAGGGCGTTTGATGGCGTTTCGCAAGCCAGATGGGCCATGTGCCCTCCATTGAGCCAGCCGTCGCGATCGCGGAATGTGACCAAGTTGACGCCGTGTGTAACCTCGGCAGAGCATGACATGGGTTCCCTGTCATGGGAAGCCCATGAGAGTTGGATTCCCGTCAAAGGAGTAGATGTGAGCGACCAGGCAGCACGCGCGTACGCTCAGTCAGATGATCCTGGGAGGTGGTTGGGCGTGACCGCTCGCTCGCTTGGACCGGCCGGCCGCATGCAGATTGCACGGGGTCTGACGCAGGTGCGTGAACGTGCCGGCATGACGCAAGTCCAAGTCGCCGAAGCCGCAGGCGTCGGGAAGTCCACCGTGAGCCGCTACGAGACCTGGCAGGACCGGTCCCGGGTCCGCTGGGCCACGGTCCGCGCTATCGCTGATGCATGCGGCGCCTCCGTGGATGAACGCGACACGCTCGTCTCCATCGCCAAGGCGCAGGACGACGGTTGGTGGGTCGGCAACCCGGCGGTGCCGGAGTGGATGGATCCCCTCGTCTCCTTCGAACACGAAGCCACCTACGAGCATGTGTTCGCCAACGGCTTCGTTCCCGGCTTGCTGCAGACGCGCCGCTACGCGATGGCAGTTCATGAGGCCCGCGAAGTGCGACGAGCGCATACGGAGGTGGAGCGGATGACGGAGGCGCGGATGCAGCGTCAGACCATCCTCGAACGGGCAGAAGCCCCGATACACCTCTGGGTAGTTCTGGACGAGGCGGTACTGCGTCGAGTGGTCGGCTCCGTAGACGTGATGCGGGAGCAGTTGGAGCACCTGCAGGAGGTCATGCAGCGGCCCAACATCGACATCCAGGTGCTCCCGTTCGCTGCGGGCGCGCACGCGGCAGGCGCCGGGCACTTCGTCATTCTCGGCAGAGACGATGAAGGCGAGCCGCGCAACTCCATGGGCATCGTGTACATCGAAATGCGGCGCCGCGGGCTCTACTTGGATGTTCCCGAAGACGTTGCCGCTTATAGAATCACGTTCGATTACCTTCGTTCCCAGGCGGCCGACGCGTCGGCATCCGCCCGACTGCTCGGCGTCGTACGACAGGAGATCTCGCGATGACTCACCGCTCAGCCCTCCTCCCCACCGACCCTGCCGGCCGCTGGTTCAAGAGCAGCTACAGCGGCCCCGACGGCAACGAGTGCGTCGAGGTGGCCAAGCTCGGTGCAGACCGTATCGGCGTGCGGGACTCCAAGAACCCTGACGGCCCCTCTTTGGTCTTCACCCCGGCAGAGTTCGGCGCCTTCGTCCAGTTCGCATCCGAGTTTGACGTCTGACCCAGCTCGGCACCGCTCGCGATCCCGGCCTGTCCGACCGGCGTCACCCGGCAAGCCGCGGGCGGACAGCGCTGCCGGAGGGGGCTGGCCCCGGTTGATCGGGGCCAGCCCCGAGCGGTTCTGCGGGGCGGCGTCGTGGGCGCGCGGGTCGGCGAGGCGGGTCTCGGGCGCGATCAGGCCCCGCGACGTGATCGCGGGGCAAGCCCGGCTGGCGGGGGCCCTGTTCCGGGGGTGCGGTGTCGGGGCACATGGCTTCGATGCGAGCTGGGTCGTCGGGGATTTTGGAGCATGGGGCCCACCTCGAACGCCGGCCGCCTCCCAGAAGCACACCGGGCTGCGACGAGAGCAGCGCCGATCCAGAACCACCAGCCCCGAAGCGAGGCCCACCCCGCGCCACACCCACGCCGAGCCCAGGGGTGACGAATTCGGCCCCGGCCCGGGGGGCGTACGTGGGGAAACCGGCGCGGTTCGGCGCCCGAAGGCCTGTCGACGGCCCGGGGCAGCCCTCGTGTGCACGCGGCGGGGACAAACTCTGGGTAACCTTCAAGCCAAACGGGTACAAACCACCCACGCGGCCCGACTTTTGCCCCCGTATATACGGACCCACACCCCGCGGGGGCGTCAGCGGCCATCCAGCCGGGCCCGGTGAACGTCACCGTGACAAATACGTGGCAACCGGCCCTCAGAACCGGGTCAAATCGCCCACATGGCCCGAGATTTGCTCAACGAGACGCACCCCACCGCCCCGAGGGCGGGGTGCCGGCACGACGAGGGCCGACCGGAAGTCCGTGGCGCGGCCCCTGTCGGGCTTCAGGTCCCGCTTCGGGGCGGGTGGTCCCGGATCGGCGCCGCGGACGTCGCAGCCCGGAGTGCTTCTGGGAGTCGGCGGGCGTTCGAGGTGGGCCCCATGCTCAAAACCCCCGTCAACCCAGCTCGCATCGAAGCCATGTGCCCCGACACCGCGCACCCGGAACAGGGCCCCCGCCAGCCGGCCGTCCCGCACCGGCCCCCACCCCGCACAGCCAGCGGCACGTCTCACCGGGCCCCGCCCCGTACCAGGCCCCCACCCCGAGCAGCCGGCGGCACGTTTCTCCGGGTCTGCCCCGTGCCGGGCTGCTGCCCCCGGCTGCCGTGGTCAGCCGGCGTTGTCGGTGGGGCCGCATACCCTTGGGTGGGTGTGAGGGGGATGTGGGCGGGGCTTCGGCGGCGGGGGTGTCGGGCATGTCCCCGGTCCCGGGCCGCCCGGCACCACCCGCCCGACTCCTTGCCCCCGGCCGGGCCTTCGTCGGCCCCGCCCCACTCCGCGACCCCGGCCGGGCCTTCGTCGGCCCGGCCTGCGGTGGCGTCCCGCGACGTGGTGTAGCGGACTCGGCTACGCGCACTCGGCGCGCCTGGGAGCCCGTCGAGTGCGCGTAGGTGAGCGAAAGTCGGCCCCGGTGGGCGATTTGACCTGGTTTCGTGGGTGGGTTACCCAGAGTTTGTCACGGCGAGGCGCATACGGAACGCCCCGGGGCGGATGCGGCGCCGGCTGGCCTTCGGGCGCGCGCCGCGGGGCGAAAGTCGATCCCCGCGGGCGATTTGCCCGGGTCTGGCGGGTGGGTTGCCGCGAGTTTTGACCTTCCGTCGCCATAGGGAGCGGCGAAGTGGGGGCGCGCTCGGCGCTGCGGGGGAGAAGGCCGCCCCCCGAGGCGGTGTGGGCGGGTCGCCGTCTGCTCCGTGACGTCGCCGGCGAAGCAGAAGTGCGGCACTTCTGGGGAGCCGAGCAGTGCGGCCCAGGGGGCCAATGCTCAAAACCCCCCGTCGCCGCAGCCCCGCACGCACAACGCCCACCCCGACACCGCACCTGTCCGCCTTGCCGGGGCGTCCACCGGCCGGGGCGAGACCCGGTGCAGGCCCCCGCTGGGCCGTACCGCCTGCCGGCCCCGCCCACCCGGCAGGTCCTGTCCCACGGCATGGCGCAGGCGACGCGCACCCCGAGCGCGACTGTCCCGAGCCGGAACACCGGCTCAGCGCTGGGCGCTGGGCGCGGCAAACTCGTGCCGTGCACGGCAAAGGGGCCAACCCCGCGGCGGAAGCGCCGGCTGCTGTCGCGGGTGAGCCCAGCCGCGAGACCGCGATCCGCGGAGTCATGGTGCCGGGTCCGCTACACCACTCGGCGGGACGCCGTCCAAAACTCGGACTCCGGCTTGGGGGTTACCCGGAGTTCGTCCCCGTGATGTGCACCCGGCGCCGGACGGGGGCAGCCGAGGGCTGCATGCCCGGCCACGACCTGCCGAGTCGTGGTGCCGGATCCGCTGCACCACGCCAGCGGACGTGACCCGGGCTGGAGGTGGGGAAGCCGGCGAGGACGGCGGTTGAGGCGGGGGGCGGAACCTGCGGGGCCGGTCGGCGTCCGGCCGTGTCCGGGAACGAGGACGGTGCCCGTCCGACGACTTCCCCTGATGGTCATCGGACGGGCACCGTGTGGGCCGCTCACCTCATCGGTGTAGAAAGCGGCCGACCGCTCGGCCCGGCATTTCCCCCTGCTGGCGGGCCTGATAAGAGAATGACAGGGGCCGGTCAACGTTTGGTTAATGCCCACGTCAAGCTTTCATCCACCGGTTCCGCGGGGGCACCGCCCGCCCTCCGGGGCCCGGCGCGGGCCGGTGCGGACGGGGCGTACGGGACGCTGCCGCAAGGCAGTTGCGGGGACGTTGGCGAGTAATCGCCAGCATTGCGCCGGGACGTCCGGATTCCTTGACCCGCCTCCGGCCGCCGGCATACTTTCGCGGCTGCCGTGCCACTGCGAACCGGGGGGCTGGGAGGGCTGACTGCCGTGGGCCAGGGAAAGCCGAGCCCGTGTGAGGCCGTTGCGGAAGGGCGCTTACGGGCTCCGGGGGATCCGGACGGAATCCTGCTGCTGACCGATCGGGAGCGGCAGACGCTCTTCCTCGTCGGTACGGGCGCGGGGAACCGTCTCATCGCCCGCCGGCTGGGGATCTCGGAACGGACGGTGCGGGCGCATCTCAGCAGCGCCGTACGGAAGGTCGCGGTCCGCTCGCGGGCGCAGGCGGCGGTCTTCGCCTTCGCCTACCTGGACCCCGTCGACATCCCGGCCCCCCAAACGCCGCAGGAGACGCCGCAGGAGCGGCCCCGGCCGCGCACCGCGCGGCCTGCTGCCGCCGGCCGGCGCGGGCCGCCGGTGACCGGGCCGCCGGTGACCGGGCCGCCGGTGACCGGGCCGCCGGTGACCGGGCCCCGGGGCGCCTCCCGTCGCCCGGCCGCCGAAGGGCGGTGAGGGGGCCAATGCCGTCGAAGCCACTGCCCCCGCCGCCGGACCATCCGGGTCTGACGCTCACCGTCTACCACGTCTCACGGACCGGCCGCCGCGGCCCCGCGAGCCGCATCCGCTGGCGGCCCGCCGACGGTGCCCCGGTGCCGCTGCCTGGCCGCTGGCCCCCGTGCCGCTGCCCCCGCTGCCGGGCCACGGGCCGTATCTGAAGCGGTTCTTCGGGCGGGGCGCGGGGTGCAAATTCGATGGATCCGCTCTCATCGGCCTCCTACAGTGACCGGACCCGAAGCGCCCTGGAGAGCCGAGACCATGCGTGTGCACTATCCCCGTACGCCGCATCTCCCGTGGTCGCCCGGGGCGGCCTCGGACGACGTACGGGCCGGTGACCTGTCGGGGCTGCGGGGCCGCGAGGTCGTGGTCACCGAGAAGCTCGACGGGGAGAACACCACCCTCTACGCCGACGGGCTCCACGCCCGGTCGCTGGACTCCGGGCACCATCCCTCGCGGGCGTGGGTGAAGGCCCTCCAGGGGCGGATCGGCAGCCAGATACCGCCGGGTTGGCGGGTGTGCGGGGAGAACCTCTTCGCCCGGCACTCGATCGCGTACGACGACCTGGAGAGCTGGTTCTACGGGTTCTCCGTCTGGGACGGCGGCAACCGCTGCCTGGACTGGGACCGGACGGTCCGGTTCCTGCGGCGGCTGGGCGTGCCCGCGCCCCCGGTGCTGTGGCGCGGCGTGCTCGACGAGCGGTCGCTGCGGGCGCTGCGGCTGGACACCGCGCGCCAGGAGGGCTACGTCGTGCGTACCGTCGAGGGCTTCGGTCTGGGGGAGTTCGGGCAGCGGGTGGCCAAGTGGGTGCGTACAGGACACGTACAGACCGATACGCACTGGATGCACGCCGCCGTCGTGGAGAACGGGCTGGGTCCGAAAGCCGCGCTGTGGGCGGTGCGTTCGGGGGCGGCGGCCCATGTGCCGTCGCTGACCGCCGCGGCGGGCGCCGCCCCGGAGGACCCGGCCGCCGCCGGGGCCGCCGTCGCCGAGGTGTCCGCGCGGCTGGACGCGCTGGGCCGGTACGGCGACGCGCGGCTGGCGGGCGTCCTGGCCGTGCTGCTGCACGGCACGCCCCGGGCGTCGCTCGCGCCCCGGCTCGCCGGGCGGCTGGGCATGCCGGCCGCACGGCGGGTCGCCGATCTGGCCGGGCTGTCCCCGAACCTGCACCGCCCCTTTCCCGACGGCGACCGCCGCGCCGGTCTCGTACGCATCGCGCTCGCCGCCGACGTGGGGGTGGCGCACGCGGTCGCGGCGGCGGTCGCGCCGGGCGCCGAGGCGCGCGAGCAGGTCGAATGGTCCGCGCTGCACGCCGAGGACGCCGGGCTGCTCGGCGAGGCGCCGCTGGAGCCGCTGCGTGCCGGGTTGCGGGACGCGCTCGGCGGCCTCGGTCCCGACGCCGCCGACCGGTGCTGGGCCCAGGCGCGGGACGCGTACGCCGACGGGCGGATCGGCAGCGTCGAGGAGGCGGTGGCGGCGAGTTGGCGGTGGCGCTCTGGGGCGTTTCCCCGGCTGATCCACCTCGTCGGTCCTTCGGGCAGCGGGAAGAGCACGTTCGCCGGAAGCCTCCGCGGGGCCGACGCGTACGTCTGCCTCGACGAGCTGCGCCAGGCCCGCGGCGCGCGGGCCGACCAGCGGGCCAACGGGGACGTCCTGCGGGAGGGTCTTGACCGGCTCGACGAGGCGCTGGCCGGCGGGGGGACCGTGGTGTGGGACGCCACGTCGCTGACCAGGCACCAGCGTTCCCCGGTGCACCGGGTGGCGCGGCGCCGCGACGCCCTGGTCACCCACGTGGTGGCGCTGGTCGACGAGGACGAGCTGGTACGGCGCAACCAGGTACGGGCGCACCCGGTGCCTTCCGGGGTGCTCGCCTCCCAACTGCACCGGTTCACCCCGCCGTACCCCGGCGAGGCGCACCGTACGTGGTACGTCGGGGCGGGCGGAACCGTCGTCGACACCAGCGGCGCCCTGGACGACGCCGTCGGCGGAGGGGAGCTGTGATGCGTACGAGCGACGAGATCTATCACCGGGTCCGCTGGGACCCGCGGTTCGATCCGGCCAGGTTCGTGCTGGGGATCAACCAGCGCGGCGCCGCCCCCAAGCGGGTCCCGCTGCCCTCCTTCGTGCCCGGCGGCGACATCCCGTGGCACCGGGTGCTGTTCGTCGAGGCGGACGGCGAGCTGGTCTGGGACCGCGCCACCGGGGTGGACCGCATCGACACCTCGGAGGCCGGCAGGGTGCGGGCGCCGCGGCTGCTGCGGGCGCCGTTCTTCTCGGCCAGGACACCTGTCAGGTGGGAGGCGGGGGTCGGCTGGCGCCCCGCCGAAAGCATGCCGCCGATGGCTGTGACCGGGGCGGCGAGTGTCCGCGTACTCACCTGGAACACGCTGTGGGACCGCTACGACAGCGACCGCATCGAGACCGCCCGGCGCCGCCCCCTGCTGCTCGCCGCCCTCGAAGACGCAGACGCGGACGTCATCGCGCTGCAGGAGGTCGAAGCCGGTCTGCTCACCCGGCTGATGCAGGCCCCCTGGGTGCGGGCCGGCTACACCCTCGGCACCGACCCCGGCGGACCAGGAAAAAGAGACGTCGACGACGGCGGGCTGCTGCTGCTCAGCCGGCTGCCCGTACGGGAGGCGGGGTGGCACGGACTCGGCCCGCACAAGGCCGTCACCGCCCTCACCGTGGAGACCGCCGCCGGGCCCCTCGTGGTGGCCGCGACCCACCTGAGCAGCGACCACTCCGACAACGGCCCGGCCCGGCGGCGGGCCGAACTCGCCCGGCTCGCGGAGGGGTTCGCCGGTGTGGACGGCGAGCTGATCCTCGTCGGTGACTTCAACGACGGCGGTGACGGACCGGCCGCCGCGCTCGGACTGCGGGACGCCTGGACGCAGGTCCACGGGCCCGGCGACCGGACGCCGACGTTCGACCCGGGCGCCAACCCGCTGGCCGCGGTGTCCTCGCTGTCCGGCCGGGCCTCCCGGCTGGACCGGATCTTCCTCCGCCCGGGACGGCTGGAAGCAACCGATGCCCACCTGCGGGGCGACTCACCCACCGCCGACGGGCTCTACGTATCGGACCACTACGGCGTGGCGGCGGACCTCCACCTGGGCGCCGCGGAGCCCGCGAACGCCCTCGACGCCCGCCGCGTACGGTGGCTGCCCGACACGACCGACGTGCCCGCAGCCGCAGCCGCCGAACCGGGCGCGGAGAGCGCGGCCCAGGACGCCCGGGTGCGCGGGATCGTGCGGCGTATCTCCGAGGCGCTGGGAGAAGGAGCCGTCCACGTCGTCGGATCACGGCGGATGGGCTGCGCCCTCGCCGGCGCGGACCTGGACCTGGTCGCGGCGCTGCCCGGCAGCGACGACCTGGCCGGTGTACGGGCGCGGGTGACCGCCGCGCTGCCGGACGCCACCCGGGTCCGGCAGGTGACCGGCGCGCGCGTGCCGGGTCTGCGGCTGCGTACCGGCGGCCCGGACGTCGATCTGGACGTCGACCTGGACGTCGACTTGGTGATCGTCGCCACGGGAACGCTCGATCCCGGCGAAGCCGTGGCCCGGCGCGCCGCGTTGGGCGAGGCGGCGGCGGTCGCCCTGAGCGCGGTGAGCGACGCGGACGCGGTACGGGCCGCGGCCGGCGACCGCCACACCGCCTTCACCCGGCTCGCCAGGCAGGTGAAGGCGTGGGCCGGGGCGCGCGGCCTCGACTCGGCCCCCTTCGGCGGACTGCCGGGTCTGGCCTGGTCGGTGCTCGCGGCCCGGACGGCACGCGAGGCAGAGGACGTGGCTGACGACTTGGCCGGGCCCGGCCTGCTGCGCCACTTCTTCGGCACCTGGGCGGCCTGGGACTGGCGGCAACCGGTCGCCCTCACGCCTGCCGGTACGGGACCGCCGGTGGCGCCGGTCGTTCTCCTGACCCCCACCGATCCGGTCCGCAACTGCACCGGACAGGTCACCGCCGGCTTCCGGGACCTGCTGGCCGACGAGCTCTACCACGCCTGGACCCTCCTGGAGGAGGCGGCGGAGACCGGCGAGGACCCCTGGCCCGGGCTGCTGTCACCGCCGCCCCTGCACCGGCGGCACGCGGCCTGGGCGGTCGTGACCGTGGACCCCGGGTCTGCCGAGGAGTCCGACGAGACGCTGGGGCGCGTCCGGGGGCGGCTGCGGGCGCTGCTCACCGCCCTGGACGACGCCGGAGTGACGGACGCGCACGCCTGGCCCCGCCCGGTCGGCACCGGGACCGGGGGCACGCGGTACGCGATCGGCCTCGGCGCCGCGCCGCCGGATGCCGCCCGGCTCGCGGAGATCACCGCGGGGTGGGCGAGCGGGCTGCGCGGGGTGGACGTGGCGTGGGCGGAGCGCGGGGCGGTGCCGACCCTGCGCTGACCGGCGGGTTGGGTACGTAGCCGCAGCGCGCAGGGGATGCGCGGCGGGGATGCCTGTCGGGACGCGTAGCGGGATACGCGGCGGGGCGCGTACCGGATCAGCGGCCCTCCGCCGTACCGGCGAGGCACGCCCCCACCAGCCACCCCCGCCGCTCCGCCTGCGCCCCGCCCTGGAACCGGCTCGTCCCGCCGAGGCACTCCAGCAGTTCCGCCACCCGCCTGCTGTACGTCCGCGGGGACATGTGCAGATTGCGGCAGGCGACCGTGTCGGGCGTACCCCGCGACAACTCGGCGAGCACCGGCACCAGATGAGGCGGCGGCGGTGGGGAGAGCCGCCGCGCGGGCCGGGAGGTGAACAGCTCGTCCGGGAACGTGCCGGCGACGAGACGGAGACCGTGTGCCTGCGATTCTTTCCGGGGAGTCGAGTCGCTCATGCCGTCCAGCGAAACGGACGTCCATGGACACGCTGTGGACGGTGCGCGGAGGCTCGTCAATCCGCTGTCAATCGGGGCCCGGGTCGGTTGTCCACAGGGGCCGGTGGCGGGGTTGTCCCGGGTGGGGCAGACTGGATGCGGGGTGCTGGACAAGGGGTGGGCGATGGCCGACGGACGGCGCGGGGGGTTATCCGATACGGGCCCGGCAGAGGGTGCGCCGGTGCGCTTCGCGCTGCTGGGACCGGTGCGGGTCAGCCGCGCCGGGCAGGCCCTCAGCATGGGTTCACCGCAGCAGCGGGCCGTGCTCGCCGTGCTGTTGCTGCGAGGCGGGCGGCACGTGGCCGTCGAAGAGCTGGTCGACGCGGTGTGGGGCGAGGACCCGCCGCGCGACGCGACCGGCACGATACGCACCTACGTCTCCCGGCTGCGCCGCGCCCTCGGCCCCGACGCGGACCTGCTGCGCGGCGAGGCGGGGGGCTACGCCGTACACCTGCGCCCCGGCGCGGAACTGGACGTCGAGACGGCCACCCGGCTGGCAGCCGAGGCGGACACCGCCGTAGCGGCCGGCGCCCGCGAACGCGCCCGCGAACTGCGCCGCGGCGCGCTCGACCTGTGGGACGGCGACCCGCTCGCCGGGCTGCCGGGACCGTACGCGGAGAGGCAGCGGGCGCGGCTCGCGGAGTGGCGGCTGTCGCTGCTGGAGGGGCAGGTGGAGCTGGACGTCGAGGCGGGGCGGCGAGCGGAGGCGATCTCGGAGCTGACGGCGCTGACGGCGGCGTACCCGCTGCGGGAGCGGTTCCGGGAGCTGCTGATGCTCGCGCTGTACCGCAGCGGCCGGCAGGCGGAGGCGCTGGCGGTCTACACGGACACGCGGCGCCAGCTCACGGACGAACTGGGCGTCGAACCGGGCCCGGAGCTGGCCGCGCTGCAACAGCGCATCCTGCGCGGCACGGACCAGCCCGCCCCGGCCCCGGCCGCCGCCACCGTCGCCCCGGCGCAACTGCCCGCCACGCTGCCGGACTTCACCGGCCGGGTGGATGTGGTGGAGGACCTGGGCAAACAACTGGTGCAGGCGCCGCACATGGTGATGGCGGTGTCGTCGGTCTCCGGCATCGGCGGCGTGGGCAAGACGACGCTGGCCGTCCACGTCGCCCACGCGGCCCGGGAGTCCTTCCCCGACGGCCAGTTGTACGTCGACCTGCAGGGCTGGGGCCCGTCCCCGGTCGACCCGGCGGGCGTCCTCGGCTCCTTCCTGCGCGCCCTCAACGTCCCGGACGCCGACATCCCCGAGACCGTCACGGAACGCGCCGCCCTGTACCGCTCGGTGCTGGCGGGCCGCCGGATACTGACGCTGCTCGACAACGCCCGCGACGCCGCCCAGGTACGCCCCCTGCTCCCGGGCACGGAGGGCTGCGCGGCACTGATCACCTCCCGGGCGAGGATGGCGCACCTGGTCGGTGCCCACCACGTAGACCTGGACGTGATGGACCCGGACGAGGCCCTGCTGCTCTTCACCCGCATCGTCGGCGCCGACCGGGTGGAGCCCCACCGGGCGGCGGCGATGGACGTGGTCGCGGCCTGCGGGTTTCTGCCGTTGGCGATACGGATAGCGGCGTCCCGGCTGGCGGCGCGGCGTACGTGGACGGTCGCGGTCCTGGCGCGGAAGCTGTCCGACGAGCACCGCCGCCTGGACGAACTCCAGGTCGGGGACTTGGCGGTGAAGGCGACCTTCGAGCTGGGCTACGGCCAGCTCGAACCCGAACAGGCCCGTGCTTTCCGCCTGCTGGGCCTGGTCGACGGCCCGGACATCTCCCTGAGCGCGGCAGCCGCGATCCTGGACCGGGTGGAGGACGAGGCGGAGGAGGTCCTGGAAACCCTGGTGGACACCAGCCTCCTGGAATCCGCAGCCCCGGGCCGCTACCGCTACCACGACCTGCTGCGCCTCTTCGCGCGCACGTGCGCGGACCGCGACGAACCGGCGGGGGAACGGGAGGGGGCGCTCTCGCGGCTGCTGGACTTCTACCTGGCCACGGCGACCAGGGTGTACGAGCTGGACCGCCCCGGCGACAACCTCATCTCGCACCTCACCCCGGTGCAGTACCGGGGCCTGAGCTTCGCCGACCGGCACACCGCGCAGGACTGGCGACTGGGCGAGGCGGACTCCCTGCTGGCCACCGTGCGCCAACTCGCAGACAACGGCACGCTCGCCCGCGCCGTCGAGCTGCTGATGGTGACCGTCGACCTTGCGGAGTCCGGCACGTACTCGCACCAGTTCGTGCGGATCGCCGGCCACCTGCTGGAGGCCGCGCAGCGCGTGGGCGACCCCCGCAGCGAGGGCCGGGCCCACGACGTGCTGTCCGCCGCACATATCGACTCCGGCCGCTTCGAGCAGGCGGACGAGCACGCCGCGGAGGCCATGCGGCTGGCGCGCGCGAGCGGCGATCCGCTGATCTGCGGCCACGCCGCCTCCGACAGAGGCATCGTCGCCGACCTCCAGGGACGCTCCGCCGACGCCGCGGGCTACCTGGAAGACGCCCTCGCCGCCTACCGCGCCGACGGGAACCTGTTGGGCGAGGCCAGTGCGTTGGCCAACCTGTCGCGTATGCACAGCGACGCCGGCCGGACGACGCTCGCGGTCGAACTCGCGCATCAGGCCCTTGCCATCCACCACGGGCTCGGCCCGAGCTTCAGGATGGCCAACTGCCTGTACGCGCTCGGCATCGCCCTCACCGTCGCCGGCCAGTACGACGAAGCGCTGATCCAGCACACTCAAGCGCTCAGCATCTTCCGTGAGAACCGCATGCACCTCTGGGACGGCATGACCCACTTCCGCATGGCCGAGGTCCACCTCGCCATGCGGCAGCCGGCCGAGGCCGCTTCGTACGCCGAGAAGGCCCTCTCCAAGCTCCGCGGTATGGGCGGAGACTGGCACCGCCGCAGCGTACTGACGGTGCTCGGCCAGGCCCTCGGCGAACTCGGGCAGACGGACCGGTCACGGGCGTGCCTGTCCGAGGCCCGGGATCTCCAGGAATCGGGCTCGACGCAGGCGCCGCAGGGCTGAGGAGCCGTGGGGGCTATCAGCCCGGCGTAATGGACTCCAGCAGTGCGCAGACCTCGGCGGCTTCCGCGGAATCGGACCTCTGCAGCAGGGTGAGCGCTTCGGTCCAGCAGGCACGTGCGCGCCCCCGCTGGTCCAGCGGTGGGGACGCGGGCATCAGTACGCCGCCGCGGCCATCTGCTGTCGGGTCATCCGGTCCAGCGGGGGTTCTCACCCCTGCTGCGCCCGTGTCGATCCGGACTCGCGGAGTTCGCGAGCCTCGGACAGGCACGCCTGTGCCCTGTCGGGCTGGCCGAGTTCGCCGAGGGCCCGGCCGAGCACGGTGAGCGCGCTGCCGCGGTGCCAGTCGCCGCCGATTCCCCGGAACCGGGACAGGGCCCTCTCTGCGTACGCAGCTGACTCGGCCGGTGCGCGCACGGCGAGGTGGACCTGTGCGATGCGGAAGTACGTCAGCCCCTCCCAGAGTTCCATGCGGTTCTCACGGAAGAGCGCCGCAGCCGCGTCGAGTTGGATGAGGGCTTCACGATGTCGGTCCGCGGTGTTGAGCACGATGCCCAGGGAGTATCTGCTGCTCGCCAGGCGGAGCGGCGCCTTGGCTTGGCCGTCGAGCCTCACGGTCTGCTCCGCTAGCTCGATCGCTCTGGCAGTCGAGCCCGTCTCGCTGTGGATGCGGGCAAGGTTGCGCATCGCGCAGGACTCCCCGTCCAGGTTCTCGTCCTCCCGATACGCGACGAGAGCCTGTTCGAGGCAATCTGTGGCTTCCTCCTGCTGCCCTAGGAGGGAAGCCGTCACGCCACGGTCGTTCGCGGCCTCACCGATCACCCAGATGTCGTCGCAGGCACGGGCCAGACGATGTGCGCCGGAGGCGTGCTCGTACGACAACTCGAACCGGCCCGTGAACTGATGGGCCGACGACAGCACGACGTGGGCCCGGGCCTGGCTGCGGATGTCGCCTTGCTGCTCGGCAGCCTGGAGCGCGGTGGTGGCCAGGGGTACGAACCGCGGGGAGTAGAGGCCGGATTCCGCGAGGTCCTTGGCGGCGAGCAGCAGGTCCACGGCGCGGGCCAGGGTTCCGCCCGTCGCGAACTGCCGCACGGCGGTGAGCAGGCACTCCGTTTCGCTGAAGAGCCAGTCGTGTGCCGCCTGATGGTCGTCGAGACGGAGACCATCCTGTACTGGTGGGCTCAGGTGCTTGATCAGGGTGTCGCCGGGGCGACCGAGTTCGTACACCCTGGTTGCCGTGGCCAGGTAGAAGTCCAGCAGCCGCGAGAGCGCCCCCTCCCGCTCCCCCGCGGGTTCGTCGCGGTCCGCGCAGGTGCGGGCGAAGAGGCGCAGCAGGTCGTGGTAGCGGTAGCGGCCCGGGGCGGCGGATTCCAGGAGGCTGGTGTCGACCAGGGTTTCCAGGACTTCCTCCGCGTCGTCTTCCTCTCGGTCGAGGATTGCGGCTGCTGCGCTGAGGGAGATGTCCGGGCCGTCGATCAGACCCAGCAGGCGGAAGGCGCGGGCCTGTTCCGGTTCGAGCTGGCCGTAGCCCAGCTCGAAGGTGGCTTTCACCGCCAAGTCCCCGACCTGGAGTTCGTCCAGGCGGCGGTGCTCGTCGGAGAGTTTGCGCGCCAGGACCGCGACCGTCCACGTACGCCGGGCGGCGAGGCGGGAGGCGGCGATGCGTATCGCCAAGGGCAGGAACCCGCAGGCCGCGACGACGTCCATCGCCGCGTCCCGTTCCGGGGTGACGCGGTGGGCGCCGACGATGCGGGTGAAGAGGAGCAGGGCTTCCGCCGGGTCCATCACGTCCAGGTCGACGTGGTGGGCGCCGGCCAGGTCCGTCATACGGGCCCGCGAGGTGATCACCGCGGCGCAGCCTTCGGTGCCGGGCAGGAGGGGGCGTACCTGGGCGGCGTCGCGGGCGTTGTCGAGCAGAGTCAGTATCCGGCGGCCGGCGAGCATCGAGCGGTAGAGCGCGGCCCGTTCCTCCAGGGGTTCGGGGATCTCCGCGTCGGGGGTGCCCAGGGAGCGCAGGAACGAGCCGAGGACGGCGGCCGGTTCGACGGGGGACGGGCCCGAGCCCTGGAGGTCCACGTAGAGCTGGCCGTCGGGGAACGACTCCCGTACGGCATGCGAGACGTGCACGGCGAGGGCGGTCTTGCCCACCCCGCCGATGCCGGAGACCGAGGAGACCGCCATCACCATGTGCGGCGCCTGCTCCAACTGCTTGCCCAGATCGTCCACGAAGGCGTCGCGCCCCGTGAAATCCGCCAGTCTCGCCGGGAGCTGGGCAGGTGAGAGCCGTGTTGTCGCGGTGGCTACGGGTGCCACGGGCTGCTCACCTCCTCGGAGGATCCGCTGCTGCAGTTCCGCCAACTTCGGGCCGGGCTCGACGCCCAGCTCATCGATCAGGAGCCGCCGGCTGTCCGTGTAGACCGCCAGCGCCTCCGCCTGCCGGCCGCTGCGGGACAACGCGAGCATCAGCAGCTCCCGTGCCCGCTCCCGCAGCGGGTACGCCGCCGTCAGCGCCGTCAGTTCCGAGATGGCCTCGGCGTAGTCGTGCGCCTCGATGTCGAGAGCCAGCCGGCGCTCCAGCAGCGACAGCCGCCACTCGGTGAGCCGCGCGCGCTCGGTCTGCGCGAACGCCCCGGGCAGCCCGGCGAGCGGTTCGCCGTCCCAGAGGCCCAGCGCCTCGCGGAGAAGCGAGCGGGTGCGCTCGGCGTCCCCCTTCTGCGCCGCCGCGTCGGCCAGGGCGACGGCCTGCTCGGCGATCGCGGTGTCTGATACGGCGTTGGCGCCAGGACGGAGTACGTAGCCGCCGGCCTGGCCGGTAATGAGGTGGGCATCGGGGCCGAGTGCCTTCCGCAGCCGGGAGACGTACGTCCGTACCGTCCCCACGGCATCGCGCGGCGGGTCCTCGCCCCAGACTGCGTCGATGAGTTCGTGGGTGGTGGTGTGGTGGCCGGAGCCGATGAGCAGCGCGGCCAGGACGGTGCGCTGCTGCGGCGGGCCGACGTTGACGGGTGTGGTGCCGCGCCATGCCGCCACGGGCCCGAGCAGGCCGAAATACAGCAACTCGTCGGCGGCCTTGTGGGTCGGCGGTACCCCACGACGCTCGACCATGCCCCACCCCTCCCGGTCCCCGCAGCCCTGTTCGACAGTCTGCCGTGGAGGGTGGCGCGGTGTCACCGGCACTCGGTGGTGCGTCCGGATACTGACGGTAGGGAGTGGCTGACAAAGGGCTCACCCGGTGAGGTCGAGAAGGGGTGGCGCCTTGACGGCGCCGGAGGTCACGTGAGTCTCTCTGAAGCAAAGGGAAGGCCCGGTCGCAGCAGTCCCCATCTTGCTGCCGCGACCGGGCCGTTTCGGCCCCCCCTCGGGCCGGTCAGTGATGTCAATCAGGGCCTGTGGTTGTCGAGCGGCTTGAAGATGTCCTCGTCATCGTCCTTCGACGAGGCATCCGACAGCGTCGGCTCATCAACGTCAGTCGGCTCGATCTTGCGCGGTGGTACGGTCCTGTGTTTCTCCCGCTCCACCTCGGGCTCTGTCGACTTCTTCTCCGGCATCTTGCTCCCCTGTCTGTGCCGTGGGCGTTCCGCAGCCGCCCGCCCGGCGACTCCCCCGCGGATCGCCGGACGGGTCTGCATGGCCACTCTCCCCGTTCGTGCCGGGGGGAACGGCCCCGCGTGACCCGCCATTCCCCCGACGTGACGAGCCACTGACAAAGAGCATGACGGCTGGTGATAAACGTCCGATGAACGACTTCGTGTAGAAGACGTTCAGGCAGTCGTGGCGGGTTCCATGAGGGCACGCACCTCTGCGGCTTCCGCCGAGTTCGTCTTCTCATGCAGCGCCGCTGCCTCGCTCCAGCACGCCTGCGCTCGCCCTTGTTGCCCGATCTCGTGCAGGCTCCGGCCAAGGGCCGTGAGCACCTGGGCGCGGTGCCAGTCGCCGCCAATGCCGTGTAGCCGCCTGAGCGCCTGCTCGGCCAGTGTGGCTGCCTGGGTGGGCTGATGGGCGGTGAGGTGCGCCTCAGCCATACGGAACTGGGTCATGCCATACCAGAGGTGCATGCCGTTCTCGCGGAAGAGCTTCAGCGCCGCATCGAGTTGCTCGAGTGCATCGTCCGCTCGGCCCGCACCGGTGAGGATGATGCCCAGGGCGTACATGCAGTTGGCCATCCGGAAGCTGGGGCCCAGTGTGTGGTGAATGGCAAGTGCCTGCTCCGCGAGGTCGACGGCGAGCGTCGGCCGCCCGGCATCGCTGTGCATCCGGGAGAGATTGCTCAGCGCGCTGGCCTCGCCCGAGAGGTTCCCGTCGGTGCGGTAGGCGACGAGCGCGTCCTCCAGGTGGATAGCGGCGTCGGCGGAGCGCCCCTGCAGATCGGCGATGATGCCACGGTCCGAGGCGGCGTGGCCACAGATGACCGGATCTCCGCTTGCGCGCGCGAGGCGCATGGCTTCGGCGGCGTGCTTGTCGGCCTGTTCGAAGCGGCCGGAGTAGATGTGCGAGGAGGCCAGCACGTCGTGTGCCCGGCCTTCGCTGCGAGAGTCGCCCAAGTGCTTCGCGGCCTTCAGCAGGTGGCCGGCGATCTGCGCAAACTGGTGCGAGTACGTGCCGGACTCGGCCAGGTCGACGGTCACCATCAGCAAGTCGGCCGCGCGGGCGAGGGTGCGTTCGCTGGCGAGCTGGCGCGCGGTGGCCAGTAGGCAGTCCGCCTCGGCCAGGCGCCAATCCTGTGCGGTGTGCCGGTCGTCAAAGTTCAGGCCCTGGTGTGCCACCGGGGCAAGGTGCGAAGTGAGGTTGTCTCCGGGGCGGTCCAGCTCGTACACCCGCGCAGCTGTCGCCAGGTAGAAGTCCAGCAGCCGGGACAGTGCTCCCTCGCGCGCCGCTGCCGGCTCTTCGCGATCCGCGCAGTCGCGGGCGAACAGCCGTACCAGGTCGTGGTAGCGGTAGCGGCCGGGGGCCGCGGACTCTACGAGGCTGGCGTCGACCAGGTCTTCCAGCAGCTCCTCCGCGCCCTCCGTCGCGCGGTCGACGATCGCCGCTGCCGCCGTCACCGAGATGTCCGGGCCGTCCGCCAGCCCCAGCAGGCGGAACGCACGGGCCTGTTCCGGTTCCAACTGGCCGTAGCCCAGCTCGAAGGTCGCCTTCACCGCCAGGTCCCCCACCCGGAGTTCGTCCAGGCGGCGGTGTTCATCCGACAGCTTCCGGGCCAGCACCGAAACCGTCCACGTGCGCCGTGCCGCCAGGCGGGATGCCGCGATGCGGATGGCCAGCGGCAGGAAGCCGCAGGCCGCGACGACGTCCATGGCCGCGTCTCGTTCCGGGGTCACCCGGTCCGCGCCGACGATGCGGGTGAAGAGCAGCAGCGCTTCGTCCGGGGCCATCACGTCCAGGTCGACGTGGTGCGCGCCGGCCAGGTCCGTCATCCTCGTGCGGGACGTGATCAGTGCCGCGCAGCCCTCCGTGCCGGGGAGGAGGGGGCGGATCTGGGCGGCGTCGCGGGCGTTGTCCAGGAGGGTCAGTATGCGGCGGCCGGCGAGGACCGAGCGGTACAGGGCGGCGCGTTCGTCGACCGGTTCCGGGATGTCCGCGTCCGGGGTGCCCAGGGCGCGGAGGAACGCGCCCAGGACCGCCGCCGGTTCCGCCGGGGACGGGCCTGAGCCCTGGAGGTCCGCGTAGAGCTGGCCGTCGGGGAAGGACTCCCGTGCCGCGTGGGCGACGTGGACCGCGAGCGTCGTCTTGCCCACGCCGCCGATGCCGGAGACCGACGACACCGCCATCACCGTGTCCGGCGCGTTCGCCAGCTCCTTGCCCAGCTCCTCCACGACGCCGATGCGCCCGGTGAAGTCCGAGACGGTCGCCGGCAGTTGCGCGGGGCGTACGACGCGGAACGTCGCGTCGCCCGCGTGGGGTTCGGTCTTCGGGGCGGCCAGTTCCTCGTCGGCCTGGAGGATGCGCTGCTGGAGTTCGGCGAGTTCCGGGCGGGGGTCGACGCCGAGTTCGTCCTGGAGCAGGCGGCGGGTGTCGGCGTAGACGGCCAGGGCCTCGGCCTGCCGGCCGCTGCGGTAGAGGGCGAGCATCAGCAGCTCGCGGAACCGTTCCCGCAGCGGGTGGCCCGCGGTCAGGGCGGTGAGTTCCGATACCGCCTCCGCGTGCCGGGCGGCGTCGAGGTCCAGCTCGATCCGGTGTTCCAGCAGGGTCAGGCGCAGCTCTTCGAGGCGGTCGCGGTGCCAGTCGGCGTACGGGCCGGGGACGCCGGCCAGCGGCTCTCCCGTGAACTGCGACAGGGCGTTTGCGTAGTGTTCGCGCGCCTGCGCGGAGTCGCCGGAGGTGGCCGCCGCCTCGGCGTCGCGCGCCCGCTCCTCGGCGGTGGCGATGTCGACCTCGGTGCCGTGGGTCCGGATCGCGTAGCCACCGGCCTCGCTGACCAGCGCGTCGGCGCCGAGGGTGCGGCGCAGCCTGGAGGCGTACGTACGCAGCGCGGACACCGCCCGCGGCGGCGGGTCCTCGCCCCAGATGCCGTCGACCAGCTCCTGGGCCGTCGCGGTACGACCGCCGCGCAGCACCAGCGCCGCGAGCATCGCCCGCTGCTGCGGCGTGCCGACCGGGAGGGACTCCTCGCCGCGCCAGGCACGAACGGGACCGAGCACGGCGAAGCGCAGCGCACTCGTCTCGTCTTCGTGGGCCATGGCCGCCCCCTCCCCGGTCCCGGTGATTCCAGATAGCCAAGTCTGCCCTGCCAAGGGTGTATTAGTCAGCAGCGACTGCGCTCTGGCTGGGCCAATGGCCCAGTAAGTGGATGTTTTTCGGCCTTCGGGAGCGCATCTTGCGCAGCGGTGCGGCGCGTGTTCCTCGCCGTGCGCCCCCGTGTACGCACGGCGGGTGAGCTGACGACACGTCAGGATGGTGCTGCGGTGAACCCTTGCAGACCACCTTGGCGAAGACGATCTCGGAGGACGACCACAGCGGCCAAACCTGTCGTGCACGGCAGATCGGCTGGATTCTATAGGCCGGCAGCGGCGTTGACCGTGCGGGCACAGCCGAAACGGGTGGTGTCCGAATCCGGTCGTCACGGTTCGGGATTCGTGTAATGGAGGGGACCGGCTTCCCGGGGCGTTGGCTGATGCCCCGGGCCGGGTATCGCGTGAAACGGGCGGGGGATCCCGGTCGGGCGAATGCCCTTCGGGACCGCCTCCTGATCGACGTGCCGTGCGGCACAGGGGTGGGGGATCAGTGGCCGGGATGCCGGCGGATGAGCAGGTCGGCGTCGCTGACAGCCGACAGATCACCCGCCGCGCGGGCGGCGGTCCGTGCGGTGGCCAGCTCCGCGCACGGGGGCTCGTCGGGCAGGGGCCATGCGATGGGCAGGCACACCGGGCCGGCCGGGTACTGGCGCGTGGGGTCACTCACCGGCCACCCCCCTCGCCGGGTCGGCATCGTTCTTCGGTGGCACCTGCCGCCGTGTGCGCCTCCTGCCGGTCGCTGAGTGTCCACCCTTGGCACGCCCTCGCGTTCACGTCGCATTCCTCCTCTTGCGTAGGCGGCCACCGCGTGGGCGGTAGCCGCTGTCGACGGCCCGGCCCTGTGCCTGCGAGGACGCTGGCAGGTCACAGAGCCGGCCCCGTCGGATGGCGTCCCGCGGGGTGGTGTAGCGGACCCGGCACCACGGCCACGACTCCGTGGATCGTGGTCCTGCCGTTGGGCTCGCCCGCGACCGTAGCCGGCGCTTTCGTCGCGGGCGGTGGTCCCGTTGCTGCGGACAGCGTGGAGCCGGTGTTCGGATTCAGGGCAGTCGTGCTCGGGGTGTGCGTCGCCTGCACCATGCCGTGGGATACGACTTGCTGGGTGGGCCGGGCTGGTAGGCGGTGCGGCTCAACGGGGGGCGGATCGGGGCTTGTCCCGGGGGTGGGTGACCCTGCGCGGTGGGTGGGTGTGGTGTCGGGGTGGGTGTTGTGCGTGTGGGCGGAGGGCGCTCCGTATGCGTCTCGCCGTGACGAACCCTGGGTAACCCGCCTGCAGAATTAGGGTAATTCGCCCACCGGGGTCGACTTTCGCTCACTTGCGCGCACTCGGCGGGCTCCCGGGTGCGCCGAGCGCGGCTGTCTCCGAGTCCGAGCGCCGGCTTCGCGATGTGCGGCACATTCGCGCTGTGCGCGGCAACGGGGCCACCGCCCGCGGCGGAAGCGCCGACTACAGTCGCGGGCGAGCCCAGCGGCGGGGCCACGATCCGCGGAGTCACCGTGCCGGGTCCGCTACACCACCCCGCGGGACGCCACCGGCACACCTCCGCCGACCCTCCCCGACCCGTTCGGCGTGGGTGCGGGCCTCGGCGAGGTGTGTGTCTACCGACCCCCTGTCGCGGGCACGCGCCGCGATGATGCAGGCTCCCAAGTGGAGCTGGCCGGCCACCACTTCCCGCTCCCTCGACGGGGTGGCCTGGTCCAGCAGCCCGTGACCTGACGAGACGAGCCGACGGCCGATCGTGTATTCCCCCTCACGGAAGTACACGAGGGCACGCATGTACTGGCGCACCGCCCCCAGGAGCGGATCCGCCGCGCGGGAGGCGGCCCAGTCCATGCGGTCCAGCGCCACAGTGGACAGGTCGTAGAAACCGAGCTTCACCGAGATGTCATGGGCCGTGCGGAAGGTGCTGGCCAGTGCTGCCCACAGCTCCGACGACGGCGTGCGGTGCGCGGCCGTGGTGATCTCTGCGATCAGCCCGGGGAGGTCCAGCGCGGCGTCATGGAGCTTCGTGGCTCTCACCTGCTGGCACAGGGTCTCCGCAGCGGCGACGAGCGGGGGAGCCGCGTGAGACGGGCCTTCCCGGTTGCGTCAGCCCGGCCCCGCACGATGAACTGCGCGAATGGCCAGGAACCGCGTGCTTTACCTGCTGGGCAGTGCCGCTCCACCCGTGCTGAACGTCGAGGATGTCATCAGACGTGCACAGGCGGCGGGATGGAAGGTGTGTCTCGGTCTCACCCCCACCGCAGCCCGATGGCTGGACGACCGAGTGCCCCGGCTGGAGGAGCTGACCGGATATCCGGTCCGCAGCCAACTCAAGCTGCCTCATGAGCCGGACGTCTGGCCGCCCGCTGACGTCGCCGTCGTCGCCCCTGCCACCTTCAACACCATCAACCAGTGGGCCCTGGGGGTCACTGAGAAGTTCGTCGTCGGGTTCGCCGCCGAGGGGATCGGCAAGAACATCCCGCTGGTGGCCATGCCGTGCGTGAACGAAGCCTATGCGCGGCACACCCAGTTCACGCTCAGCATCGAGACCCTTCGCTCCATGGGCGTACACGTCCTCTACGGCGAAGGCGGCTTCGTGCCGAACGAACCGGGCAAGGGCCGGCCGGCCGCATACCCGTGGGACCTGGCCCTCGAAGAGGCCGCGAGGCTGATCGTTTGACGTGACGCCGTTGCCGAGGTGCGCGCCGAGTCGTGTAACTCAGGCCGGTTCGGCGCCTGGTTCCCCTTCCGGCTCGAAGGCAGAGAAGGCCGTCGCAACCGGGGCCGGGGCCGCTGCTCCTGCGGCCCCGGGCCCGCCCCGGGCGGTGGCGGGCGCCGCCGCACACCGCCCCCGGTGCCGCGTCAGCGGCCCAGCCAGATCGGGTTCGTCATCGCCGCCATCGCCCCCGGCAGCCCGCTCGCCCCGCCGTCCGCCACCGGGTGGCGGACCTCCGCGCGGACGAACGCCGCGTACGACGGTGTCGTCTGCCACTCCACCGTCCCCGCGCCGGCCGCCAGCGTCGTCGCGTACAACTGGCCCTCGTCCGTCATGAAGCGGACCTGCGTCTCCGCCGGGCCGCCGGTGACCTTCAGCCGTACTGTCACCTGCCCGTCCTGCGCCGTCCGCAGCCGCTCGCCGATGCCCGCGTGCTCGCCCCGCGGGCCCGACGCCGTGAACTCCACGTCCACGTCCGCCGACTCCGCCAGCCAGCTCCGCCCCGCCCGCAGGCCCGCCAGCAGCGCCTGCCGCGACAGGTCGTCGGCCAGTACCACCGTGTGCGGGAGGCCCACGTCCTGCCCGTCGCGGTGCGCGTCGCTGTTGCCCACCGCCGGGAGCCAGTCCATCGCGCCTTCGCGGCCTGCCGTCAGCGCGTTGTCCCACGCCGCCACCGCCAGCTCGTCGTCCGCCGTCCACGGTCCGTTCCACACCTCGACCGCGTCCGCGCCCTCGTAGCCGAACTTCCACTGGCAGCCGACGAACGGGCAGTTGGGGTGGGCCGGCACGACCAGCCCGCCCGCCGCGTGGATCTGCCGCACGTAGCGCGGGTACGCGTCGTCCCGCGCCCGGTAGCGCCAGTCCACGAAGACGCCCGGGTCGGTGCCGACCGCCAGGTAGTGCCCGTTGCGGGTCGTCACCTCCTCGCCGCACAGCACCAGCAGGTCGTCGCCCCACAGCCCCTCCCACGCGGCGTGCCCGGAGGAGGTGTTGTGCTCCGTCGTCGCGATGAAGTCGAGCTTCGCCGCCCGCGCCGCCGCCGCGACCTCCGCGGGCGTACGGCGGCCGTCCGAGTGGACCGTGTGCAGGTGGCAGTCCCCGCGGTACCACGCCCGGCCGCGGCCCTTGGCCCGCTCCGGCGGGAACCGCGGCGGGGCCGTCTCGCCCGCGGGGCCGTAGCGCAGGGTGATCGTCACCTCGTAGTCGAGACCCTGCGGGGCGATCGTGTACGGGCCGAGCACGACGTGCCAGCGGCCGGCCCGTACCGGCCCCGGCAGATACGCCGGGGTCGTCGCCGCCCGGTCATCGCTGATCGCGAACTCCGTGCGGAAGCCGCCCGACCAGCCGCGGAAGCCCCGGCCGCCCTCGCCGGTGCCGCGCTCGTCGAAGATGCCGATGTCCAGGGCGTTGCCCGTCGTGCCCGCGGGCACCTGGGGGCGTTCGTAGCGGTACGAGACGTGGATCTCGCGCACCCCGCGCGGCACGTCGACCGGCAGGTAGACGAAGTCCGGCGCGCCCGGCTCCAGATGCCCGGTGACGGTCCGGCTGTCGTCGTCCCGCCCGCCGCCGGAGCCGGCTCCGGCGGCGCCGTCGGCCGCGTGCGCGAAGCTCACGGGGGCGAGCGTCAAGGTGCCGGCGGTGGCCGCCGAGAGCTTCAGCAGGTCGCGTCTGTCCACAGGTGCGGTCCCTTCGCGTGGGTTCGTCGCTGAAACGGTGCTACACGGGTCCTATACGCGGGTGACGCGGAAGGGAACACTGCGCGACGGACGGGGCGGCGGAAGCCTGCGGGACGGGCGCCGGCGGGTGGGGCGGGCGTTACGGATGTTACGGGCGTTACGGCCGCGGCAGCGGCCCGGGGGCGCGCCGCCGGGAGAGCACGCCGGCCGCCGCCACCACCGCCGACGCCACCCCGCGGCGTGCCCAGGTGTCCGACCTGCCTCGTATGCTCGAAAGATGAAGCCGCCGCCCGCCCCCGCGCCCACCGCCAATGCCATGCGCCGCGCCCTCAAACGCGCCCGCGACGGCGTCGCTCTCGACGTGTCCGAGGCCGCCGTGCTGCTCCAGGCCCGCGGTGACGACCTGACCGACCTCTCCGCCTCCGCCGCCCGGGTGCGGGACGCCGGTCTGGCGGCGGCCGGCCGGCCCGGCGTCATCACGTACTCGCGCAGCGTCTTCCTGCCGCTGACCCGGCTGTGCCGCGACCGCTGCCACTACTGCACGTTCGTCACCGTCCCCGGCAGGCTGCGCCGCGACGGCCACGGCATGTTCATGTCTCCCGACGAGGTGCTGGACATCGCCCGCCGCGGCGCCGCGCTCGGCTGCAAGGAGGCGCTGTTCACGCTCGGGGACCGGCCCGAGGACCGCTGGCCCGAGGCGCGCGAGTGGCTTGAGGCGCACGGGTACGACGACACGCAGGCGTACGTCCGCGCGATGGCCGTCCGGGTGCTGGAGGAGACCGGCCTGCTGCCCCACCTCAACCCCGGCGTCGTGACCTGGGCCGGCTTCCAGCGGCTCAAGCCCGTGGCCGCGTCCATGGGGATGATGCTGGAGACGACCGCCGAGCGGCTGTGGAGCGAGCCCGGCGGGCCGCACTACGGGTCGCCCGACAAGGAGCCCGCGGTACGGCTGCGGGTGCTTCAGGACGCGGGGCGCTCCTCCGTGCCGTTCACCAGCGGGCTGCTCATCGGCATCGGTGAGACGCCGGCCGAGCGCGCCGAGTCGCTGTTCGCGCTGCGCCGGGTGCAGCGCGCGTACCAGGGCCTCCAGGAGGTCATCGTGCAGAACTTCCGCGCCAAGCCGGACACGGCGATGCGCGGCATGCCGGACGCCGAGCTGGACGACCTCGCCGCCACCGTCGCCGTCACCCGGCTCATCCTCGGCCCTGCGATCGGGGTGCAGGCGCCGCCGAACCTCGTGGACGCGGAGTACGGCAAGCTCATCGCGGCCGGCATCGACGACTGGGGCGGGGTCTCGCCGCTGACGCCGGACCACGTGAACCCGGAGCGGCCCTGGCCGCGGCTCGACGAGCTGGCGGAGCGGTCGGCGGCGGCCGGATTCGAGCTGCGCGAACGGCTCGCGGTCTACCCGGAGTTCGTGCTGCGCGGCGAGCCGTGGCTCGACCCGCGGGTGCTGCCGCACGTCAGCGCGCTGGCCGACCCTCAGACGGGCCTCGCCCGGGACGTGCACCCGGTGGGGCTGCCCTGGCAGGAGCCGGACGGCGGGTTCGCCGCCAGCGGCCGTACGGACCTGCACCGCACCATCGACACCGAGGGCCGCACGGGCGACCGGCGCGCCGACTTCGACGCGGTGTACGGCGACTGGGAGGCCCTGCGCGAGACGGCACGGGAGCTGTCGGCGGACGGCGAAGCCCCGGCGGGCGGCCTGGACTCGGCCGGCGGCCCGGACCCGGCGGGCGGCCCGGAGCCGGCCGGCGGCCCGGCTCCCGCGGCCCCGGGCGACTCCGCGCCCGAGCGCCTCGACCCCGCCCTGCGCGCCGCCCTCGCCCGCGCCGCCGACGACCCCGTCCGGCTCACCGACGACCAGGCCCTCGCCCTGCTGCACGCCGACGGGCCCGCCCTGGACGCCCTGTGCGGCATCGCCGACGACCTCCGCCGCGCCACCGTCGGCGACGACGTCACGTACATCGTCACCCGGAACATCAACTTCACCAACGTCTGCTACACCGGCTGCCGCTTCTGCGCCTTCGCCCAGCGCCGCACCGACGCCGACGCCTACACCCTCTCCCTCGACCAGGTCGCCGACCGCGCCGCGCAGGCGTGGGACGTGGGCGCCGTCGAGGTGTGCATGCAGGGCGGCATCCACCCCGACCTGCCCGGCACGGCGTACTTCGACATCGCCCGCGCCGTGAAGGAGCGCGTCCCCGGCATCCACGTGCACGCCTTCTCGCCCATGGAGGTCATGAACGGCGCCGCCCGCACCGGCATGTCCGTACGCGACTGGCTGACCGCCGCCAAGGAGGCCGGCCTCGGCTCTATCCCCGGCACGGCCGCCGAGATCCTCGACGACGAGGTGCGCTGGATCCTCACCAAGGGCAAGCTGCCCGCGGCCGACTGGATCGAGGTCGTCACCACCGCGCACGACCTGGGGCTGAGGTCGTCGTCCACGATGATGTACGGGCACGTGGACCAGCCCCGCCACTGGCTGGGCCACCTGCGGCTGCTCGCGGAGCTCCAGCAGCGCACCGGCGGCTTCACGGAGTTCGTCACGCTGCCGTTCATCCACACTAACGCGCCGGTCTACCTGGCGGGCATCGCCCGCCCCGGGCCGACCATGCGCGACAACCGCGCGGTCACCGCCATGGCCCGGCTGCTGCTCCACCCGCACATCACCAACATCCAGACGAGCTGGGTCAAGCTCGGCGCGGACGGGGCGGCGCAGATGCTCCGCTCCGGCGCCAACGACCTGGGCGGCACGCTGATGGAGGAGACGATCTCGCGGATGGCGGGCTCGTCGTACGGGTCGTACCGCTCGGTGCAGGACCTCGTCGCCATCGCCGCCGCCGCGGGCCGCCCGGCCCGGCCGCGGACGACGACGTACGGCGAGGTGCCGGCGGAGCGCGTGCGCGCGGCGGAGGCGGCGGACGGCAAGCTGCCGGAGCTGCTGCCGGTGCTGGGCCAGTAACGGGCGACGGTACGGACCGGGGTGCCCGGCCCGCGGGGAACGCGGCGCGGGCGGGCGTCCGGCGGGGCCGGCCCGTACGGGACCCGACCCCTGGCGTGAACCCGCCAGGACCCGCGGCGCGCGCCGCCCACGAGGCTTTAAGCTCGCCTCCGGGGGAGGTGGCGCCGTGTCCGAAGTGCGTCCGTCCATGCAGGACTTGATCCGCGACCGCCGCCGGTCCGGCTTCGTCGGCCGGCAGCGTGAGATCACCGCGTACCGGGACAACTTCCGCTGTCCCCCGGAGGATCCGGCGCACCGCTTCCTCTTCCACTTCCACGGCGTCGCCGGCGTCGGCAAGACGTCGCTGCTGCGCCGGCTGCTCCAGCTCGCGGGGGAGCAGGGGGCGCTGACCGCGCAGGTCGACGAGGCGGCGGCCAGCGTGCCCGAGGCGATGGAGGCGATCAGCACCCAACTCGCCCGCCAGGGCCACCCGCTGAAGGGCTTCGACCGGCTGCTCCAGCGCTACCGCCAGCGGCGCCACGAGGCGGACTCCGTCGTCGCCGCCTTCGACGGCGCCCCCGGCCCGCCCGGCGCGGTCGGCGCGGGCCCGCCCGCGGTGCCGGGCCAGGCCGCCGCGATGGCCGCGGCCGGCCCCGGGCACCTTCCCGCTGCCGGCTCCCTCGCCGCCGGCTCCCTCGCCCCCGCGGCGCAGGCGCCCGCCGCCTCGCCCGCCGCCGGCATCGCCGCCCAGGCGGGCCTGGCCGGTCTCGGCCTCGTCCCCGGACTCGGCGCCGTCGCCGGCGCCATGGACCCGCAGCAGGTCGCGCAGAGCCTCGACCGCTGGCGCGCCGCGCTCTCCACCCGGCTGCGCAGCCACGACGACGTCCAGCTCGTCCTCTCCCCGCTCCAGGCCCTCACCCCCGCCTTCCTCGACGACCTGCGCGCCGTCGGCACGACGGTCCCGTGGATCGCGCTCTTCTTCGACACGTACGAGCGCACCGGACCGGTCCTCGACGCCTGGCTGTGCGACGTGATGACCAGCGACCGCTACGGCGCACTGCCCGCCAACGTCGTGGTGACCCGCGCCGGGCAGCAGCGGCTCGACCGCGCCCGCTGGCCCGCCGGCGACTTCGCCGCGGAGCTGGAGCTGGCGGTCTTCACCGAGGAGGAGGCCCGCGGGCTCATCGCCGCCCGGGGCATCGCCGACGCCCGGGTCGTGGACGAGATCCTGCATCTGTCCGGGCGGCTGCCGGTGCTCACCTCGATGCTCGCCGAGACGCCGCCCGCGGGGCCGGGCGGTGCCGGGGACCCGAGCGGCACGGCGGTGGAGCGGTTCTTGAAGTGGGTGGCCGACCCGGTGCAGAAGTCCGCGGCGCTGGCCGCCGCGCTGCCGCCCGCGCTGGACGAGGACGTCTTCCGCGTCGCCGTCGAGCCGGCCGCCGCCGGCCTGTACTCGTGGCTGCGTGCGCTGCCGTTCGTCAGCGACGAGGCGGGCCGGGTGCAGTACCACGGCGTGGTGCGCTCGGCGATGCTGCGGGTGCAGCGCACCCGCTCGCCGCAGCGGTGGCGCGAGCAGCACCGCGCGCTGGCGGCGGCGCACGCCGGCTGGTGCGCGGAGCTGGAGGCGAGCCTGCCGGACGTGGCCGGGGGCGATCCGGAGGAGGACCGCTGGCTTGACGAGCGGTGGTTCGGCCACCGCCGCAACGAGACGTACCACCTGCTCTGCGCCGACCCCCAGGGCGCCCTGCCGCGCGCCCGCCGCGACGCGCTCCAGGCCGCCGACCTCGGCCCGGCCGAGACCCGCCGGTGGGCGCAGACGCTGGAGCAGGCGGGCGTGGACGCGGACAGCGAGCCGGTACGGGACTGGGGCCGGCGGCTGCTGGCGGCGCTGGGGGAGGAGGCGCGGCGGGAAGGCCAGCGGGGGCTCGTCGAGGTGTGCACGTTCCTCCTGCAGGAGGCGGAGCTGACCGAGCCGGAGCGGGTGCTCGCGTACGCGCTGCGCGGGCGGGAGCACCGCACGCGCAACGAACTCGACCGGAGCATCGCGGACTTCAGCCGGGCGCTGGAGCTGGACCCGGGGTTCGTCCGCGCCTACGCGGGCCGCGGCCAGGCGTACGTCTACCTCGACCGCTTCGCGGAGGCGGAGGCGGACTTCACGTACTGCGTCGAGCACGACCCCGACACCGCCTGGTCGCTGACCTACCGTGGCAGGACCCGGCTCAATCTGGAGCGCTTCGGCGACGCGATGACCGACCTGAACCAGGCGGTGGAGGCGGGCCCGTCCCCCCTGACCTGGGCGATGCGCGGCGAGACGCACCGCCTCACCGGCTCCCTGGTGCAGGCGCTCGCCGACTTCGACCGGGCCGTCGAGGCGGCCGACGGCGACTATGCGTACGCCTTCGCCAGCCGCGGCCAGTGCCACGCCAAGCTCGGCCGGGTCGACGAGGCACTGGCGGACCTGAGCCGGGCGCTGGAAGCCGATCCGCAGTGGCATTGGTGCTGGGGCGAACGCGGCGCGGTGCACCAGGAAGCCGGGCGATTCGACGCGGCCATCGCCGACTACTCCCACGCGCTGGAACTGTCGCCGGCCTACGACTTTGCCTACGCCAACCGGGCCCGCTGCCTTATGCACCTGCGGCGTTTCGACGAAGCGCTCGCCGATCTGAACCGGTCGTTGGAGATCGACCCGCACGGGTCGGATAGCTGGGCCGACCGCGGCGAGGTGCACCGCGTTCTGGGACGTACGGAACAGGCGCTTGCCGACTTCGACCGGGCCGTGGAGCTGAACGACGACTACGCCTGGGCCATCGCCAACCGGGGCCAGTGCTACGTGACGCTGGAGCGGGACGATGAGGCGCTGGCCGACTTCGGCCGCGCGCTGGAGATCGAGCCGGAGAACGCGTGGGCGCTGGAGCAACGCGGAGACCTCTACCGGAGACTCGACCGCTTCAACGAATCGCTCGTGGACTACGAGCGCGCCCTGCAGATCGACGCCACGCGCAGATGGGCGCATCTCGGCCGGGCCCGCACCCTCGGCCACGTCGGGCGCACGGCGGAGGCGTACGCCGAGCTCGACCTGCTCCTCGCCGACCGGCCGGACTACGGCGACGCGCTGCGCTGGCGGGGACGTCTGCTCGCCCTGGAGGGGCGGGGGGAGGAGGCGCTCGGCGCGTTGGACGAGGCGCTCGCGGCGGATCCCGGCAACGGGTCGGTGCACTCCGACAAAGCCGAAACGCTGATGGAGCTTGGGCGGTACGAGGAGGCCGGTCTGCACGTCGCGGCGGCGCTTGCGGCCGATCCGGAGGACGGTTTCCACCGGTTCGACGAGGCCCTGCTGGCGCGCCTCGCAGGCGGCCCGCAACCCGCCGCGCGCTGGGCCGCGGTGGAGGCGGCGATGCTGGAGGACTGCGTCACCGGCCTGGACCGGGCCGAGACCCGGCTGGTGTGCCGTGCCGCCGCCGGGGACTGGGCCGCCGCGGACGCGGCGCTGGCGGAGGTGGCGTCCGGGACCCCGTACTGGCTGCTGCTCAAGGACCTGTTCGCGATGCTCGGCCTGCTGGCCGCCGGGCCGGACACGGCGGACGCGGACCGTGCCCGGATCGAGGGATATCTGCGCGTAATCGGCGATCTGCTCCGCGAGCTGCCCGGAGATTGACGGGCGAACGCCCGCTGGCCTCTCGTTTCCCTCGATTACAGTGCTGGGCCGGAACACGTTCCGACAGCGTGAGACGTGACCGGGCGAGACCGGAGAGCGTGGGACCTGACAGAGCGAGACCTGACCGAACGTCCGACTGAGGTGGCCTAGTGACGACCGCACGCCGCACCTGGGGCCGCGCCGAGCAGCAGGACTTCCGCAGCAGAGTGCGCGGCTGCCTGCTCGGCGGCGCGGTGGGCGACGCCCTCGGCGCGGGCGTCGCGGACGCCTCCCTGGCGGAGATACGGGCCGCGCACGGACCGCAGGGCGCGGCCGACTTCGCCCCGGCCTACGGCCGCCGCGGCGCGGTCACGGACGAGACCCAGATGACCCTGTTCACGGTCGACGGCCTCATCCGCGCCCAGGTGCGCCGCGACGGCGGCCGGTGGCACCCGCCGACCGACGTGCACGCCGCGTACCGCCGCTGGTACGCCACGCAGAAGGACTGGGGCCCCGACGAGCGCAACGCCGAGGACGGCTGGCTGGCGCGCGAGGAGTGGCTGTACGCGCAGCGCGGCGCGCCCCGCTCCTGCCTGCGCGGCCTGGCCGACGACCGCATGGGCACCCTGCAGCAGCCCCGCAACCCGGAGGCGAAGGACCCGGGGGCCGTGGTGCGGTCCGCACCGTTCGGGCTGCTGGTGGGCTGGGAGCCGCAGTTGGTCTTCCAACTCGCCGCCGAGTGCGCCACGCAGACGCACGGCCACCCGACCGGCTATCTGGCGGCGGGCGCGTACGCGGTCGTGGTCCACGGCCTCGCCCGCGGCGACGCGCCGGAGGAGGCGGTGGGGCGGGCGCTGGAGATCCTCGCGGGCCGCCCGGGGCACGAGGAGACCACGGTGGCCGTACGCACCGCGCTCGACGCCCGCCGGGGCCAGGACCCGGGCCAGGGGCCTGGTCCTGGCCCGGATCACGGCCCCGGCGCGGAGCAGGTGGAGCGGCTCGGCACCGGCGAGAGCGCCGCGGAGGCCGTCGCCCTCGCCCTGTACTGCGCGCTGGCGGCCACCGACGTACGCCACGGCCTGCTCCTCGCCGTCAACCACGGCGGCGCCTCCGACGCCACCGGCTCCCTCTGCGGCAGCCTGCTGGGCGCGCAGCACGGCGAGACGGCGCTGCCGCCGGCGTGGGTGGCGGAGGTCGAGGGCCGGGGCACGATCCTGCAACTGGCGGACGACTTCGCGCTGGAGATGACCCTGGGCCCGGCGCTCCACGGCGAGACGGCCCCCAACACGGCCTGGCTGCAACGCTACCCGCGCTGACGCCGCCGCGAGGCGGCCGGGGTGTGGACTCGGGGAGGCGGCCCGGCGAGGTCTCCGGGCCGGTCGGGAACCGCGCGGCAGTCGCGAACCAGGCCGTAGCTGGAAGCCAGACGGCAGCCGGGAACTGAGCGGCAGTCGGGAGCTGAGCGGCAGTCGGGAGCTGAGCGGCAGTCGGGAGCTGAGCGGAAAAGGTCGAGCCCTCTCGGCCGGGACGGCGTCCAGTCGAGAGGGCCGTCGGACGTGCGGCGGTGTGATTCCCGGGTGGCGTAACGGAGTCGTTCCGCCGCTACGCCCCGGAATCAGCCGCGATCACTCAGGACGGAATGCACCGCTGGCCGCCTCGGCGACGAATGCGGCCCACGATTCGGGGGCGAAGTCCAGGACCGCCCCGTCCGGGACCTTGGAGTCGCGCACCGAGACCAGCCCGGGAGCGGTCGAACGCACCTCGATGCACTCGCCGTTGCCCGCGGAGTGGGTTGATTTGGTCCAGGCGCCGGTGGCGCCGAGTTCGATTGCCATGTTTCTCTCCGGTTTGCTGAAGGACTCAGACTTCTTCCCTGCCCGTTCCAGGCCGGAGTGTTGTCGACGCCCCGGCCCGACGCCGAGACGCTACCCCTCAACAACCCACCGGTCAGCGGGCTTTCACTCAACCGGATGGCGAACGGCCGCTGCTCTTCCGGAGCGTCCCGGCACGGGTGTACTGTGCCTCCGTTTCGGATACCCGGCCGCGCGCCCGGTTATCAGCGGGCGTACTTCTTCGCCGCGTCCGCGATGAATTTCCGGGTCTGCTCGGGATTGAGCGCCTGTGCCCGCAGATGTTCGTACATCAAGCTGTAGTTGTGGACGTCGTCGCTTTTCTCCAAGTAGAGATCGCTGGTGACGCCCTCCAGATAGATCACGCTGGAGTCGGACTCCTCGGGAAACTCCAGGATCGCGTACTGCCCGGTCACTCCCGGGTGCGCGCCCGTCTCGAACGGCAGCACCTGCACCGTGACATGCGGGAACTCCGACACCTCCAGGAGATGGTCCAACTGCTCGCGCATGATCTGCGCGTTGCCCACCATGCGCCGCAGCGCGGCCTCGTCGAACACCGCCCACAGACGCAGCGGCTGGTCCGTCTCCCTTATCCGGTCCTGCCGCCGCATCCGCACGTTCACCCGCTTCTCGACGTCCGCCGTCGTCACCTCCGGCGAACTGCCGGCGATGACGGCCTCCGCGTACGCGCGCGTCTGGAGCAGTCCGGGCACGACGAGCGACTGGTAGATGCGCAGGGAGGCGGCGGCGGTCTCCAGGCCGATGTAGACGCTGTACGGCACGTCCCCGAAGGCGTTCCACCAGCCCTGCTGGCGGGACTCCTTCGCCATCTGCATCAGCGAGTTGACGACCCGCTCGTCCTCCACCTCGTACACCCCGCACAGATCGCGTACGTCCCGCTGGCTGATGCTGCGCCGGCCGTTCTCCAGCCGGCTGATCTTCGACTGCGAGACCAGCAGCCGGTCCGCGACCTGCTCGGCGGTCATGTTCTTCTGCTCGCGCAGCCTGCGCAGCTCCTGGCCGAGGCGGCGTCGCCTGACGGTAGGGTTGACGTTGGACGCCAAGGGAGTTGCACCTCCGGGTGCGTGATCCGCGTACGGACGTATCTGATTACTGGGTGCAGCCTGCCACCGACGGAGTGTGCGGCGCTGCTATCGACGCGAAATAGCCGCAGAGGGCAAAGGTTTGGCACACAATGTGTGCCCTGTGTGGCCGCGGGCGTCCGTTGCGACCGCCGGAACGCATGGCAGGGCCCCGCCCGGGTCGAGGCCACTCGACCGGACGGGACCCTGCGTTGCGGCTCCCGTTCCCGCACTGGCACACCGGCGCGCCACGCCTCGCCCGTACGCAAGGGCGCGTACGGGCCCGGCGTCGCTCACGGCCGCCGGGGCGGGCTCAGCGCACCGCGGCCGTCCGGATCATCCCCGCGCGGCGGGACCCCGCGGGAACTCCGGCAGGCTGCGCGACAGCCGGCGGACGAGCCGCGGGACGGCCGCCTCCGGAAGTGCGCCGCGGCTGAGCGGTGACGCCGTTCTGCACATCCATCACGGCGTGCGCCACCAGACCGCCCATCGGGTCGTGCCTGATCAGATCCCGGAGCCGGGAGCGCGCGGAGCGCCCCTCGTTCCCGGGGTAGAGATGCTTGCCGAGTCCGACCGCGTGGGCCAGCGCGGCAAGCGCCGCAGTCCGCGGGTCCGGCGGGACGCCGGTGCGGATCGCGCTGTCCAGCCGGGCGCGTATCTCCCGGCTGATGGCGGTGTCCGTTGCCTGATATCGAGTGGTTGGTAGGACCCCGCACATCTGGCTCTCCACGGCATGCACCATGCCGCAGCGCTCCAGATGGGCGAGATACGTCTGGCGCAACCCCAGACGTGGCCCACCGATCCAGTTGACTGCGCGCACGGGACTGCCACGGCGACGCAGCAGCTCGAGCGCTGTGTCCAAAGTGGGGTCCCCGGTCGGACGCGGAAGTATCACGGCGATACGATCCCCGTCCGGGGCTATTCGCCCGGCCAGAGCGAGCTCGACGAGCTGTGCTCCTGCCAGGCCGAGGTCGAGCGACTGCGGCTGCGCAGTGGTACCCGTGGCCGGGTCCAGTGCCAGCAGCAGAAGCTCCTCCGGAAGTGTTCTGCGGCTCCTGCCCATCCATGCCTCCCCGCGTGGATGAATGACAGGGTGACGCCTCTCACATTGGTCTGTCGAGAGTGCGTGGGCGCTTTGATCGGGAACCTGTAGGTATGTCGTTCTCGTCTCTCAGAAGCGGGCGAGAGACGGCTGCGTCCCCTTAGGGTGGGTGGCTACGCCATGGTTGACGCGGTTGTGCGGTTGTGACGGAGGAGGAGAAGTCGGTGGCGGTCGAGTCCCCCGGGAGGTCCGAGGAGCAGCAACCGTCGGGGTCGGCGACCGTGGACGAACATGAACCCCGCGATCCGCACGACGCGGATCGCGACGCGGACGGCGAACGCGACCCGCGCCTGGCGTTCACGTCCCCCACCGACAACGCCCCCGCCCCGGCGCCGGTTCCCGCCCAGGGGGACGCGGAGCGAACTGCGCGCGGGGCGACGGCGGATGACGGTGCCGCGACGGCCGGCCGGGAGGCCGGGGCGGGTTCGGGGCCGGAGTCCCGGGGCGGGTCGTCCGAGCCCTCGGCGGGTGCCGCCCGCGGGGACGGCCGGGAGGCGGAAGCGGGTTCCCGGACGAAGCCCCCGGACACGTCGCCCGGGTCCCAGCCCTCGGCGGGCGCCGCCCGCTCCGGAGGGAAGACCGGGAAGACGCCGTCCCGGCCGAAGGCCGGGGGCGCCACCGCGGCGAAGCCCGCGGACGCGGACGGCCAGGCACCCGGGTCGTCGACGGGCGGCGATTCGCCGGCGCGCTCGGAGGGCTCCGGCGCGAAGCCGGCGTCCCGGCCGAAGACCGCGGGCAAGGCCGCGTCGCGGGACGAGGGCGCTGCGGCGCCTGCCGCGTCCAAGTCGGCCGCCAGCGCCCCGGTTGCCGACGACGCGGCGGAACCGCGGCCGAAGGCCGAGGGCCGTTCCGGGGGCGGCGATGGCTCCGGCGCGAAGCCGGCCGCCGGGCCGAAGGCCAAGGCTGCCGGCAAGGCGAAGAGCGGCACTGCGGCCGACGTCGGCAAGACGGCCGGGTCGGCCGGTGCCGGGTCGCGTGCGGGCGGCGAAGGCGCGGACACGGACGGCGCCGGTGCGAAGCGCGGATCGGCGGCTGCCAAGTCGGCGCCTGCGCCGGGTTCGTCGCGCCCGAAGTCTGGTGGGTCGTCCGCGGCTGACGAGGCCGGCAAGTCCGGCGGGTCGGCCGACGCCGAGTCGTCGGCGGGCGGCGGTGGCTCCGGTGCGAAGGCGGCGTCCCGGCCGAAGACCGCGGGCAAGGCTGCGTCGCGGGACGAGGGCGCTGCGGCGCCTGCCGCGTCCAAGCCGGTCGCCAGCGCGCCGGTTAGCGATGGCCCGGCTGAGCCGGCATCGCGGCCGAAGGCCGAAGGCCGTCCGGCGGACGGCGACGGGTCCGGCGCACACTCCGCGGACGCGCCTGCGGCACGGAGTGGGGCCGGTGCCGGGGCCGAGGGTGGCACGGCTGGTGCGTCGGGTACCGGCTCCCCGGCGGGTTCCGCTCGGCCGGAGGCCGGGGAGGCGGCGGGCGCCGGTGGGGCCGGCGCGCGGGGCGCGTCCCGGCCGAAGGCCGTGAAGGCGGAGGATACGGCGACTGCCACCCTCAGGGTTCCGCCCGCTGCGGACGCAGGGGGTGCCGTTGTGCCCGGGGCTCGGGCCGGTGCGGAGCAGGAGGGCTCTGAGGGGGCTCAGGGCGCCTCTCGCGGGGCCCGTGGGGGCGCCGGTGGGTCCGGGGGCCCTGAGGCGGCTGAGGCGCGCGTGGAGGGCGATCTCGCCCCCGGCCGTGCCCGGGAGGCCGGGAGCGACGGCTCCGACGGCCCCGAGGACTCTCCGGTTACGGGTTCCGACGGCTCCGGGGACTCCTCGGCTGCAAGCTCCGGCGCGTCCGGTGGCGCAGCCGGTGCCAAGGACTCCGCCACCGCCAGCTTCCGGCTGGTCGCCGAGGCCGACGCCGCCAAGGTCGGCGGCGATGAGCAACTGCGTGCCGCCGTTGCCGCCTGGGTGACCAAGTCCGACTCCCCGGCACCCGTCGTCGAAGACGAGCCCGGTGACGCCGTCCCGGAGGCGGCCACGCCCGGTGACGTAGACGGTGCCGAGGACGTAGAAGACGAGCCCGCCGACGCCGTGCCGGAGGACGCCGGCCAGGACCGCGGACAGGACCGCGGCCAGGGCCCCGGCGGTGCTCCGGCTGCGGGGAGGCTCGCCGGGCCGCCCGGCAGCACCTTCGTGCCGCTCAAGACCGACTCCGACCTGCCGGCCAAGCCCCCCGCGCCGCCGGCCAAGCCCCCCGCGCCGCCGGCCAAGCCCCCCGCGCCGCCGGCCAAGCCCGCCACGCCGCCGGCGCCGGCCGCGCCGCCCTCCGGGCGGCCCTCCGCACCGCCCGGGTGGGAGCTGACCCAGCAGCAGCCCCTCCCCCCGTACGAGGAGAAGCGCCCCCTCGACCTGCTCGCCGAGCTGACCAACACCCCGCCGCCGCCCGAGACCCTCACCCGTACCCTCGTGCGGCGCGTGAAGATCTGGACGCCGCTGGTCATCCTGCTCGCGATCATCCTCGGCGTGGTCCAGATGCTCCGTCCGCTGCCCGCCCCGTCCCTCACCCTCACCGCCGCCGCCAGCTACGAATTCGAGGGCGGCACCCCCGAGATGCCCTGGCCCGGCGAAGGCCAGGCGGCGATAGACGTGGCCGGGCTCGGCAGCCTCGGTTCGTACGGGAAGCAGAAGTCCGTGCCGATCGGCAGCGTCGCCAAGGTCATGACGGCGTACATCATCCTGCGCGACCACCCCATGAAGCCCGGCACCAAGGGCGCGAGCATCCCGGTCGACGACACCGCCGTCGCCGAGGCCGCTCTCAGCGCCGAGGGCGAGACGACCGTAGAACTCGACCCGGACTCCAAGCTCAGCCAGGAGGAAGCCCTCAAGGCCCTGCTCATCTCCTCCGCCAACAACGTCGCCCGGCTGCTCGCCCGCTGGCACTCGGACGGCGACATGCAGGCGTTCGTGGACGAGATGAACAGGACCGCGGAAGAGCTGGGCATGGACGGCACCACCTACACCGACCCCAGCGGCCTGAAGGAGACCACCGTCTCCACCGCCGAGGACCAGGTGATCATCGGCAAGGCGGCGATGAAGGACCCGCTGTTCAAGCAGATCGTCGTCATGTCCGGCTACACCGACAGCCGCGGCGACGACCACGACAACAGCAACAAGATGGTTCCGCTGCACGGCATCGGCATCAAGGTCGGCTCGACCACCAAGGCCGGCGGCAACTTCCTCTTCGCCACCGAGAAGAAGGTCGCGGGCGAGCAGCAACTGATCGTCGGCGCGGTCCTCGGGCAGTACGCGGTGCCGCAGCTTCCGACCGCCATGGAGTTCGGCCGGCAGTTGATGGACGCGGGCGAGAAGGCGCTCACGGACATGACCGTCGTGAAGAAGGGCGATGTCGTCGGAGAGGTCGACGACGGCCTCGGGGGTACGACACCGGTGGTGGCGACCGAGGACGTCGTCGCGCCGGGCTGGGGCGGGCTGAAGGTGGGCCTGGAGCTCGGCGAGGACCGCTCCGGAGAGGTACCGCACGAGGGTGCGAAGGGTGACGTGGTCGGGGTCCTGACGATGGGCTCTGGCCAGGGGGAAGTGCGGGTGCCGGTGGCGCTCGGGGAGGACATGGCGGAGCCTGGCATGGGAGCGAAGCTCAGCAGGCTCGGTTAGCTCCCGGGGGCGTCGTACGCCCGTGCTAGCGTCGCTGGCACCGCCCCCGGGGAAAGACAAGGGAAGACGGGGAGTCGTCGCAGTGACCACCGTGCAGCCGGACCGCGGAGCCGCGTCCGGCGGCCGATCAGGAGGCCGATCAGCAGCAGGACCCCCCGCGGGAGCCGCCGCGGGCGGGTCCACGCCTGCGTCCGCGGACTCCGGCGACCCGGCGGGTCCCGCGGAGAAGCGCGCCCCGGGCGCGGCGGGCAGGGGCGGCGACGGCGACAGTACGGACGCGAGCCTCGCTGGCGGCGACGCCGCCACAGTGACCGACGCCGCCTCTGCGGGCGCCACCACCACGGTGGCCGACGCCGCCCCCGCGGCCGGTGACGCCCCGGAGGGTGACTCCCCGGCCGGTGACGCCGCCGCCCGTACGGACGCCGGGGACGCCTCCGGCACCGCTCGTACGGAAGCCGCCGCCGGCACCGCCGCCCCCCGCACCCCCCGCGCCGCGCGGCGGCGCTTCGCCCCGCCCGACCGGTTCCAGCCCCACCTGCGCTGGCTCGCCCAGCGCCCCGTGCTCACCACCCTCGTCGCCGGCGGCATCCTGCACATCCTGTGGCTGCTGCTCCTCGCCAACGAGGGCGGCGACCTGGCGGCGCAGGACGCCTGGGCCGAGTTCGCCGGTCGGCACCCCTCCACGGCGTACAACTTCGCCTGGTACGGGGGCATGCACCCGGTCTCGTACAGCGTCATCTCGCCCTATCTGATGGCCGTGCTCGGCGTGCGGACGACCATGGTGCTCGCCGGCACGCTCTCCGCCGGCGTGCTGGCGCTGATCCTCGCCCGCTGCCGCCAGGTGCCGCGCCCGCTGGTGCCGTCGCTGTGGGGCGCCGTGGCGCTCGTGGGCAACGCGGCCTCCGGCCGCGTGACGTTCGCGCTCGGGCTGCTCTTCGGGCTCGTCGCGATCGTGCTGGTCTTCCCCGGCGACCGCGACGACGAGGACGGCGCGGGGGAGAAGGGCGGGAAGGACGGGAAGGGCCGCCGCCGGGTGGGCGGCTGGCGGGGGACCGGGGTCGTGCTGTCCGGCATGCTGGCGACGGCCGCGAGCCCGGTGGCCGGGCTGTTCGTCGGGCTGGTCGCCGCCGTGCTGTTCCTGCAGAAGCGGCGTACCGAGGCGTATCTGCTCGGGGTGGCGCCGCCGGTGGTGGTCGCGCTGTCGAGCTGGCTGTTCCCGTTCCAGGGCACGCAGCCGATGCCGTGGATCTCGGCCGTGGCGCCGATGATCACGGCCGCGCTGATCTGGCTGATGGCGCCGGAGTCGTGGCGTACGGTGCGGATCGGCGCGGCGCTCTACTTCCTCGGCACGCTCGCCGCGTGGGTCATCCCGTCGCCGATCGGCAGCAACATCGAGCGGCTGGCGCTGATCTTCGGCGGCACGGTGCTGCTGGTCATCGCGCAGACGGGGACGCGTCCTGCGGCGCCGCGGGTGATGCGGTCCGTGGCGGCGGTGTACCTGGCGTTCGGGGCGATCACCGTGTGGGTGGTCGTCAAGCCCGTCGTCGACCTCGTGCTCACCAGCCCGACCGCGGCCTGGACGCGCGAGCTGGCGCCGCTGGTGGACCAGTTGCGGCAGGTCGACGCGGAGGCCGGGCGGGTCGAGGTGGTGCCGGTGCGCAGCCACCGGGAGGCGTCGGCCCTGGCGCCGTACGTGAGCCTGGCCCGCGGCTGGAACCGGCAGGCGGACCTGGACCGGCACGAGATCTTCTACGACGGCAGCCTGACCCCGAAGACGTACCACGCCTGGCTGAAGACCTGGGCGGTGCGGTACGTGGTGCTGCCGGTGGAGGACCGGCCGGACACCGGGGCGCACGAGGAGGCGAAGATCGTCGCCGAGGGGCAGCCGTACCTGACGGAGATCTGGGCGGACGCGAACTGGCGGCTGTTCCGGGTGAACGACCCCACGCCGCTGGTCGAGGCGCCCGCGGAGGTGCGGCGGGCGGACGAGGGCGAGCTGGTCATCGACGTGAAGTACGCGGGGCCCGTGCTGGTGCGGGTGCCGTTCTCGCCGTGGCTCGGGCTCGTCGACGAGGACGGCGAGGGCGTCGAGGCGCCGCGGGTGCTGGAGGGCGACGGATCGGACGAGCCGGAGGTCGACGGGGTCCGGGAGTGGTCGGAGAGCGGGCAGCTCTACGTGAACCTGGAGGGCTGCGTGACGGAGGCCGGTGAGTGGACCCGGCTGCACGCCCCCCGCCCCGGGACGTACCGGATCTCGGCCCCGTACCAGCTCCCGCGCGGCACGCACTGCCCGGACTGACGGGTCCGGACCGACCGCCGGGACTGAGTGCCCGGCGTGACCGGCCGGACCAGCGTCACGGCGGATCCGCGGTCGCCAGGGCTCCCCATCCCCGCGCGACGGAGTCACGGCACCGTCCGGGCTCGTCGCCCGCGGCGGTGAACAGGGCGGTCAGCATGGGGATGCCGTAGGCGAGCGCCGCGCGCGGCAGCGGGCCGGCGGTGACGAGCGAGGCGAGCCCGTGGCCGACGGCCCAGCTCTGCGTCGCCAGCGTCAGCGCGTCGGTCCCGGCGGCGAAGCGGCCGTCGTCCGTGGCCCGCTCGACGGTACGGACGAGGGTGTGCAGGGTCTCGTCGGCGGCCGAGGGGTCTTCGAGGTCGAAGCCCGCGTCGAACATGATGCGGTAGAGGTCGGGGCTCTCCACCGCGTTGACCAGGTAGGCGGCCCCCAGCGAGGCGAGGTCGCGGACCGCGTCCGCGGTCGGTTCGACGGCGGCGAGCCCGGCGGTCAGCCGGACGAACCCCTCCTGCCGCAGCGCCCGCCACAGCCCGTCCATGCCGCCGAAGTAGGTGTAGACGGCCATCGTGGAGACCCCGGTGCCGGCGACCAGGGTGCGGAGGGTGACGGGTGCTCTCGTGCGCAGCATGTGCGCGGCCCGCTCCAGCAGCAGGGAGCGCACCGCCGGGTCCTTCGTCCGCGCCATGACCGGCACTATACATAACATCGCTATGTATAGTGCGGGACGAGGTGCAAGAAAGAAGAGACGAGCGAGGAAGGGGCCGTATATGTCCGTGACCCTGGTCAATCCCGAGGGGCTGCCGAAGCCCGAGGTCTACCGGCAGGTGTCGGTCGCCACCGGATCGAGACTGGTGTTCCTCGCCGGTCAGGTCGCCCGCGACGCCGACGGCCGCCCCGTGGGCGAAGGCGACCTCGCCGCCCAGGTCGAGCAGAGCTATCTCAACGTCGCGACCGCCCTGGCCGGGGTGGGCGGCTCCTTCGACGACGTGGCGAAGCTGACGGTCTACGTCGTGGACTGGAGCCCGGAGAAGATGCCGCTGCTGGGCGAGGGCGTGAACCGGGCGGCGGCGAAGCTCGGCGTCGACCCGGTCAAGCCGATCACCCTGCTCGGGGTGGCCGCGCTCGGGGAGCCGGACCTGCTGGTCGAGGTCGAGGCGACGGCGGTGCTGGAGTAGCGGCGGCGTGCGGCCGTGGGCCGGGCGGGTGCGTGGTGCAGCGGGTCAGCGGCAGCGGGTCCGGGGCCGGTTGCCCGCGGTGCAGCGCCGGTTGGGTACGGGGGGTCTGGCGGACGTGGCGCAGCGTCTCGGCGTCGGCGTGCGCCAGTAGTGCCTGGCCGTGCATCGGCGGGAGTTCCACGAGCCACATGCCATCGGCGGCCACCTCCTCGCCGCGCCGCCGCCCCGTGCGCCGACCGTGGCTCCAGTGTGTGGTCCGGGGCGGGTGGAAATGCCGATTCCGCGCGAAACGGCCACGTGGGGGCGGAGCCGGTGGTAAAGGGCGGTCGACGGGGCGCCGCGTGGTCGGGCGGCGGACGGAAGCCGACCGGAAGCCGTCCTGCGGCCGGTTCGTCGGGGCCGGCGGCAGCGAGCACGCTCAGTGGGCCCGGGGCCCGCCGTCCGTACGGCACGGTCCACGGGCCCCGGCCCTGCAATCCCCGCCGCCCGCCCCGGAGGGCTCAGCTCCGGACCGCCGCGCCGATCAGCTCCCGCTGCCCCGGGGCCAGGCTCCGCAGCCTGCGGGTGTCCGACAGGCCCAGCCTCGTCATCAGCTTCGCCGTCTGCGCCGGCCCCACCCCCGGCAGCGCCAGCAGGAAGTCTTTCGCCAGCATGTCCCCGGCCAGGGCGTCCCGGGCCGCGCGCTCCAGCGCCTGTACGCAGTCGACTTCGCCGTTCTTGATCGCCCGGACGAGGGCGGTCCGGGCTCGCTGGGCCTCGAGTGCCTGGTCCAAGGCGCGCGCACACTCCACCGGACTGCGCTGTCCCGGGATCTTCTTCATCGGCCCCATCCGCACTACTCCCCTCTAGGTCCTGCGACTTGAAGAGAACAGTAGCCGGAGTATCCGGATTTGATCCGCCATTTGAGTGTGTGCCGCTAAAGTCAGTTGTGCAGAAAAGAGGGCGACTTGGGCGTTTAGTCGCGATGTCGGACGGTCTGCTGGACGTATCCACGGCTCCGCCGAACGGCCGAGCGCACATCCGCTACGCCCCCGGCCGCACCACCTCCGCCGCAGCCCCGCCCGGCCGCGGCCTCCCCGCGGCGCGTTCCGCCCCCGGCGGCGCCGCGCGCGCCGCCCGCGCTCCCGCGACCCTCCCGGGCACACCCGCGAACGCCTGAGCCCACCGGGAGCGGCCCGTACACCGCCACCCGAATTCACCCGAAAGGAAAAACCGGCCCCCTGCGCCCCCGCCGCCGGGCTGGGCCGGGCGCCCGTGTTCAATGGAGGGTGCGGCGTCGCTCCGCCACGGACGCCGGGAAGGAGCAAGTGCATGGACACCGACACCGCAGCGAGCCGCAGCCGGACCGACCTGGTCGAGGGCCTGATGGCCCGCTTCCCTCACGTGCCCAGGGAAGCCGTGATCAAGGAGGACCTGCTGCGGGGCGGGATGGCCTTCGACGACTCCGCGCTCAGCGGCGCGGGCGAGGACGGCTCCGGCGAGGTGAAGCCGAAGTCGTACTTCATCTTCTCCTTCGACCACGGCACGCTCCCCGAGCTCGGCGCCGCCGCCCTCAACCGCCCGCCGGAGGAGGTCGTCCTCACCGGCGGCCCGTACGACCTGCGCCGCACCGTCGTCTCCGTACGGGTCAACCCCGCGTCCCCGTACCGCGTCAAGCCCGGCGACGACGGCGCCCTCGGCCTGTACCTCGACGGCGTCCGCATCGCCGACGTCGGCCTGCCGCCGATGCCGGACTACTACCGGCACAAGCTCGCGAACGGCAAGTCCGTCATGGAGGTCGCGCCCACCATCCAGTGGGGCTACCTGATCTACCTCACGGTCTTCCGCGTCTGCCAGTACTTCGGCGCCAAGGAGGAGTGCCAGTACTGCGACATCAACCACAACTGGCGCCAGCACAGGGCCGCCGGCCGCCCGTACACGGGCGTGAAGCCGGTGGAGGAGGTACTGGAGGCGCTGGAGATCATCGACCGGTACGACACCGCGAAGACCTCCACCGCGTACACCCTCACCGGCGGCGCCGTGACCCGCCACATCGGCGGCAAGGACGAGGCCGACTTCTACGGCCAGTACGCCAAGGCCATCGAGGAGCGCTTCCCCGGCCGCTGGATCGGCAAGGTCGTCGCCCAGGCGCTGCCGAAGGCCGACGTGCAGCGCTTCCACGACTACGGCGCGCAGATCTACCACCCCAACTTCGAGGTGTGGGACCGGCGGCTGTTCGAGCTGTACTGCCCCGGCAAGGAGCGCTACGTCGGGCGCGACGAGTGGCACCGCCGCATCCTCGACTCCGCCGAGGTCTTCGGGCCCTCGAACGTCATCCCCAACTTCGTCGCCGGCGTGGAGATGGCCGAGCCGTTCGGCTTCACGACGGTCGACGAGGCCATCGCATCCACGCGCGAGGGGCTGGACTTCTTCATGTCGCACGGGGTCGTGCCGCGGTTCACCACCTGGTGCCCGGAGCCCACGACGCCGCTGGGCAAGGCCAACCCCGAGGGCGCGCCGCTGGAGTACCACATCCGGCTGCTGGAGACGTACCAGGACGCGCTGGACACCCACGGGCTGTCGTCCCCGCCGGGGTACGGGCCGCCGGGGGCGGGGCGCGCGGTGTTCTCCGTCAGCTCCTTCATGGACTCGATGCCGCTGCCGGACGACGCGGCCGAGGCGGCGGTCCCGGCGCGGACGTGACGGGGGCCCGGGTGCGCGGAAACCCGGGTGATCGCCCCGCACCCGGGGTGGGATGCTGTGCCGCATGGCGCGCGCGGGAGACCACGACAGGACACGGACCACCTACGACACGGTGGCGGAGACGTACCTCGACACCGTCGGCGGCGAGCTGACGCACAAGCCGCTGGACCGGGCGCTGCTCGCGGCGCTCCTGGAGCAGGCCGAGGACGGCGCGCCGGTCGCCGACCTCGGCTGCGGGCCGGGGCACGTCACGGGGTGGCTCGCGGCGCACGGGGCGCGGGCGGTCGGGGTCGACCTGTCGCCGGGCATGGTCGCGCTCGCCCGGCGGGAGCACCCGGAGGCGGAGTTCCGCGAGGGCGACCTGCTGCGGCTGCCGGCGGCGGACGGCGAGTTCGGCGCGGCGGTCGCGCTGTACTCGGTCATCCACCTCGAACCGGACGAGCTGGCGCCCGCGTTCGCCGAGGCCCGGCGCGTGCTGCGGCCGGGCGGGCGGCTGCTGGTCTCGTTCCACGCGGGCACCGAGGTGCGGCACCTGGACGACTGGTGGGGGCACCCGGTGGACGTGGACTTCCGCTTCCTCGAGCCGCCGGCGGTGGCCGGCCTGCTCCGGGTGGCCGGCTTCGCCGTCGAGGCGACGCTGGAGCGCGCCCCTTACCCGCAGGAGCCCGAGACGACGCGCGCCTACGTCCTCGCCCGCCGGCCGGGGGCGTAGCGGTCCGGCGCTTGTCCTGACGTCGGCGTCAACGTCTAACGTCGGCTGTATGCGCATCGGGGAACTCGCCGAGAGGGCCGGGGTCAGCACGCGGACCCTGGGCTACTACGAGTCGCGCGGGCTGCTGCCCGCCGCCGACCGCGGCACCAACGGACACCGCGTGTACGGCGACGACGCGCTGCGGCTCGTCGCGCAGATCCGCACGCTGCAGGACCTCGGCTTCGAGCTGGAGGACACGCGGCCGTTCGTGGAGTGCCTGCGCGCCGGGCATGCGGCGGGTGACGCGTGCCCCGACGCGCGCGCGGTGTACCGCAGGAAGATCGCCGAGCTGGACGGGCTGATGGGCGCGCTGCGGGCGGCGCGCGACCACCTGACCGCGCAGTTGGCGCGCGCGGAGGCGCTGCCGGCGCCGTGCGGGGCGGGCGGGGCCGGGACGGACGCGCCGCTGTGCGGCGGCTGAGGAAGTGCCGGTGAAGAGCTGACGGCGACCTGGCGAAGAGCTGACGGAGACCTGACGGAGGAAGAGGGGCCATGGCAACGACGCAGACCACACAGGGCGTTCCGTACGTGACGGACGAGACGTTCACCGACGAGGTGCTGCGCGCGGACGTGCCGGTGCTGGTGCAGTTCACCGCCCGGTGGTGCCCGTCGTGCAAGCAGCTCACCCCCGTCCTCGGCGCGCTCGCCGCCGAGCTGGGCGACCGGGTCATGGCCGTCCGCCTCGACGTCGACGAGAACCCGGACACGACCGTCGCACACGGCGTCCTGGCCGTGCCGACGCTGCTCGTCTTCCGCGGCGGCGAGCCCGTACGCTCCGTGGTCGGCGCCCGCTCCAAGGCCCGCCTGCTGCGGGACCTCGACGGCGTGATCTGACCCCGGCGACCACGCCGGCCGACTCGTGGAGACCGAGGCCGTCGCCGCCGTGCCGGACTAGCCGGCCGGGCTGGAGGGGCCGGCCGGGCTGGAGGGGCCGGCCGGCTCGACGGGCTGGCCGGCCTCCGCGAGGAGCCCGGAGACGATGATCCGCAGCATCTTCGGATACAGGTCGAGGGCCGACCGCTCCCGCCACATCTCGCCGATCGCCGCCAACTGCGGCTGGCGGGACGGATCGAGGCGGCGCAGGCTGAACGCCAGGTCGGCGGAGCCGACGTCGGCGCGGCGGCGCTCGGAGCGGGCGCGTACGAGGACTTCGCCGACGGTGTAGTACCAGATCCCCCGGAAGACGTCGACGGCCTGCGCCTGCGTGCAGCCGGCGGCCACCGCCCCCGCGACGATCGTCTCGACGATCCACAGCGCGGAGTCGCCGAGGCGCCCGATGAAGCCGTCCGCGGTCAGCGCCTCGGCCGCCCAGGGCCAGTTGGTGAGCGCGTCGTGCATCGTCGTGGCGGCGACGACGATCCGCTCGCGGGGGTCGTCCGGCAGCTCCGGGAGGGCGAGTTGGCCGAGGTGCTGGTTGACCAGCTCGACCACCAGGTCGTCCTTGTTGTGTACGTGGTGGTAGAGCGTCGTGGTCCCGATGCCGATCTCGGCGGCCAGCCGGCGGACGGTCAGCGTCTCCCAGCCGTCCTCGTCGATGACCCGGCGGGCCGCCGCCAGGATCTCGGCACGCGACGTCGACCGCGGCCGGCCGGTGCGGCCGGAGGGCGGGGAGGCGGGCTGTCGGCGGTCTCGTTGTCCGGGCACCGTCCCATCATGCTGCCCCGGGGCTCATCCGGGAAATCAATCCAGGTCAGCAGGCTTGCTCTGGGCGTTGTCTGAGGGGTGGTGTACGTTTAGGAACGTGTTCCGGAACATGTTCCGGAAGTCGGCTGGACCACGGGAGGAATCATGACCGGGGACGGGGACGGGGACGGGGACCGGGCCGGAACGGCGGACCGGGAAGGGGCGGCGGGCCAGGAGGGGGCGGCAGACCGGGGAGGGCCGGGCGGGTCCGCGCAGGGGGCGCGTGCCGGCCTCGTGCTCGCCACGGCGGCGGTGGCGCAGTTCCTGGTGTCGCTGGACCTGTCGGTGGTCAACGTCGGGCTGCCGGAGATCGGCGCCGCCCTCGGCTTCGGCGAGGTGGGCCTGACGTGGGTCATCCACGCGTACGCGCTCACCTTCGGCGGCCTGCTGCTGCTCGGCGGCAAGGCCGCCGACCGGTACGGGCAGAAGCGGATGCTCCTCATCGGCCTCGGCCTGTTCGGCGTCGCCTCCCTCCTCGGCGGCTTCGCCACCGAGCCGGGGCACCTGGTCGCGGCGCGGGCCGCCCAGGGCGTCGGCGCCGCGGCGCTGGCCCCGGCGGGGCTGGCGCTGCTGACGGCGACGTTCCCGTCGGGGCGGGCGCGGGTGCGGGCGTTCGGCATCTGGAGTGCGACGAACGCCGCCGGCGGGGCGCTCGGGGTGCTGATCGGCGGGGTGCTCACGGAGTACGCGGGCTGGCGCTGGGTGATGTTCGTGAACGTGCCGATGGCCCTGGTCGCGCTGGCCATGACCTGGCGCGGCGTCGCGGCCGACGGGGCCCGGCCGCCCGGCGGCGCGGACCGCGGCAGAGGCCGCCCCGACGTGCTCGGGGCGGTGCTGGCGACGGGCGGGATGACCCTGCTGGTGTTCGGCATCGTCCGCACGGACCGGCACGCGTGGACCTCCGCCGTCACGGTCACGACGCTGGCCGTCGCCCTCGCCCTGCTGACGGCGTTCGTCCTGGTCGAACGGACCACGAGCCGCGACCCGCTGATCCGCCTCGGCCTGCTCGCCAACCGCGCAGTGCTCGGCGCGATCACGTACACGCTGGTGATCGGCGCGGCCATGGCCTCGTCGTTCTACTTCATGTCGCTCTACCTCCAGCGGGTGCTGGGGAACGGCCCGGCGGAGACGGGGGTGCAGTTCCTGCCGTTCGCCCTCGGGGTGGTCGCCGGCTCTGTCCTCGCGGTGAAGCTCGGCTACCGGTATCCGCCGAGGCTCCTGCTCGCCGGCGGCGGGCTGCTGACGGCGGCGGGCTTCGCCTGGTACGGGTTCATCGACGCGGACGGCTCGTACGTGGTGGACGCGCTCGGGCCGTCGATCCCGGCCAGCGTCGGCTTCGGCCTCGTCCTCGGCCCGCTGGTCAATGTCGCCACCGACGGCGTCGCGGCCCACGAGGCGGGCATGGCCTCCGGCCTGCTCAACAGCGCCCGCCAACTGGGCGCCGCCCTGGGCCTGGCGGCCCTCGGCACCGCGGCGCACCACCGCACGGGCGAGGCCCGGACACCGGCCGCCCTCAACGACGGGTACGCGCTGGGTCTGACGCTGTGCGCGGCGCTGCTGGTGGTGGCGGTCGTGATCGCCACCGCGGCGCTGCCGCGCCCCGGCCGTACGGTCTCCGGGCTTCTCCGCCCCCACCTCCGCGGGTTCACCGCCGTCGTGCTCTTCCAGGTCGTCGGCGCCCTCGCCGGCCTCGTGCCCCTGCTCGCCGTCGTCGAGCTCGGCCGCACGCTGCTGGCCTCCGGCCCCGTCGACCACGACCGCGCCTGGACGGCCGTCGCCGTGGGCGCCGCCGGGCTGCTCGTGCGGCTGCTGTTCACGGCCGCCTCGTCGGGCGTCGGTCATCTCCTGGACGGCCGGGTGCAGTTGTCCTTGCGCCGCCGGCTGGCCGCCGGCCTGGGCCGGGTGCCCATCGGCTGGTTCTCCCGGCGCAGGACCGGCGAGCTGGCGAAGGTCGTCAGGGAGGACGTGGAGTCGATGCACCCGCTCATCGCCCACGCGCCCAGCGAGCTGATCTCCGCATTCGTCGTGCCCGCCGCCTCCCTGGCCTACCTCCTGACCGTCGACTGGCGGCTCACGCTCATCACGCTCATCCCCGTGGTCCTCGCCCTCGCGCACGTCCCGCTGTTCATGCTCCCCGCGCGGGTGCGCGACCAGGAGGAATACGACGCGGCCATGGGCCGGATCTCCAGCGCGTCCGTCGAGTTCGTGCAGGGGATCGCGGAGGTCAAGGCGTTCGGCGGCGGCGAGCGCGCGCACCGCACGTTCCGTACCGCCGTCGACGGCTTCACCGACACCTTCAAGCGGATGGTCCACGGCATCTCCCCGATCGGGGCGGGCATGCAGATGGCGCTGTCTCCGCCGTTCGTGCTGCTCGTCGTGCTCATCGGCGGCACCTCCATGGTCACCGCCGGGTCGCTGGCCCCCGCCGACCTCCTGCCGTTCCTCCTCCTCGGCCTCGGCCTCACCGCCCCCGTCGGAGCCCTCCTCGGCCACGCCTTCGAGGACCTGCAGGCCGCCCGCCGCGCCGTCGGCCGCATCCGGGACGTGCTCGGCGTGCAGCCGCTGCCCCAGCCCGCGCACCCGCGCACGCCGCAGGGCCACCGCGTCGAGCTGCGCGGCGTCCGCTTCGGCTACGACCCCGGGCGCGAGGTGCTGCGCGGGATCGACCTCGTCCTCGAACCCGGCACCGTCACCGCGCTCGTCGGCCCCTCGGGCAGCGGGAAGTCCACCCTGGTCCAACTGCTGCCGCGGTTCTTCGACCCCGACCGGGGCACGGTCCGCCTCGGCGGCGTCGATCTGCGCGACATGGCCGGTGCCGACCTGTACCGCACGGTCTCGTTCGTCTTCCAGGACGTCCGCCTGCTGCGCGCCTCCGTCGCCGACAACATCGCCCTCGCCGTACCCGGCGCCGACAGGGAGGCCGTCATCCGCGCCGCCGTCCGGGCGCACATCCACGACCGCATCCTCGAACTGCCCCGCGGCTACGACACGCTGATCGGCGACGAGGCCGAGCTGTCCGGCGGCGAGGCGCAGCGCCTCTCCCTCGCCCGCGCCCTGCTCGCCGCGGCCCCCGTGCTCGTCCTCGACGAGGCGACGTCCTTCGCCGACCCGCAGACCGAACTGGCGGTGCGCCGCGCCCTGGTGGCGTCCAGCGGCGACGGCAGGACGATCCTGATCATCGCCCACCGCCTGGAGACCGTCGCGGAGGCCGACAGCGTCGTGATGCTGGCGGACGGGGCGATCGCGGAGATGGGCAGCCCGGCGGAACTCCTGGCCCGGGGCGGTAAGTTCGCCGACTTCTGGCGCGCCCACCGGGCCGCGGCGGATGAGACTGCGGCGGACGAGACCGGGACGGACGGGACCGCGGCGGACCGGACCGGGACGGCCGAGGCCATAGAGACCGCCGGGGCGGCGACCGCTGCCCAGCTCCACTCCACCTCACCCACCGGTGCCGTCCTGGAAGGAGACCAGCGCCGATGATCCCCACCCTGCTGCGGGTGCTGGGCCACCAGCACGCCCGCCCGATGCGTCGCACCGTCTCGCTGATGCTGGCGACCGCGGTCGTGGAGGGGCTGTCCTACGCGCTGCTCGTCCCGGTGCTGCGTGCGCTGTTCGGCAGTTCGCCCGAGGACGCCTGGCCGTGGCTTACCGCCTTCGGTGCCGTCGTCGCGGTCTACGGCGTGCTGCGGTTCGCCAGCGACCTCGCCGGCTTCCGCGTCGGCGTCGAGATGCTGCGCGGGCTGTACCACCGGCTCGGCGACCACCTCGCCCGGCTGCCCGTCGGCTGGTACAGCGCCGGCCGCGTCGGCGAGGTCTCCGCCCTCGCCGGGCAGGGCGTGCTGCAGGCCATGAGCGTCGTCGCGCACCTGCTGGCCCCGTCCGTCTCCGCCGCCGTGACCCCGCTGACGATCGTCGCCGTCATCCTCGTCTTCAACTGGCAGTTGGGGCTCGCCGCGCTGGTCGCCGTACCGGTGGTCGCCGGCATGCAGATCTGGACGAGCCGGTCGATGGCCGCCGCCGACGAGGAGCGCGCCGCGCGCGACCAGGAGGCCGCCAGCCGCGTCATCGAGTACCTCCAGGCCCAGCCCGTGCTGCGCGCCGGCGGCAGGTCCGCCGAGCGGTTCCGGCTGCTGGACGACGCGCTGCACGACGTACAGCGCTCGTCCCGCCGCACCACGCTGTCCGTGCTGCCGGGCGTCCTGGGCCTGGCCCTCACGGTGCAGGCGCTCTTCACCGCGCTCCTCGCCCTCGGCGCCTATCTCGCCCTCAACGGCGACGCCGCCACGGCCGAGGTGCTGGCGGTCCTCGTCCTCGCCGCCCGCTGCGCGGACCCTCTGCTGTCCCTGTCGGACGCGGCGGGCAAGTTCCGCGCCGCGCGCACCGTGGTGGCGGAGCTCGACACGGTGCTGCGCACGGAACCCCTCCCCGAAGCCGCCGACCCCGTCGAGCCCGCCGGCCACTCCCTGGAGTTCGACGCGGTCACCTTCCGCCACGGCGACCGTACGGTCCTGGACGGCGTGTCTCTCACCGTCGCCGAAGGCGAACGCCTCGCCGTCGTCGGCCCGTCCGGCGCCGGCAAGAGCACCCTGCTGCACCTGATCACCCGCTTCTACGACGTGGACGCGGGCGCCGTCCGCGTCGGCGGCCAGGACGTCCGCGCGATCGGCACCGAGACCCTGATGTCCCGGATCGCCATCGTCTTCCAGCACGTCTACCTCTTCGACGGCACCATCGAGGACAACGTCCGCCTCGGCCGCCCCGGCGCCACCGACGCCGAGGTCCGCGCCGCCGCCACCGCCGCCCGGCTCGACGAGGTGGTCGACCGCCTCCCCGGCGGCTGGGCGACCGAAGTCGGCGAAGGGGGCACCGCGCTCTCCGGCGGTGAACGCCAGCGGGTGGCCGTCGCCCGCGCGCTGTTGAAGGACGCCCCCGTCGTCCTGCTGGACGAAGTCACCTCGGCGCTCGACCCGGTGAACGAGGCAGCCGTCCACCAGGGCATCGAACGGCTCATGGCCGGCCGCACCGTCGTCATCGTGGCCCACCGCATGCGCACGGTCCGCCGCGCCGACCGCATCGTCTTCCTCGACGCCGGACGGATAGCCGAAGAAGGCACCCACGACGCCCTTCTGGCCCGCAACGGCCGCTACGCCGCCTTCCACCACGCCACCCTCACCCCGGCCACGACCCCACCCGCCGCCCCACCCGCCACTCCACCCGCCCCCGCAGCCCTCTGACGATTGGCCTGGGCGGACTCTCGACACGCGCGGAGACCCGTTCGTTCACTCTGCGTATGGGAAACGGGAAACAACCACATTCGCCTTGTTCCACCCGAGTCCGATGCCGCACGCTGACTGGTGCCGGCGATCGGAAGCCGCGACAGCGGCACGGTCACGGGAGGCAGGATGCCTGAGCGCACGCACGTGTTCGGGCCCGAACTCCGCAGGCAGCGCCTGGCGACGGGGCTCACGCTCGATCGTCTCGCCGCGCTGGTGCACTACAGCAAGAGCCATCTGAGCAAGGTCGAGACCGGGCAGAAGCGTCCCACGCCCGAGCTCGCCCGGTGGTGCGACACCGCGCTCGGCGCGGGCGGCACGCTCGCCGCTCTCGTGCCTGAGCGCGCCGTGCCGCCCCGGCGCTCTCCTGCAAGCCATGGCGGTGAGGTGTGGTCGTTGCGCATGCACAAGGACGGTTCGAGCCGGTTCGAGTCGACGGCAGGGCGGCACGACGCCGCCGCCGGCGCCGACCGCGGCACCGCCCCGGTCTTCGCGCTTGACGCGCACGACGCCGGCCCGGTCACGGCGCTCGACGCCGACGGCGTGCGCGGCTCCGCCGACGCCGGGGGAACGACGCTGACCGAGGCGTCGCGGGCGGTGTTCGACCAGTTCCGCCGCCTCGGCCAGACGGCCGCCCCCGCGCTCCTGCTGCCCGCGCTGATCGCCCAGACGCACACCACGGAGCAGCTCGCCCTGCGCTCCGGTCCGCACACCCGGCGGGAACTGCTGCTCCTGGCCGCCCGGTTCGCCGAGTACACCGGGTGGATGGCCCAGGAAGCCGGCAACGACGAAGCCGCCCTGTGGTGGACCGACCGGGCCGTGGAGCTGGCGGAGGCCGGCGATGACCGCCACCTTGCGGCGTACGGCCTGGTCCGGCGCGCCCTCGTCAGCCTGCTCCGCGGCGAGGTGGCCCAGGCGGTCGGCCTCGCGGAGCACGCCCGCGACGGCGACGCCCCACCTCGTATCCGCGGCCTCGCCGCCCAGCTCGAAGCGCAGGGCCACGCCCTCGACGGCAACTACAGCGCGTCCATGCACCGCCTCGACCGGGCCCGCGAACTCCTCGCCCTCGACAAGCCGGACCCCGCCGAGCCGGTCATCGGCTCCTCCCACGTCCCCGACGTGGTGTCGCTGTACACCGGCTGGTGCCTGTACCACCTCGGCCGGCCCCAGCGCGCCGCCGACTACCTCGCCCAGGAGACGGCCCGTATGCCGCCCCACGCGGTGCGCAGCCGCACCCGCTCCGGCGTCCGCCTGGCCCTCGCGCACGCCGCGTCCGGCCAGGTCGAGCACGCCTGCGACGTCCTGCGCCCCCTCCTCGCCCACGCCGGCCTTGTCCACTCCGCCACCATCGCCGCCGACCTCCGCCGCACGGCCCGCATCCTGGGCCGCCACCCGCGCAACGCCGCCGTACGGGAGCTGAGCCCCGACCTCACCGCGGCCCTGACGACTGCCGCACCGCGCGCCACCCGCTGACCGACCGCCCCACGACCACCACCGACAACAACCGCACGAAAGGACGTCCCGCCATGCCCGAAATCTTCATCAACTACCGCACCAGCGAAGGAAAGGACGCCGCCTACGCGATCTACCACGAGCTGACCCGCCGCTTCGGCGACGGCACCGTCTTCCTCGCCGCCCAGTCCATCCCCGCAGGCGAGAACTACAAGTACGCCCTGACCAGGGGCGTACGCCGCAGCAGCGTCCTGCTCGCGCTGATCGGCAACGGCTGGACGGACACCGAGCACCCCGACCGGCCGGGCACCAGGGCGCTCGACCACGAGGACGACTGGGTGCGGCGCGAGATCGAGGAGGCGTTCGCGCACGGCGTCGCCGTCATGCCCGTCCTTCTCGGCCGGAACACCGAACAACTCGACCCCGGCTGGCTGCCCGAGAGCATCGTCGCGCTGGCGGACTGCCAGTACCTGCGCTTCACGTTACGCACGGCGCGCCACGACCTCGCGCTCATCGGCGACCAGCTCGCCAAGCAGGTCCCCGGGCTCGTAGACGCCGATCACGATCCCGCCGCCCTGGCAAAGCCGCCCGCCGCACCCGCGCCCGACGACGCCGCAAGCCCCCCGGGGATGCACAACACCGGCCAGCACGGCGGCATCGGCAACATCAGCGGCCGGATCGGCACCGTCGTCGGCGAGGCGAACGCCCCGTTCCACACCGGCTCCGGCGACCAAGTCCACGGCGACCGCATCGACGGCCCCCAGGTCACGGGCGACGGCAACATCGTCGGCGGCAGCGACCACGGCGGCATCAACCAGAACTTCGGCCCCGCGCGCCGCCGCCGGGAGAACGACCGATGACGGACTACGGCACCTACGTCGGCCAGGCCCACGGCCCGTCCCACAGCGGGTCCGGCGACCAGTACATCTACGTCGCCGCCATGGCCGAGGCGTCCCAGCGCCTCGGTCATGGCGGCAAGCCTCCCCGCAAAATCGCCGAGGAACAACTCGCCTTCGTCCACCAGCGCTTCGTTCCGCCCCGGGGCCTCGGCGAGGCTCGCCGCCTGCTGCGCGAGAACCGCCTCGCTGTCCTCTGCGGCGAGCCGGGCTCCGGCCGGCACACCTCCGCGCAGATGCTGCTGTACGAACCGGCCGCCGGCACCGGCATCCACGAGGTCGACCCGGAGGACGGCGAGGACGGCCGGGGGACGCTCGACCGGCGGGCCGTCGCCGACGACGACCGCCTGCTGCTCGACCTGTCCGACGTCGAGGCGACCCGTTTCGTCGAGCTGCAGGAGGAGCTGTCCGCCTACCGGTCCGTCCTTAAGGAGCGCGGCGCACGTCTCGTCGTCGTGCTCTCCCCGCACCTGAGTGACTACCTCACCCCGGAGTTGCGCCCGCTGATGGTGCGTCTGGACCGCCCCCGAGCCGACCACGTGCTCATGCGCTACCTGCGCCGCGCGGACCTCACCCCGCCCCCGGCCGCACTCGCCGCGCCCGGCCTGGCCGGCTTTCTGGCCGACGCCCCCATGCGCGACGTGGCGCGGCTGGCGGACGGTATCCGCCGCGCCCGGGACGCGGCGCCCGCCGGATCGTTCGGCGACTGGTGGCCGGATGAGCTGGCACAGCTCAGGGAGGACGACCCGGAGGGAATCGCGTGGGTCGACAAGCTGACGGACGGACGGCAGCGGGCCCTGGCGCTGACCGTCGCGATGCTCCACGGCGCCACGCCGGACACCATCCACCACGCCGTGACGGTCCTGCTGGAAGAGGCCGGCCATCCCGAGGACGAACGCCCCCGGCTGGACCGTACGGACCTCAGCACCGAGCTGAGCAAGCTGGGTTGTCCTACGGGACCGGACGGCCGGGTGCGCTTCGCGAAACCCCGCCGCGTCCGGACCGTGCTCGCGCACTTCTGGTCCTACTTCCCCGGCCTGTGGCCCGCGTTCCACACCTGGGTCGTGCGCTGCGTACGGGACCTGCGGCTGGACCGCGGGGAACGGGACCGGTTCGTCGAGCGCTTCGCCGAGCAGGCGCTCCGCACCGGCCACCCCGAGGAACTGCTCTCGCTCGCCCGGGAGTGGACGGACAACGGCACCCACCGGCTCTTGCCCGACGCCGCCAAGGCACTCGCCGAGGGACTGCACCACGACGTGCACGGCCGCGCGATACGGCGGGAGATCCTCACCGACGTACGCCAGCGGGAGCTGTCCAGGACGTACCGGCTGGCCCTGACCGTGGTCTGCGCCCAGGTGATGGCTGTGAGCCACCCCGACCAGGCCCTCGTCCGGCTGCACCACCTGGCCCGTGCCGAGGACGACCGCGACGGCCGCCCGGCGCTCGTGGCCCTCCTCGACCTCGCGACCGGCGAACCTCGCCTCTACGCCCTGCTGCTCTCCCGCCTCACCACCCACGGCATCGGCCCCACCGGCTTCCGGTGGCCGTACGAGGCCCGCATCTTCCTCGCCCTCGCCGACGCGGTTGCCCTGCGCCCCGGCCTGTTCACCGGCACCGCTGCGCGCAGCCGGCTCGGGGAGTGCTGGGCCGCCGTGTTCGCGTACGGCCCGTACGAGGAGTGGGCGCCGCGCGTGCGCACCTGGCTGGAGGCCGCCTGCGCCCCCGCCCACCGCGACGCGCTGCTCACGACACTGGCCGCCGCCGCGGCCCCGTATCCCGCAGCCGCCGGCCGTACGTACGTCCTCTCGCAGCAGTGGGCGCTGGCACCCGGCACGGACAGCGTGCGGCGCCGGGACGTGGCGGAGCACTACCGCCGCAGCCTCGACACCGCCCAGGGCCTCGGCCCCCCGGCCTCGGAACCCAGCCCTCCGCCCGCCGGGAGCCCCTCCTCGCCCGCCGGCCCCGACGACCCGAAGGAGACCTTCCGATGAGTTCCGGTCACCGCACCCTGACGGTCTTCCTCACCGTCATCTGCCTGCTCGTCCTGACCATCGCCGGCCTCGCCACCGGCTGGCCCCGCTGGTTCTGGCCCGCCCTCGGCGGCGCAGCGCTGACCGGCGCGCTCGCCGCCGTCCGGGCCGGCGCACCCCGCGGCGGCCGGATCCCGCCCGAGCACACCCTGGAGCCCGACCTGCCGATCCCGCCCCCGCCGCGCCAGGAGCACCGCGTCACGGACGTTCCGCTGCCGAGCGCCGTGCCCGACTACGACTTCCTCTTCTCCGCCACCGTGCGCTGGATCCCGCAGGGGTGCGAGAGCCCGCACTTCGACCCCTGCGGCCTCGCGGTGCACGCCGTCCTGCTGCGCGCCCGGGAGTTCGCCGCCCGGCAGTCCCCGCGGTCGCCCGCCATGGCGCAGCACCAGCTCAGCGGCGTGCTGAGCGTCATGGAGCCGGATGCCTCGGGCCGCGTGCTGGCCATGGCGAAGGACGTCGGCCTCGCGCTGTCGGACTCCGACCGGGAGCGCCTGAGCAAGCTGTCGAACGTACGCAAGGACGAGGACGTCTGGGAGCACGAGCGCAACTACGAGCGGAACAAGCGCATGTACCTCTCCGACGACGTGCTCAAGGACCCCGGCAGCGCCGTCGTCTGGTGGCTGGCGCGCAACGACGAGCAGGTGGAGGGCACGGTGGAGCGCATCGGGCTGCTGGCGCAACTGTCCGCCGCGGCGAACAACAGCGAGGTGGCCCCGCCCTTCCGCGCCCTCCTGGACGCGCCCGAGCAGGAGCAGGAGCGGGAACAGGAGCAGGAGCCCGAGCCCGTGTACGGGCCGGAGTACGGCGCCGGTTCCCAGGCCGAGGAGCCGGCCGCCTCACCGGAGGAGTGCGTCGCCGAGCAGTTGATGAGCTGGCTCGGGCTGGGCAGCGAGGAGCCCGAGATGGCCCTCCTGGCTGCGCGCGTGGCCGAGTGGGTGCGGGCGGCGGGCAAGACGGACGAGGCGGACAGGTTCCTCCGCGTCTTCGCCGCCCCCGGGCCACCGGCCGACGAGGACGGCCCCTTCGCGCAGGCAGGCTGAACAGAGGTGATGCGCGCGGTCGAGCGCTTCTTCCGCGACCGCAGCCGCAACGACCTCCTCCTGCTCCACCTCTCCTGCCACGGCATCAAGCCGGCACGCTCCTCACGCCGCGCCGCCCCAGCCGAGCCCAGCCGGGGCGCGGCCGGTCAGCGGCGCGCGTGCCGTACCGTCAGCCGCCCCAGGCCCATGACCCCGGAGATCCGTATCGTCGGTCCCCCGGAGGCGGCCCGGCGCGGGGGCTTGTAGGCGGAGTCCTTCCAGCCGGTCTGCAGGCCGTCGAGGTCGACCACCGCGTCGTGCGGCACCGTGATCGAGGCTCTGCCGGTGCCGACCTGCAACTCGATGTCGACCACCGGGTGCTCGATGACCGCCCGCGACAGGTCCAGCTGCACCCGCCCGTACGCCGACGTCACCCGCAGCGTGCGCGGCACCCGCCAGGCTCCGCTGCGCCGGATCCGCCCGCCGGCGGCGCCGATCGTGGCGGTGCTGCCCTCGTCCTCCGCCGGCAACGACGCCAGTGCCGCGGCCAGTTCGCCCTGTGTCGTGGCGGTGAGCACCCGGTCGAGCCGCGCGTCCATGTCCTCGCGGGTCAGACGGCCTTCGGCGTACGCGTCCCGCAGCCGGCGTGCGCCGTTGTCCCGCTCGTCGTCGCCGACCAGCGTCGATGGGTCATCCGCGGGGGAGGTCACGGCCTCACTCTAGCGCCGCCGGCGTACGCCGAGGGCGATCCCCGGCGCGTCCGCGCCCCGTGACGCACCTGCGCTCCAAGACCCCGACGACCGTGGGGAATTGCGGCCGAAACTGCTACAACCCCCGTGGCGCGTCACGGGTCTTACCGGGTATCCGGGGCATGAGCCGTATGCTTCTGAAATCCCTCTGTGTCCAGAAAAGGGAGTACAGTTATGCGTTTCACCCGACTCAAGAAGCTCGCTCTGGCTGCCGCCGCCACCGTGCTGGTCCTCACGCCCGCCGGTGCCGCCTACGCGGGCAGCGGACCCGCGCCGTCGCCCGCCGGCGCCAGCGACCGGGCCGCGGGCACCACTCCGACCGCCGAGGGCAACCCCGAGAGCAAGCGGGCGCAGGCCGCCGGGGTCTGCGACGACGCGTACCAGATCGGCGCGACCGGCTACATCAAGCGGAGCGGGACGACCATCGCCTCCGTCAAGCAGTTCTACTCGCCGTCGTGCGACGCGAACTACGGCTACCTGTGGGTGTGGGACAGCTTCCACACCGGCGCGAAGCCCTACGACGTGACCCTCGGCGTGTTCAGCTACGACCAGGACTCCGTGGTCGGCAAGATCTACCACTCCGACACCACGCGGCAGGAGTTCTGGACGGACGGCACCGCCACCGTGGACGACTGCTCGGCCGCAGTCGGCACGTTGCGCCCCGAAGGCGCGCCGCTGCCGCACCAGGCCGCGTCCGAGAAGCGCTGCTGACGCTGCTCCGCCAGCAGCTATCGCGGTGGGCGGGCCCGGTCCCCTGTTCCGGGCCCGCCGGCGGTGCCGAGCGGCCGGGGAACGACCGTTCTCCAGGCAGAGGGTAATGTCGAGAACGGCCGTTCTCAAGCGGCCGGACGCCACCGCAACCGGATCGGGTGAGCGCCGGTACGTGGTGAGCGGGCCAGCGACGCAGCGACGTGACGGCGCCGACGGGGGCGGGACGGAGCAGGGGACATGGACGACGCGGAGAACCCGGAGAACCCGGAGAACGCGGAGAACGCAGAGAACGCAGAGAACGCAGAGAACGCGGACAAGGCGGAGAGCGCGGAGGACGCAGCCGCCCGGCAGCGCGTGCTCGAAGCCGCCGACGAACTCTTCTACGCCCACGGCATCCGCGCGGTCGGCATGGACCGTATCCGCGACGCCGCCGGCGTCTCCCTCAAGCGGCTCTACCGCTGCTTCGCCTCCAAGGACGAGCTGATCGAGGCGTACCTGCGGCGCCGCGACCGCTGGGTGCGCGGCGCGCTGGCGGACTTCGTCGCCAAGGAGGCCACGGGCCTGCCGCGGGAGCGGGTGCTGGCGGTCTTCGGCTGGCTGCACTGGTGGTTCGGCGAACCGGGCTTCCGCGGCTGCCCGTTCACGAACGCCTTCAACGAAGTCGGCGCGGAGAGCGCCCGCGCCGCCGCCGCGGTCCGCGACCACCAGCTCGCGGTCAGCGCGTACCTCCGCGGCCTGATCGCCGCGACGGGCACCCCCGACCCGGACGCGGTCACGAACCGCTTCCTGGTCCTGTACTCCGGCTCCCTCACGTTCGCCGCGATCTCCCGCAGCAGCGCCCCGGCCCTGTACGCACGCGAAACAGCAGCGGCGATCCTGCCGCCAGCCTCCGAGGACCGCTGAGCCCGGCGGCGGCGGACACCCCGCCGGTTCAAGTGCTCGACCAGCGCCAGGAGTCGGCACCGGCGGCGCGCCCCGCCGCGCAGTCCGGCGGCGCGCCGTCATCCGCGCCGAGCCGCCCGGCGCTTGCCGCATAACCACACGAACAGCTTTCCGCCCGTCGGGGATTCCGCTCCGCCGCCGGCGAACTCCAGGCCCCTGACCGGGGGTGTTCCGGTCGGGGGCCTCGTGTTGCGCGGCCAGGCATAGCGGCCAGGCATAGGCGTACGGGACGCGTGCCCGCAGGCGCGCCTGCTGGTGCCTTCTGTCGCTATGCGTTACCAAAGAGCACAGAAAGTGATCGATCTCAGTCGCTGGCTGACACCTGCCTTGCTGAAGTTGGCCAGTTCGTCGCGCACACTCTCAGGGAGACAGCCCATGACTGTTCAGACGCGTCCGTCAGCGGACGCGGTGGTACTGGAGGCGCAGGAACAGCTCAGCCTCAGCACCGCGGCAGCGCGGAACCTCGCGACCACCACCAAGTCCGAACCCCAGATGCAGGCCAAGAGCTCGCGGTGGCTGCTGCGGAAGCTGCCGTGGGTCGACGTCCCCGGCGGTACCTACCGCGTCAACCGGCGCCTGTCGGTCACCGTCGGAGACGGGAAGGTGACGTTCGACAAGAACGGGTCCAAGGTCCGCGTCGTCCCCGTCGAGCTGACCGAGCTGCCGCTGCTGCGCGGGTTCGACGACCTCACGGCGCTGGGCGCGCTGGCCGACAAGTTCGTCCAGAAGGAGTACGAGCCCGGTCAGGTCATCGTGCAGCGGGGCCGGAAGGCCGATCACGTCTACCTGATCGCGCACGGCAAGGTGGAGGAGGTCGCGCCGGGGCAGTACGAGGACGAGGCGATCGTGGGCCGGCTGTCGGACGGCGACAGCTTCGGCGGCGGGGTGCTCGCCGGGGTGGACGGCGCGTGGGACTTCACGGCGCGCGCGGTGACCGGGACGACGGTCCTGGCGCTGCCGCACAAGGCGTACAAGGCGGTCTCCAACCAGTACGGGGCGCTGCGGTCGCACGTGGAGCAGCTCAGCACCCGCGCGCGGATGGCGACGAACAGGTCCGGTGAGGCCGACGTCAGCTTCCTCTCCGGCCACCAGGGCGAGCAGACCCTGCCGACCACGTTCGTCGACTACGAACTCAACCCGCGCGAGCTGGAGCTGAGCGTCGCGCAGACCGTGCTGAAGGTGCACAGCCGGGTCGCCGACCTCTACAACCAGCCGATGAACCAGACGGAGCAGCAGTTGCGGCTGACCATCGAGGCGCTGCGCGAGCGCCAGGAGCACGAGATGGTCAACAACCCGGACTTCGGGCTGCTCCACAACACCGACTTCGACCAGCGCATCCCGTCCCAGGCCGGCCCGCCCACCCCGGACGACTTCGACGACCTGATCAGCATGCGCCGCGGGACCCGGTACATCTTCGCCCACCCGCGTGTCATCGCGGCCTTCGGCAAGGAGTGCAACAAGCGGGGCATCGCGCTGGGCTCCGTCGACATCGACGGCCACCAGATCCCCGCCTGGCGGGGCGTGCCGGTCCTCCCGTGCGGCAAGATCCCGGTCTCGGACCACGGGACCTCGTCGGTCATCGCCATGCGCACCGGCGAGGACGACGAGGGCGTCATCGCCCTGCACCAGAAGGGCCTGCCGGACGAGGTCGAGCCCGGCCTCAACGTGCGGTTCATGGGCATCGACGAGAAGGCCATCATCTCCTACCTCGTCAGCACCTACTACTCCGCCGCCGTTCTGGTCCCCGACGCGATCGGCGTCTTGGAGAACGTCGAGGCACACCCGCGTGGCTGACCGCCCGGTCCGGCGAGTGAAGGAGACAGACGGTGTCGATCCTGTCCCGGATGTCCGGGGCCCCGGCGGTCCCCCCGCCGCCGGACCCGGTACGCGCCGCGCCGCCGGAACCGGCGGCAGGACCCGTACGGCCGGCCGGCCCGGCGCCGTGGCCGCCCGGCGGGCCGACGGGTCTGGGCACCGCGGCGGCACGGGCCCTCCTGCCGCCGCCGCCCGACCCGCCGCCCGCCGGGAACGGCGAGCCCGCCGGCGACCGCACGTCCGGCTCCGCGGCCGAAGGCGGGCCCCGCGCCGGTGACCCGATTCCGGGGCTGTACTGCCCGCCCGCGGTGCCGGCGGACCCGGCCAAGGTCGCCGAGGTGGACCGGCGGCTCGAAGCCTGGGCCCAGGAGCTCGACCTGTTTCCCGCCGCATGGGCGGGGGACTTCGAGGGATTCCAGTTCGGCCGTGCGGTCGTCCTGCAGCACCCGGCCGCGGCCGACCTGGACCGCCTCGAAGCCGCGGGCAGACTGCTCGTCGCGGAGAACGTCGTGGACGACTGCTACTGCGAGGACTACGGCGGCTCCCCCGTAGGCCTGGGCAGCCGGCTCATCATCGCGCAGAGCGCCCTGGACCCCCTGCACACCGCGGACGGCTACCAGCAGCAGTGGACGGAAGGGCTGGGCGCGGACGCCCCGCTGCGCGCGTACGACGGTGCGATGCGGGCGTACCGGGAGGTCGCCACGCCCAGCCAGGCCACCCGGATCATCCACGACCTGGCGCGCCTGCACCTGGGGTACCTCGCCGAGGCCGCCTGGGCGCAGACCGAGACCACCCCGCCGGTGTGGCAGTACCTGGTGATGCGGCAGTTCAACAACTTCCGCCCCTGCCTGTCCATCGTGGACGCCGTGGACGGCTACGAGCTGCCCGAGCAGCTCTACTCCCGGCCCGAAATCCAGCGGGTGACCGCGCTGGCCTGCAACGCCACCACGCTCGTCAACGACCTGTACTCCTTCACCAAGGAGATGGCCGTCGACGAGCACCACCTGAACCTCCCGGTGGTGATCGCGGCCGAGGAGGGCGAAGGGCTCAAGAACGCCTACCTGAAAGCCGTCGACATCCACAACGAGATCATGCACGCCTTCGAGGACGAATCCGCCGCCCTCTCCGCCGAGAACCCGGTCGTGGCCCGTTACACGACGTCACTGGCCGCCTGGGTCGCGGGCAACCACGAATGGCACCACACCAACACCTACCGCTACTCCCTGCCCTCATACTGGTGAGAGAGAAGACACCTGCATGACCACCACCACAGCCCAGCACGCCAGCGCCACGCCGGCCGCGGCCGTCAGCCCGTACCAGGCATCCGTGGCCGAGTACTGGAACCAGGAGCGGAATCCCGTCAACCTCCGGTTGGGCGAGGTCGACGGCTTCTACCACCACCACTACGGCATCGGCGAGGTCGACTGGTCGGTCCTCCAGGCCCCCGCGGACACCCGCGACGCGCGCATCACCGCGGAACTCCACCGCCTGGAGTGCGCCCAGGCCGACTACCTCGCGGACCACCTCGGCACCGTCACCCCCGACGACCGCCTCCTGGACTCCGGCTGCGGCCGGGGCGGCGGCAGCCTGGTCGCCCACCGGCGGTTCGGCTGCCGGGTGGACGGGATCTCCATCTCCGAAACCCAGGTGGCCTTCGCCAACGCGCAGGCCGAGAAGCACGGCGTGGGCCACAAGGTGGGCTTCCACCTGAAGAACATGCTCAGCACGGGCTTCGAGACCGGTGCGTTCCGCGGCATCTGGAACAACGAGTCCACGATGTACGTGGACCTGTCCCTGCTGTTCGCCGAGTACGCCCGCCTCCTCGAACCCGGCGGCCGGTACGTCACCATCACCGGCTGCTACAACGACGCCTACGGACTGCCGTCCCGCGAGGTGTCGCTGATCAACGCCCACTACATCTGCCACATCCACCCGCGCTCCGCCTACCTCAGGGAGATGGCGAACAACCGGCTGGTGCCGAACACCGTGGTGGACCTCACCGCGGCGACGATCCCGTACTGGGAGCTGCGTGCCCAGTCCGAGCTGGCCACCGGCATCGAGGACACGTTCCTGGCCGCGTACAAGAGCGGCAGCTTCCAGTACCTGCTGATCGCCGCCGACCGGGTCTGACCCTGCGCACCGCCCCGCCGGCGTCAGGCCGCGGCGGAGGAATGGGGATTGCCGCGGCTGTCGCAGGGGAGCGGGGCGTCCGGGTACGCCTGCCGGTATTCCCTGGTGATGACCGCGGACGTCTCCGCCATGGCGGAGTCTGTGACGTACACCAGGCCGGAGAACGGGTAGTCGATGTCATCGATCACCACCAGGGACCCGGTGAGCAGGACGGACAGCGTGATCAGCAGGGTGTAGTGGGAGGCGGTGCGCCGGCGGGGGAGGTTGAAGGCGAAGGCGCCGATGGTCGCGGCCAGCGAGACCACCATGAACCAGTAGACGACCCGCGGGATGGAGGGCGCGGCCTCGACGATGCGCTCGTGCCGGGCCTGGGAGCGCTGGTCGTCGGCCTCGATGAAGAGCGCGAGCCGTTCGCCGTCGTCGATCCTCCTGAAGGAGGCGCGGAACTCCCGCTCCCACACCTTAACCTTCGGTGAGGCGCCGCCCTGGTCCTTCATCAGGGGCCATTCGTAGGCGCGCATCGCGCGGGTGTAGCAGACGGACGTCGCCTTGACCTCGCGGGCTTCGGGTTCCGCGGTGAACTCGGCGAGGTCGAAGACGTGATTGACCCGCGTCGCCTCCAGATCGGCCGCGTCGTCCGCCATCGTGTACGACTCGGCGGCGACCACGATCACGAAGGCCACCAGCAGGACGGCCAGGGTCTCCAACGGGCTCACCAGATCGCTGACGGGCTCCGCGTCGTCCCTTCCCCCCTCGGTGCGCCGCAGGTGGTACTTGTTGGCGAGCAGTCCGATGATCAGGGCACCGAGGGTGAAGGCGACGGTCAGGGAGAGGTTCATGGAGGTTTCTTCCGTTGGGGCCGGACCCGCATGCGGGTCCGGCCCCGCAGCCGCCGCAATACCCGGGCACTACGGGGCATCATGGGGGAAACCGGTCCACGCAGAGGAAGCGGCGGGGCCGCCGTCGCCGTGGCGGAACGATTCGCCATGGGCTGATCGAGGGGAATCGCCCCGCGCGGGGCTCTGGTTCAACGGAAGCGGAAGGCCGGGTGTGCCAGCTCCGCGGAGCCGGCGCACCCGGCCGCAAGGTGTGCGCCTGGCAGGATTCGAACCTGCGACATTTCGCTTAGGAGGCGGTATCGGCCCTGCTAGAGCCTGGCCAGGGGGGTCCTCTGTATCTCTCGTTGTCTCCGGTCGTACGCCACTGTTGGCGTATGGGTTGGCGTACGCCCTGCCCGGTGGCCGCACCCTTGCACGCCTTGGCGAGGCTGGCCACCGAGTAGGGGCGCGTCATGTCCGCGAAGCGGTGGAAGGCTCCCACGTGCAGCGTGGGGCTACTGCCTCAACGCATCAGGAACACGGTGATGAGGACGCCCAGCAGGGGCATGACGACCGTAAGGTCCCGGCGTCGTGGCAGTGAAACCGTCAGCCTGAAGCCGAACCGCACACGCAGGAGTGGCCGCTCCTTCGGCGCTTGCTTCGTCGTGATCTGTTTGGCCATCTGGCCGCCCTCCAGGTTCTGGCATGCAGCTACGGACCGCATGCGGGCGAGGTGCCGCGACACTGCGCGGGCCTGATGGGCAGGAAGGTAGGAGGCGAAGGGGTTAGCCCCGCAACTTGCGCTTGACCTGGCGTTGTGTCACGGCTTCTGGTGCTCGCTACGCCACTCCGCTTACGCGGCAGCCAAGAGGGGAGCTGTAACAGGCAGGTATTGCGGTTTCGGTTACGAGCGACGGTTCCGTGATCAGAGTGAGGCGCTGCCCCCGAGGAAGTGAGGAATCCTGTGACGCCGTGACTGCTGTGACGCCCCGGATGTTGCAGCTCCCGCTTCCTCGTGAGCCCGAGGGCTCAGGTGCTTCCGCCGTTGTCCTGTTCACGTCGTGCCGGTGGGAGCAGCAGATCGCGTGGGGGATGCTGCTGGCCGGTGACGCGGCCGAGGACTCCTAGGTCTTCGCGGGCGGTGTCGTGGAAGGCGTTGATGCGCTGGAACACTGTGCGGTGGCGTTGGCGCCACTCGGCGAGCGTTCCCGTGGTGCGGCCGGTGGCTTGCCAGTCGATCTCCTGGGCTATGGCGTTGACCTCGTGGCCAGCTTCTACGACCCGGTCGCCGCCGAGGAGCATGATGCGCTCGAAGGCCCGGCCGCGTAGGCGGGTGGCTTCGGCCAGCTCCTTGGTGAGGTCCTGTTCGCTGCGCTCGGCTTCGTACATGCCTTCTCGGTGCTGGTAGAGGGAGGAGGCGAGGAAGACGCAGGCGCGGACCTGGTCGATGTAGTCGCCGTAGGCGTCCAGCTTCCTGTCATCCCACCGGGTGTGCAGCTCGTGGCGGAGTCGTCGGCGCTCGGCGAGGGTGTTGGTCACGTAGGTCATCGCAGCGCCGACGAGGACCGCGGAGATCGTTAAGAGCTGCTGGGCCGCCTCCACGTCGTTCCGCCCTCCCCGGCCAGACTCGTCAAGACGTCTTGGGGATTCTAGGGAACGGGCCGGTGCCGGGGAACGGTGTCCTGAGCCAGTCCTGGGGCTGCTCGGCGGCGGCGTTATCGTTCGGGGTGACCCCTGGTGGAGAGGCATGCGCAATGAGGAGCACGGTCGCAGAGACGCTGGTCACCCTCGGTCGGCGGTACGTACGCGATGCTCCGGTACCGGTGGGGAAGGCGGCGCTGGCCGCGCGCTGTCTGAACCCGTACCTGCGTGATCATCCCCGGCAGCGGGTGACGGAGGCGCGCTTCGGGGCGCGGTTCGCCGTCGATACGCGGGATCTCATTCAGCGGTACGTGTACCTGTTCGGTGTGTGGGAGCCGCACATGACCGGGTGGCTTCAGCGCAGGCTGCGGCCGGGGGACACGTTCGTGGACGTCGGCGCGCATGTCGGGTACTTCAGCATGCTGGCCGCGCGGCTGGTGGGGGATGCCGGGCGGGTGGTGGCCATTGAGGCGTCGCCGGAGTTCTACGGCAGGTTGCGGGGGCACGTCGATCTCAACGGGTTCGGCAACGTACGAGCCGTCAACGCCGCGGTGTCGGACCGCCGGGAGACCCTGACGTTCATCCTGGCCAGCTCCATCAACACCGGGGCCAACAGCATCGTTCCGTACGACGGGCCGGTTGAGTCGTCGTTCGAGGCCGAGGCCCGGCCGCTGCCGGAGCTGCTGGAGGGGGCCGAGATTGCGCAGGCGCGCGTCATCAAGGTCGACGTCGAAGGCGCCGAGGGGAAGGTTGCCCGGGGGATGGCTCCGCTGCTGGACCAGCTCCGGCCCGATGCGGAGATCACCATCGAGGTGACGCCGGAGCGGATGGCGCAGCTCGGCGACTCCGTAGACGAGCTGATGGAGACCATGACGCGGGCCGGCTTCCACGCCTATCGGCTGGCCAACGACTACGCCCCGGCGAGCTACCCCCCGGCGCTGCGACAGCCGCCGGCCGTGCCGACGCGGCTCCGGGGGCGGGTCGACGGGGAAAGCGATCTGATCTTCTCGCGGGTCGACGCCGAGGAACTGCCGTGAGTTGACGGACGGGGGCCGGCCCCGACGCACGAGATGCGGCGGGGCCGGCCCTTTGCTGTCGTCTGCTCTGTTACGGGCGTCAACGCTTCAGCGCCGTGCGGATCCTCGGGCGCCACGCCCTGTGCCACTGGGTGCGGCGTTGCTTCTCCTGGTCCAGCCTGTCGTTGAGCGCGCTGAGCCGCATGCCTCGGGACTCGGCAACCCTCAGGGCGTCGCGCAGACACTCGCTGAGTCGCTGTGCGACAAACCTCAGCTCGGTATCGCTCGCCTCCTCCGCGAGTAGGTCATTGGACATGCGTAAGACGTCGTTGCCCGTGTCGAGCTGCTGGCTCTCCACGAAGTCGGCGTACTGCGAGACCGATCCGCCCTCCTCCGCGTAGCAGGGCTTTCCCAGCTCGTTGGCCCAGGGCAGCAGTCGGAGTGTGGAGTGCGATGTGTTCACGTCTGCGCCTCCACTTCTGCGTGGCGACGCGCGATGTGCCGTTTCCGCAAGACGCGGAGGTCCGTCTCCCGGCTCCAGTCGCACTCACGTCGCGCCTTGCGCAACTCCTGGGCGAACCACAGGCACCCTTCGCACGTCTCGCCTTCGACTTCATTGCCGGCGTCGTCAGCCACGTGATACCTCCTTGTCGCTCTCTGCCGGGTTGGGGCTGTGGATGAGTTCGACCGCTTTGCTCCGCTCTGCTGGCGGTGCGGGGGATTCGCCTTCGTCGCTGTTGAGTCCGAAGTGGGTGGTGAAGACTGCCTCTGTGCACTGGCCCGGGAGGACGATCACCGCCGCTTCGACCACCCGGCCGGAAGCATCGCTGAGGGTCCGTCCGACCACCAGCACGGTTGTTCTCAGGCTGACGCGCAGCGTGCGCGCCTCGGCGGATGTCGGCAGGCGCGCTACGAGCCGTTCTGTGCTGGACGCCAGTCGTACACCGGACTCGATCAACTGCTGACGGATGTCGTGTCCCCAGGGGAGCCGCGGCCGGTCCCGCGGGAGCAGCGCGGCCAGCCGCGCCGGCACGTAACTCCGGGTCAGGCTCCGGGGGCGAGTGCCCAGACGGGCGAGATAGGTGTACGTCACCACTTTCGCGCCCTCCGTTGTCTCAAGGAGGGCGGCAACCGAGGTGTCTGCCGTTGTTTCCATTGTGCTGACCTTGACGGTCAGGCTGTGCTGGTCCGTCGTGCCTGCCGTACCGGGGTAGATCAGCCGCTCCGCCGGCCAGCGGACGAAGTTTCCGCTGCCCTGGCGCTTGTCCAACAGACCCTCGTTCTGGAGTTGTTCGAGCGCGAGCCTGAGCGTGGGGCGGCTGACGCCGTACTGCTCCGCAAGTCTGTCCTCGGCCGGCAGTCTCCTGCCGTTCTGGTAGCTGCCCCGGCTGATCTCGTCTTTTAAGTGCTCCGCGAGGTCCCGGTAGTGGGTCGCCATGCGCGTGATCACCTCCAATCGGCTCGTGTGGCAACAGGGGTGAAACGGGGAAGTCCCGTGCCGCGTCCGCGAGTGGGCATGAGGAGGTTCCTCCCTCATGAGCGTTCGGGGAGGAGAAGCCATCGCAACTCCTTAAGTTATCTTAAGGAGTTGCGATGGGAAGTCAAGCCGCGAGCCGTGGTGCCGGTGACAGTGGCTGCTGACCTGGCGGTGCGGGCGCGGCAGGTCCCGGATGCTGGAGGTACGCGGCCCTCGCGGTTGCGCAAGGGGTCGGCTTCACTCAACCAGCCGCCGACCAGACGTAGGTATGTCCGCCCCGCCTGAGACCGGTCGGTTGTCCGCAACCCGGAGCGGGTGAACTGCGAGTCGTCGTAGAGTCGTTGAGTGCACACTGCGGACCACAAGGTGCGGCGCGCGGCCTGGTCCGACGAGTCGTTCCAGGAGGACCACTCTTCAGGGTTCTACGTTATTGCCGCTGTCATCATCGAGCCTGAGTCGCTGGACGAGGCGCGGGATGCTATGGAGCGGCTGCGTGGTCGGCGGGTGACCGCGAAGATCCACTGGACTGAGATGGACACCCGCGAGCGCAAGCAGGCGGTGGCGGCGGTCGCTGGTCTGGGTGGCCTGCACGTGGTGAGCATCGGAGCCCCTGTCCCGCCGCGTAAACAGGAGAGAGCCCGCAGCAAGTGTCTGGCGGAACTCGTCCTGCAGCTCCACGGCTTCGGGGTGACCTACCTGTACACGGAAGCCCGGGAATCGCAGCTCAACGCCAGGGACATCGAGACCGTACAGCGAGCCCGCTACGCGCTCCCCAAGGGGACGCAGTTTCGCATCGATCACCTGCACGGAGGAGCCGAGCCGCTGCTGTGGGTCGCTGACATCGTCGCCGGTGCCTGCCGAGCCGAACGGTTAGGGCATGGAGAGTTCCGCGCTGCTCTTGGTGACGCGGTGCTGGACTTCCGGGTGGACTGCGGCTAATCCCGACACGGGACCTGAAAAGCGCCGAGCCAGGCTCCCGGTCTGCCCCAGGTCACCTGGCTCCACTTCCAACGGTCCACGACCGCCGGCTCACGTTGAGGCTACCACCTGACATGACGTGTGTCAGGCGCGCCTACGCGCGTGCGTGACCAGCCCTGCCGGCGGGCGGACACCCTCGCGGCGAGGCTCCGGCGACTCGAATGGGTGCACGGCAAGGCGCGGCGCCTCTGTGGCGCGTGTTCTGGTGTGTCTGCTTCGAGCTGGACTGCGGGGCTGGTCAGCCGGTGATCGGGGAGGTCCAGTTGAAGTCCGTCAGGGTGTGGGCTCTGGCCGCGATGACGGACATGCGGGCTTCTAGCTCCGCCGCGTTGCTGTGGGGTGCCTGGCTGGTCATCTGGCCTGGCCACTTGCGGTAGAGCAGGCCCGGCTCGCGGATGAACCAGCCGCGGCTGACCGCGTTGAGGGCGAGGAGCAGGCCCGTGTCCTCCGATGCCGGGAGTGCCATCCAGCCGCCGAGGGCGAGCAGCAGGTCACGGCGTACGCACAGCGTTGCCGGGTGGACCTGGGCGCGGAAGTCGTGGGCCTCCCAGTGTTCCAGTACCGTGCCGCGCTCCAGGGGGCCGTCGTCCGGGTCCTGGTCGAAGCCGGCCGTGGAGCCGTCCGGGAGGAGGTCGAGGACGCGCGACGTTGTCCAGCCGACGTCCGGGTTGGCGTCGAGGACGGTGATGTCCCGGGCCAGGGCGCCGGGCGTGAGCTGGTCGTCGGCGTCGAGCACCTTCACGTACTCGCCGTGTGCTTCCGCGAGTGCCATGGTGCGTGTGACGCCGGGGCCGCCGCCGCGGCCTTGGCGGAACGTGACCCGGCTGTCGTCCGGGATGTGGGGGGCTACTTCCTCGCCCGTGCCGTCCTCGCGGATGGACCAGTGCCACTCCCAGCCTGCGGGGAGTTCCTGTGTCTCCAGGGACTTGTATGCCTCTTGGAGGTACGCGGCTGACGGCGCGTGGACGGCGGTCACGACGGAGATGCGGCGGGTCATCGGGCTCACCACCGGTCCAGCGGTGTGACGACGTGCACGTGGGTCCGGTCGCCCGGCATCGTGATGTCCGAGATTTCCACCGGCCGGCCGTTCGTGTCGTACGAGACCTTGCGCGCCAGGAGTACGGGCATCCCCGGCGGCAGCTCCAGCTCTTCGGCCTCTTCCGGGGCCGGCGGGCGGGTGGTGTAGCGCTCCTCGATGCGGTCCAGCTCTATGCCGACCGTGTGGAGTTGGTTCATCGTGCCGCCCGGCCACGGCTCCTTCGTCTCGTCGAGGAGGTCCGGGTTCCCGGCGACCATGTCGCGGACGAGGTACGAGGTGACCAGCGCGAACGGGGCCCGCTCGGCGGCGTAGCGGGTGCGGTAGGTGCGCTCGACGAGCGCCGCGCCCTCCGGGATGCCGAAGGCTTCGGCGATGTCCTTCGTCGCCTCGGTCTCCCGGTAGGAGGCGTGGAAGACCAGGTCATCGACCTGCAGGCCGGTGTCGTACTCGGTCGCCCCGGTCTTCTCCCGGCGGTCCTCCGGCTCGCGGGCCCGGTCCTTCTCCCACTGGTGGCGTCCGTTGGTCCGCAGCACCGTGCTCCGCGGGCGCCGGACGAAGCTGCCCCTGCCGTGCTGCTTGTCGATCAAGCCTTCGTACTGCAGCACGCGCAGGGCCGCCTGCACGGTCGGGCCGCTCTTCCCGTACTGCTCCACCAACTCCGCTTCGGAGGGGAGCCGGTCGCCGGGTTTCAGGTCGCCGTCGCGGATCGACCTGCGCAGGTCGTTCGCGATGCGCTCGTATTCCTTCGCCACGGCCCGTGTCCCTTGTCGTCGCCTCGGAGCCCCAGGTGGAGGGCGCTGTTTACCTGACACCAGCCTAGCGCTCCTAAAGAGGACTTGACGAGCTGAGCGACGTACGTCATAGTCAAGGCACTCCTAAAGAGGACTTGATGACTTGATCTCTTGAGGAGTTGCTTTGAACGGTCTGTACCTTGAGAACTCCACAGCGTGACGAGCGAACGAGTGTTTTTGATCTTCGACGACGCTGCCGAGCGGCGTCGGAGGTCATCGATTACTCGCTTCGCCGAGTGATCGACGCACCCCGTCCGCTACTGCACGCGAAGGGTTCCCATGTGGCTCGCGATCGGTGACATCGTTCAAGAGCACGGCGGCAGCAACGCCCTCGGCGCCGTCGTGGGCGTCGCCTCTCACGGCGCCGGCAGTTTCGTCCTCGTCGACTTCCCCGGCGTCGGCGTCCGGCCGATGGCGCCGGACGGTCTGACGGTCGCCGCCCGGCGGTCCGCGCCCGCGTCGACCGCCCGGGGGCTGGTGGCGCTGTTCGCGCTGGTGGTGGCCGTGTTTGCCACGTGCGTCAGTTGCCTGGCCGCGCAGCAGATCGGGGCCGGGTGGGCGCTGACGGTCCTGGCCGGCCACGGGCCTTTACCGCTGTGGCGACCACGCACCGCGGGCTGCAGCGGATCACGGGGCCGCGGCGCTTCCGCATCTGAACCACTCGTGCCGGAGCGGCGGCCGACGGGCCAACGAAGCCCGCCGCCCGGCTCGCCCCCATCCCACCAAGGAGGCAGACAGATCATGCGTGCTGAAGACGGCGGCCAGGCAACGGCCCTGGACGCCATCGAGTCCGAGGCGTTAACGCTTGGCTTCGAGACCACGTGGGCCGAGGACTTCCGCCGGCTGTTCCTGGGCCCGGCGGCTGACGAACCGGTCGAGCCGGCGGAGGACCGGGCGGCGCGGCTCGCCGCCGCCGACGACGTCCTGGCCGACCTGCGGGAGCAGGGCGCCGATGACGAGGTCGCCCGGTCGAACGCCCGCTACGCGGCGCGGCTCCGCCGGTACGGCAGTCTCCGGCGGTGGACGCCGCGGCTGAGGCGGGCGGTATGACGCCCGCGGCTCACATCCCCGCAGGGCCGGATGTCATGATCGCCGCCGCGGCGGCGCTTCTTGGGCTGGTGCTCCTCTGGCTCGTGCTGCGCCGGCTGGCCCGGTACGCGAGGCTCGACACTCCCGCCGTGCGGGTTGCGGCGCTGGCCGCGGCGAGCTGCACGGCGTACACCGCGGATACGTCCTGGCGGTTCGCCGAGGACTACTTGGGCATGGGCAGCACGGGCGAGCGGGCGGCGATGTTCGCCGCCGCGGAGCTGGGGCTGTTCGCCTCGGCGCTCCTGGCGCGGCAGAACCTCAACGGCCCGTTGAAGGCACCCGGCGCCCCCGGGCTCCTCGTCTGGCTCATCACGGGCGTGCAGGTCATCCCCGCGTACGCCGAGTCCGGGCCGCTCGGCGGTACGGTCCGCGCGTTCGTCGGGCCGGTCATGGCCGCCGTGCTCTGGCATCTGGCCATGGGCATCGAACTCCGCCACCGCAAGCCCGGCGCCGAGTCCCGCGGCGTGCTCGCCGTGGCAGGGCGGGAGCTGCGGGAGCGGCTGCTGTCCCGGCTGGGGATCACCGAACGGGACCGGAACGCGGCGCAGATCAGCCGGGACCGCACCACCGTTCGTGCGGTCGAGCTGGCGGCGCGCCTGGCGGCTCTGCCGCCGGAGCAGCGGGCGGCGCGGCGCGGACGGGGCATCGCGCGGCGGCTGGCCGCCGCGGTGGCGAAGGCGTCGGTCGGGGCGGACCGGGAGCAGCGGCGCAAGCTGCTCGACCTGCTCGCCGCGCAACGACATGCGGCTGATCTGGCGACGGTGCCGCTTGCCTCCCCGTGGACGGAGGAGCCCGGCGATCCGGTCGCCTCCGCTCTCGCCGAGGAGGTGCGCGGGCAGATGCGGCGGGCGACCGACAGCATCCGGCAGGCGGGCCGGCCAGGCGTGTTCACCCTCGGCGCTGCCCTGAACGGGGGTGGCCGTTCACCTGAACACGCCCCGGAACCGGACCCGGACCCGGACAAGCTCGGCACCGCGGAAGCGCAGCGGGTCATTGAGGACGGTTGGGCCGAGGGCCTGACCGTACGCGAGACCGCGAAGCGGGCCACCCGCGCGCCGAGTTACGTGCACGGCGTCTTCGTGCGGCTCGACGCCGAACACGGCCCGCGGCCCGCCGCGGCAGGGCGGCCGTAGCGCCTCTCCTGAATCGCTCACCGCCGGGGCCCGGCCGCTGCTTTGGCGGGTAGGGCCGGGCCCCGGCTTCCCTCCGAACCGGAAGGAAGGCTCAGTGAAGCACGATGACGAGAACGAGGAGAGGGCGGAAGACTCTCCTCCCGACGAGGTCACGTTGGTCGATCGGCCCGGCGGCTCCTCCGCCGTACGGCTCATGGACCGGTTCACCGGCTCGAAGCGGCGGCCGGTCGTCCCGCCCTGGGCCCGCTCCTGGCGGGAGTTCAAGGCCGCTGGCTCCGGTGTCGCCGCGTACGGCTGGCACGTGGTGGCGTACCACGCGGTGCGCACGCCGTGGTATCAGCTCCGGCTGACGCTCCAACTGCCGCGTGGCGCGGCCCGTTTCGTCGGCGGCGCGCTGCGCTGGGTCACCGACGCCGAGGGCCAGCCCTTCCGCAGCGCCGCCGCGAGCAAAGAGGACATCGACGACTACCTGAAGCTCTCCCGGCAGCGCGACCGCCGCGTCAGGTGGCGTACGGTCGTCGCCCTGATGGCCTCCGCCACGGGACTGGGCGCCGCACTCGCCTTATACGTCCTGGCGCCCACGTGGCTGCTGGCCCTCTCCGGCTACGTGGTCGCCACGGCCCTCGGCTGGCTGGGCCAGCCGGTCGACGCCCCCGTGATTCACCGTGCCGTAGAGATCCCCAAGGCCACCAAGCTCACGTCGGACATCGTCCTGCGTGCCATCGGCTCTTTGGGTATCCAGGCGATCAATCAGGCGCAGGCGAAGGGTGGCGCCGGCTTCTCGTTCTCGGCGCCCATCACGCGCGACGGGCCCGGATGGCTCGCCGAGGGTGACCTGCCGTATGGCGTCACGGTCACCGATGTCATCGAGCGCCGCGACAGGTTGGCGTCCGGCCTGCGCCGGCCCCTGGGCACGGTGTGGCCGGAGCCGGTTCCGGACGAGCACACCGGCCGCCTGCGGCTGTGGGTCGGTGACCAGGACATGTCGCAGGCGCGCCAGGAGCCCTGGCCGCTGGCGAAGTCCGGCACGGTGGACCTCTTCCGTCCCGTGTCCTGGGGTACAGACCAGCGCGGCCGGTGGGTCGGCGTGACGCTCATGTTCATCGCGGGCGTCATCGGCGCCATCCCGCGGATGGGCAAGACGTTCCTCCTTCGGCTGCTCCTCCTCATCGCAGCCCTGGACCCGCGTGCCGAACTCCACACGTACGACCTGAAGGGCACCGGCGACCTGGACCCCCTCGGCCGCCGCGTGGCGTACCGCCACCGGGCCGGCGACGAGCCAGAAGACATCGGGTACGCCATCGCCAACATGCGCGAGCTGCAAGGCGAACTGCGCCGCCGCGCGAAGGTGATCCGATCGCTCCCGCGCGACGTCTGCCCGGAGTCGAAGGTGACGAGTGAGCTGGCCTCGAAACGCTCCCTCGGGCTGCACCCGATCGTGGTGGGGGTCGACGAGTGTCAGGTGTGGTTCGAAGACAACAAATATGGCGCGGAGTTCAAGGAGATCTGCACCGACCTCGTCAAGCGCGGCCCGGCCCTGGGAATCGTGCTTCTGCTGTCGACGCAGCGGCCGGACAAGGACAGCATCCCGACCGCGATCAGTGCCAACGCTTCCGCCCGCTGGTGCCTGAAGGTCATGGGCCAGGTAGAGAACGACATGGTCCTGGGCACCGGCGCGCACAAGCGGGGCGTACGGGCCACGATGTTCGCCTGGGGCGACAAGGGCATCTGCTACTTCCTTGGCGAAGGCGCCGACGCCCGTATCGTCCGCGCCGCCAACATCGACGCCTTGCAGGCCGACGAGATCGCCCTACGCGCCCGCGCCGCACGGGAACGCGCCGGCACCCTCGCCGGGCACGCCCTCGGCGAGGAGCCGGAGGCCGATCCCGCGTCCTCGTACGACGTGCTGAGCGACCTGGCCGCCGCCATCCCGGCAGCAAAGCCGAAGCTCTGGAACGAGTCCGTGCTTGCCCGCCTGGCCGACCTCCGGCCAGAGGTCTACGGCGAGTGGAACACAGACCAACTCACCGCCGCCCTGCGCCCGTACGGCATCCGCACGGTCCAGGTCTGGGGCACCACCGAGGACGGCAAGGGCGCCAACCGCCGCGGCATCCGCCGCGCCGACGTTCTCCGCGCGGTTGCGGAACGTGACGGACAAGCAGCCGCTGCCTGACCCGCGGACGCCGCTAGACCTAGCGGGCACCCCTGCTAGGTCTAGCACCCCCGCTAGCACTTCAATCCGCTGCTGACCTGCTTACTAGCGTCTAGCGGCCCTGGTTCCCATTCCCTGATTCCGGCCCTAAGAGGGGTTGTTGTGTCCTCCCTGCTCTCCGCTATGCCCGGCCTCCTCATCATCACACTCTGCTACGCCGCGCTCTGCGCGATCAGCCCGTTCGGAAGCTGCCGCCGCTGCCGCGGCTTCGGCTTCCGGATGCGCCAGACGCGCCGCGGGCGGCTCGTCCGCGGCCGGGACTGCCGGCCCTGCCACGGCCGGGGCCGCCGTATCCGCCTCGGTCGCCACGTCTACAACTCCCTCTCCGGCATCCGCCGCGAGGGCACCCGCTGACCCCAGAGGAGCCCGAAGTGACGATCACGATCACCGCCCTCGCCCTCTTCGGCCTGTTACTGGCGCTGCTGATCCGCTTCCGCGCGGTCGGCGTCGCCTCCGCCGCCGTGGCGCTCATGTTCGGCTTCTACCTCTCCCGCACCGGAGCCGCCGACTCCATCGACCAGATCATGACCGCACTCGCCGACGCCGTGAACGACGTGGGCTGAGGGGGACGCCATGAACGAGCCCGAGATCAGCACCACGGACAGCGCGTACGCGAACGCCCCCACCATCGCCTGGGAAATCTCCTGGATCCTGCGCTCTCTGCGCGAATACCCGCTGAGCCACGGCGTCGACCGCGAATTCTGGCTCCGCAAAGCCGCGCTGCTGGACCGCATCGCGCTCCGCGAGGAGACCACTCTCACCCCCGACGCCGTCGCCGAGGCGGTCGCCGCCGCGGGCCGCGCGGCCCGCCAGTTCGCCGACTACGACGCCACGTTCCACGGTCTGAGCTTCCGCGGCGAAGAACTGGCCACGGACGAGGACTTCCGCGCCTACGTCCGCCAGCAGTACGCCGCAGCGCACGCCGACCGCGACTGACTAGGGCCCGGGGCAGCGGCCGACGGGCCAACGAAGCCCGCTGCCCCGGCCTCCCATCCCATCCGGAATCAGGAGGTGTCCTCAGGATGCCCTACGGCTCCACCCACCCGCTGCACCGCGCCGCAATCGCGGCGGCCGAACGCGGTTGGCACGTCTTCCCCCTCGTCCCCGGCGCCAAGCGCCCCGCCGTCGCCGAGTGGGAGCAGCGCGCCACCGTCGACCGCACGCGCATCACCCGCTGCTGGTCGACCGGCGCGTACAACCTCGGCATCGCCACCGGCCCCTCCCGGCTGGTCGTCATCGACCTGGACGTACCCAAGCACGACCACGACACCCCACCGCCGGGAACGCCCGACGGCGTAGTCGCCGGCGCGGACATGCTCGCCGCCCTCGCCGAGGAGCACAGCGAGCAGCTCCCGACCCAGACCTACGCGGTACGCACCGTCAGCGGCGGCACACACCTGTACTTCACCGCACCTAAGGACACCCGACTACGCAACACAGCGGGCAAACTCGGCTGGAAGATCGACACCCGGGCCGGCGGCGGGTACATCGTCGGCGCCGACAGCACCATCGGCCGCACCCGCTACACAGTCTTCCACCACGCCCCGCCCGCCCCACTCCCGGACTGGCTGACCAAACTCCTCACCCCCACCCCGCTGCCGCCACAGCGCCCGGTACCGCTGCCCGAGTTGGGCCCGCGGCGGCTGAGTGCGTACCTGCGCAGCGCCATGGAGGGGGAGTGGCAGCGCGTCACCGGCGCCCCGGTCGGCACCCGCAACACCGCCCTCTACCGCGCCTCCGTAGCCCTCGGCCAACTCGTAGCCGGCGGCGAACTGCCCGCCGGGGAAGTCACCGCGTTACTCGCCTCCGCCGCCGTAGGCGTCGGCCTCGACGAGCGCGCCGCCCACCGCACCATCGCCTCCGGCCTACGGGCCGGCGCCAACCGGCCCCGCACGGTCGCCCGGAGGGCAGCATGAGCGCCACCCTGCCCCACCTGCACTCCGTCCCACCCGGCCCGGAGCCCACCCCACTGCAGCCAGCACAACAGCGCATCTGTACCGCCTGGACCGCCGACGAGCTGATGGCCACGGAGTTCCCGGAGCCCCGCTGGGCGGTCCCCGGGATCATTTCCGAGGGCGTCAACCTCCTGGCCGGCCCGCCGAAGGTCGGCAAGTCCTGGCTCTCCCTCGGCCTGGCCCTCGCCGTCGCAGCCGGCGGACAGGCCATGGACAGCATCCCCGTAGACGGCGGCCCCGTGCTCTACCTCGCCCTGGAGGACACCCCGCGACGCCTCCAGACCCGCATGCGCAAGCTCCTCGACTCCACCCCCGCACCCGGCACCCTGACCCTCGCCACCTCCTGCCCACCCCTCCCACAGGGCGGCGGGGAGGCAATCGCCCAATGGGTCGAGCGGCACACGGACGCCCGCATGATCGTGATCGACGTCTTCGCGAAGATGCGCGGCCCCTCCGCCCCCGGCACCTCCGCCTACGATGCCGACTACGCCGCGGTCGGCCACGCCAAACGCCTGGCCGACCACTACGGCATCGCCGTCGTCCTCGTCCACCACGTACGCAAGGCAGGCTCCGACGACTTCCTCACCGAAGTCTCCGGCACCAACGGCCTGGCCGGCGCCGCCGACGCCACGCTGGTCCTCAAACGCTCCCGCGGCCAAGCCGACGGCGTCCTCCACGTCACTGGCCGCGACGTGGACGAAGCGGAATACGCCCTTCGCTTCCACTCCCAGGCCGGTGCCTGGCAGCTCCTCGAAGGCCCCGCCGCCGACCACACCCTCAACCAGACCCGCGCAATCATCCTCCGCTACGTCCGCGACCACCCCGGCGCCAAACCCAAGCAGATCACCCAGGCCACCGGCCTGGCCCCGGACCTCGTCCGGCAGACCTGCGCCCGCATGGCCAACGACGTCCAACTCATCCGGCAGTCCGGCGGCTACGTCGTCCCGAACCAGGAGGAGGCACCGGAGTGATCAGTCACACCCGTCACAGCGTCACCGCGCAGTCTTCCGCCGTCCCCGCCCTCGGAGCGCTGACCGTCCCTGAGGTGATGTCTGCGCTCCGAATCAGCCGCAGCAAGGTCTACGACCTCATTCGGTCCCGTCAGCTTTCCAGCTTCACGATCGGCCGCTCACGCCGGATCCCCGCCGGCGAAGTGGACACCTACATGCGTCAGCGAATGGAGGACGGTTCCTGATGGCCAAGCGTGCCAACGGCGAAGGCAGCATCACCCGCCGCAAGGACGGGACGTACCACGGCCGCGCGTATGTCACGACGAGGAGCGGAGTCCGCAAGCGTGTCTCCGTCTACGGCAAGACGCGCGAGGAAGTCCGCGACAAGCTCACCGGCTTGCAGGCGCAGGACTCGAAGGGAATCCCCGTGCCGGACACGAACGCGAAGATGGAGGAGTACCTGACCTACTGGCTGGCCACCGTGGTCCGGCCGAACCGGCGCCCCAAGACGTACCAGGGCTACGAGAGCGTCGTACGGGTCCACCTCATCCCCGGTCTGGGACGCAAGAAGCTCCGGACGCTGCGGGCCGCTGAAGTGCGCACGTGGCTCCGGCGGGTGTCCACCGAGTGCCAGTGCTGCAAGCACGGCCGGGACGCCTCTCGGGACGAGCCGGAGTGCTGCGCGGCGGGGGAGTGTTGCAGCTCGTTCCTCTCCCGCCGCATGGTGCAGTTCACTCATGCCGTGCTGCGCAACGCGCTGCAGAACGCCGTCCGCGAAGAGTTGATCGTGCGGAACGTGGCCCAGCTCGTCCAGGTGCCCACGCCCGCGTACAGCTCGGGAAAGGGGCTCAGCGTCGCCGAGGCCCGCCGCCTGCTCCGGGAAGCGGAGCGGGACCGCTTCTACGCCCTGTACGTGCTCGCCCTCGTCATGGGGATGAGGCGGGGCGAGATCCTGGGGCTCCGCTGGGATGCAGTAGACCTCGACCGGGACACGCTGACCGTGGATCGGTCGCTGCAGCGCGTCGAGGGACGGCTGACCCTCGTCAGGCCCAAGACGGAGTCGTCGGAGCGCACCATCCCCCTGCCTCCGATCGTGGCAAAGGCGCTCACCGGGCATCGCGAGCGGCAGGAGTGGGAGCGGGCCGCCGCCCGTGAGGTGTGGAAGGACTGCGGCCTTGTCTTCACGACTCGTGTAGGGACACCCGTCGAGCCGGACAACCTCCGGCGGAGCTGGCATCCCCTCCGGGAACGCCTCGGGGTCGAGATCCGGTTTCACGACCTCCGGCACTCGGCCGTCTCGCTCCTGCTCGACCTCGGGGTGCCGCCGCACATCGTGCGGCAGATCGTCGGCCACAGCGATATCGGAGTGACGATGAAGGTCTACGCCCACGCGTCGCTGGACGAGCAGCGGAAGGCCCTGCGGCGCCTCGGTGACCAGCTCTCCTGACCGCCCGTTGGCGTACCGGTTGGCGTAAACGGGCACGAGAATGCCCCCTCCGTGATCTTGGAGGGGGCATTTTTGCTGCTCAAGCTCTGTGCGCCTGGCAGGATTCGAACCTGCGACATTTCGCTTAGGAGGCGAACGCTCTATCCCCTGAGCTACAGGCGCATGGCCGAGGCCGGCTCGCTCTCCGGCATAGTACCTTGCCCGGGTTTCGGCTCTCAGCGGGTTTGCCTTCCCGGGCGTACGCCGGCCGCGTCTCCGTACTGTTGGCGGTGCTTGTGGACCACGGCTTTCGCCTCGCTCTGCAGGCGGGTCGCCTCCTTGCGCAGCGTGGGCAGCGCCTGCAGAAGCGCCTCCCCGGGGCAATCCGTCTCAAACCCCGTGATATGGCCGAAAACCGTCGGCAGTCTGACGTGGCTGCGCTTCGGGAACCGGCTGCTGCTGCTCGTCGAGACGAGCCGGGCGCGGGCGGCGGGGGTGGTGCCGGTGAGCCCGAGTTTCCAGGCGATGAGCGCTGCCACGGACTTCTGCAGCGGCTTCGGCACGGGCACGCCCTCCGTGTACGTGCCGATCGCGGCGATCCCGGTCGTGCCCTTGTTGAGGCCCAGGGTGTGGGCTCCGATCACCGGGCGGTCCACGCCGCCCTTGCGGCCCTCGAAGATCGTGCCGCACTTGTCGACCAGGAAGTTGTAGCCGAGGTCGCCCCAGCCCTTGGCGACGGCGTGCGTGGCGTACATGTCGCGTACGAGGGCGGCGCTGTCCGCGCAGTCGTTGTCGTTGGAGTGGCCGGTGTGGTGGAGGACCACGGCGTGCGCGGCGTCCGCGTAGTGCGGTTTCTGGTCCAGGAGGCGCGGATCGGCGCCCCACTGCTCGCGGGTGACGATGGGCGGCTGGAGCACGTCGGCCAGGGAGAGGCGGTGGACGGAGGTGTGCGGTGCCGGGGTGTCCGGGCCGGGGTCGGCGCGCAGGGGCAGGGTCCCGGCGAGGGCCAGCGTGGTCAGGCCCGCCGCGATCGCGGCTCCGGCTCCGGTGGCCGCCCAGTGCGACGGGCGCCGGGGTATGCCAGAACCTCGCGCTCTTCTCATACTCGTCCAGCGTGAGGGCTCGCGCCCGATCCCGCCTCCCGGACTGCTCTGGTCGGAGGCTCACGCACCGTGACCGCGGTGCGGAATGGGGCGGGCCTGTGGGGCGGGGGATGGCATCTTTCGGGGAATGATATTGAGCGCGTACGGTCAAGTGTTGGCCGCTACGAACCGGAGGACCCTGCATGCGCCCACGCCGTGCTCTGCTCGTCCCCCTCTCCGCCGCACTCGCCGCCCTCCTCGCCCTCCCCCTCACCGCCCAGGCCGCCGCGCCCCAGGCCGCCGCACCGCTCGACGTCGACGTGCTCTCCGGCCGCCCCGGCTCCGTCACCGGCGGCGACGCCCTGCTCCGCGTCACCGCCCCGGAACCCGGCGACGTCCGCATCGAGCTCAACGGGCGGGACGTCACCCCGCTCTTCGCTCCCGACGGACCCGGCGCCCTCTCCGGGGTCGTGGACGGCGTACGCGACGGGCCCAACACCGTCACCGCCACCGCTCCCGGCCACCCCGCAGCCGAACTCACGCTCACCGGCCACCCCGCGCAGGGCCCCGTCTTCTCCGGTCCGCACCAGCAGCCCTTCGTCTGCGAGACCGGCACCTTCCGGCTGCCCGTCGTCGGCGGCACCCTCGGCGCGCCCCTCGACGCCGACTGCTCCGCGAAGACCCGCGTCGACTACTTCTACCGGAACACCGCCGGCGTCTACACCGCCTGGCCCGCCGGCGCCACCGCCTACCCCGCCGACCTCGACCGGACCACCACCTCCACCGGCCGCACCGTCCCGTTCATCGTGCGCATGGAGACCGGCACCGCCAACCGCGCCATCTACCAGTCCACGGTCCTCCACGACCCCCTCGCCGAGCCCGCCCCCGACCCCCGCACCCGCCCCGCCGGCTGGAACGGCCGCGCCGTCTACACCCTGGGCGGCGGCTGCATCGGCGGCTGGTACCGGCAGGGCAACACCACCGGCGGCGTCACCGACGCCTTCATGCTCGGCCGCGGGTACGCCGTCATGTCGTCGTCCCTCAACGTCTTCGGCGCCAACTGCCACGACCTCACCGCCGCCGAGACCGCGATGATGGTCAAGGAGCGGTTCACCGAGGCGTACGGGCCGGTCGACCACACCATCGGCTTCGGCTGCTCCGGCGGTTCGTACCAGGCGTACCAGATCGTCGACAACTATCCCGGCATCCTCGACGGCATCCTGCCCGCCTGCTCCTTCCCCGACGTCGGCTTCGCGATGACGAACCGCGTCACCGACACCCGCCTGCTCACCGAGTACTTCGCCGGCGGCACCGACGTGGCCTGGACCGAGGAGCAGAAGCGCGCCGTCACCGGCTTCGCCTCGTACGCGGTGGCCACCGGCACCCGGGGCGACGCCGCCCGCATCGACCCGACGGGCAACTGCGGGGTGCTGCCGGAGGAGTTGCAGTACGACCCGGAGACCAACCCCGGCGGCGCGCGCTGCGACCTCTACGACCACGCCATCAACGTCTACGGCCCGGACCCCCGCACCGGCTTCGCCCGCCGCCCGCTCGACAACGTCGGCGTGCAGTACGGCCTCGGCGCCCTGGCCGACGGCACCATCGACAAGGAGCAGTTCCTGGAGCTGAACGAGCGCGTCGGCGGCTACGACCACGACGCCCGCATCGTCCCCGCCCGTACCATTGCCGACCCGGTCGCCACCCGCATCGCGTACCGCACCGGCCGGCTCACCAACGGCGGCGGCGGCCTGAAGGACGTGCCGATCATCACCTACCGCGCGTACGTCGACGACAAGCCCGAGGGCGACACCCACCTGCGCTACTACGACCTGTCCGTGCGCAAGCGGCTGCAGAAGGCCAACGGCACCTCGGCCAACATGGTCACCGTCATGGAGGACAGCCGCTACGGCGGCCAGAGCACCGCCAGCCCGCTGGTCCGCCACTCGATCACGATGATGGACCGCTGGCTCACCGACCTCGCCGCGGACAGCTCCGCCGCACCGCGCATCGACAAGATCGTGGCGGCGAAGCCCGCGGAGCTGCGCGAGGGGTGCAACACCCGCGACGCCGAGCCCCGGTTCGTCGCCGAGGCGCTGGACCGCGACCCGGACAGCACCTGCGAGCGGCTCTACCCGTCGAACTCCTTCCCGCGCGAGGTCGCGGGCGAGGACATCGCCACGGACGTGATCAAGTGCCGTACGGAGCCGCCGCGGCGGGATGCGTACGCGAGCGAGTACGGCGTGACGTGGACGGACGCCGAGTGGCGGCGGCTGCTGGCCGTCTTCGGCGAGGGCGTCTGCGACTACTCCCGGGCGGGGGTGGGGCAGCAGGGTCTTGCGGGTACCTGGCTCTCCTTCTGACCGCGACACGTGACGACCCTGCCATAGGGATTCCCTATAGCGCCTGCTGGCATTTCGTCTTTGCTGCTCGTTCTTTTCCCGGCGTACCGTGAATCCGCGTTGATTCTTGTTGCGCCGGGAGAACGAGCATGCAATCGAGAGGAACAGCGGCATGACCACGGTCGAGAACGGGTCTGAGAAGCGAGAACTCACGGGAATGCGAGCCCTGGTGACGGGTGGTTCCCGCGGAATCGGAGCGGCGGTCGTGCGCCAGCTCCTGGACGCGGGCGCCCAGGTCCTGGCCACCGCCAGGTCGACCACGTACACGGCGCCGGAGGGGGCGGACTTCGTGACAGCCGACATCCGGACACGGGCCGGTACGGAGGCACTGGCCGGGGCCGTACGGGAGACGCTCGGCGGGGTGGACATCCTGGTCCACAACGCGGGCGGGGCGGGGGCCAGCGAAGGTGGCAGTGCCATGTCGATACCTGCCGAGGACTGGCAGGACACGCTGGACCTGAACCTCCTGGCGGCGGTGCGGCTGAACGCGCTGCTGGCACCGGGGATGCGGGAACGGGGCTCGGGGGCGATCGTGCACATCTCCACGGCCGCGCTCCTCCCGCCGCTGCCCGTGTTCGCGCACTACCAGGCGGCGAAGGCGGGGCTGGAGAGCTACAGCCGGGCGCTGGCCGCGGAGCTGGCGCCGTTCGGAGTCCGGGTCAACGCCCTGGGCCCCGGCAGGACCGCCACCCCAGGCGGCGAGGAGACGCGGAAGCGGTGGGCGGGCGAGGACGGGGAATCGGAGGAATCGGTCGCGAGCGCCACACCCCCGCTCGGGCGCGTCGGCCAGCCCGACGACATCGCCAACGCGGTGCTGTTCCTCGTGTCCGACCGGGCGAGCTGGCTCACCGGGGCTTATTTCTCCGTGGACGGCGGCGAATTCCCCAGAAACTGACGCCGCCGCAATTCGCACCTCCGTAATTCACGGCTCAGGACGAACTGTTCGCGGCGTTCGCCGCGGGAATCTCATCGTGAAGCCCACCGGTCCCGGCACCTGACCGGTGAAAGGAAGCGGAGCTGTCCCAGGTCTCCTGGCGCAGGAGCGTGAGCAGAGCCGTCGCCGCCGGGCTCGCGCCGGAGGGGACCACGGCGATGACAGGCTGGGCCACGGCCGGCTGCACCGCACGCGCGAGGTGCTCATAACCGCGGGGCACCGCGGAGGCCGGGACGAGCGTCACCCCCAGCCCGTGGGCGGCCCAGCGCACGGCCGTCGCCGTCTGGGACACGCGGGCGGCCGTGGCAGGGGTCAGATCGTTGTTCAGCAGCACGTTCAGCAGCACGCCGTCGAGCGCGCTATCGCGATCGAACCTGACCCACGGCTCGCCCCCCAGCTCACGCAGCCCGACCCGCTCGGCGGCGAGCAGCCGGTGTCCGGCGCCCAGCACCACGACGAACTCCTCCTCGCCGAGGCGGTGCGCGTCCGCGGGGCTCCGCTCGCATGCCGCCATCAGGGAGAGGTCCAGCACGCCCCTGCGGCACAACCGGTCCAGCTCAGCGGAGCTCGACTCCTCGAAAACGGTGACCTCCAGCCGCGGAAAGCGGCGCCGCAGCACGCTCAGCGCACCCGGCAACTGCCGCGTGCCGAAGCCGAGCTGCGCCGCGACCACCAGCTCTCCCACCAGGTCACTCGCTCCGGCCCTGGCCGTTGCCCTGGCCCGCCGCGCCGCGCTCACCGCGACCTCCGCCTCTTGCAGGAACGCCCGGCCGACGGCGGTGGGCACCAGTCCGGCCGGCGTGCGGGCGAACAGCGTCACGCCGAGGTCGCGTTCCAGACTGCGGATCTGCTGGGACATCGACGGCTGGGCGACGTGCAGCGACTCCGCCGCCGCCGTCACCGAGCCCTCCGCGGCAACTGCCAGGGCGTACTCGAACTGGCGAAGGCTCATCGGCTTCCGCTCCTCCCGGGGGGGTCCCGTACCCCCCCGCCTCTTCGCCTCAACAGACTTCTCATCCCGAACCTTCCGAGCCCGGAGAACCAGCAAGCTGAGAGATTGCGCAGTTGGACAGGCACATGGCTCAGACCGCTCTCATCCGGTTTTCAGGGAGCCCCGATAGCCTGCATGCATGAGTGGCATGGCACCCGCAGGGTGGTATCCCGACCCGGACCGCAGCGACGACGAGTCGCCGAGGGAGCGGAGGTGGGACGGTGAAGGCTGGACGGACGAGGTCAGGCCCGCTGCTGTCGCCCCAGATGTCCCTGCGCAGAGCCCCGCGGGGGACGCCGGGGACACCGGGACTGACGGGCCCGGAGGGTCCGGCGGAGCCGCCGACGGGGGCAAGGGCCCGGAAGCGCCCGCGGCGCCCCCGGTCCCCGGGGCAGTCCCGCAGGACGCTCCGCCCGGCGGCATGCACGAGGCCCCCACGGAAGTCATATCCGGCGGGCACGCGGAACCGCTCGGCCCCGAGGGTCCGTACGGCAAGAAGCGCTGGACCGGCCGGCGCCCGCTCGCGGTCGGCATCGCGATAGGCGTGGCCGCCGCGGCGCTCGTCGGCGGCGGCATCGCCGGCGGGTACGCGCTGTGGGGCGGCGACGACGGCGACGAGGCCGGCGGCGGCGGTCCTGTGGTCTACGGGCCGGACGGCGAGCCCCGTTCGCCCGGCCCCGGCGAGGGTCCTGGCGGCGGCTCCGGGGGCGACTCGGACGGCGGCTCCGGCGGCGGCCCGGGCGGCGGCCCCGACCGGTCGCCCGGGCCGCAGGACCCCGACGACGGCGGCCAGGACCCCGACGACCCCGACGGCGGGCAGCCGCCGCTGGAGATCCCCAGCGAGGACGGCTTCGCCACCGACCTGGCCAGCGGCATCAAGATCCCGGTGCCGGACGGCTGGAAGGGACAGTCTTCGCAGATCGGCGCGTCGGTGTCGGTCGGCGAGTACAAGTGCCCGACGGCGCCGAAGACCACCTGCGTACGCGGCGGGCTGAACTCCGTGCCCGCCCTCGCCCTCGGCATCGACGCGACCAGCCCGAAGCGCGTCGCCGAGAGGGACATCGAGCCCAACGCCGAGGCGTCGTACGGCGAGGAGTCGTACGGCGGGATCACCTCGCACGACGAGGTGGAGTCCGGCGAGGTCGAGGTCGCCGGCGAGACGGGCTACCTCGTGCGCTGGAAGGTCGTGACGCAGGAGGGCGACGACGGCTACGTGCAGTCGCTCGCGTTCCCGTCCCCGGCGAACCCGGACACGATGGTCCTCATCCGCGCCGGCTTCGACATCGGCTCCCAGGCGCCCGGCCTGGACGAGCTGGAGGAGATCACGGACGGCATCGAGGAGGCCGAGGGCGGCGCGGGTCTCCCCGGCGGTGGCGGACAGCCGGCGAGCTTCACGCGGCGGTGAGCGGGCGGGGACTGAGCGGGTGGCGGTGACCCGGGCGGGCGGGTCACCGCAGCGGCTCACCCCTCGTAGAGCCCTTCGATCTCCGCCGCGTACGCCTCCTCCGCCGCGTGCCGCTTCACCTTCATCGACGGCGTCAGCAGCCCGTTCTCCTCCGTGAACTCCCCCTCCACGATCACGAACCCGCGGATCGACTCCGCCCGCGACACCGCCTCGTTCGCGAAGTCCACCGCCCGCTGCACCTCCGCCCGCAGCTCCGGGTCGTCCCGCAGCTTCGCGACCGGCGTGTCCCGCGGCCGTTTGCGCACCGCCAGCCAGTGCGCCACCGCCTCCGGCTCCAGCGTCACCAGCGCCGCCACGTACGGCCGCTTGTCGCCCACGACCAGCACCTGCCCCACCGGAGGGCGGCTGCGCAGCCGGTCCTCCAGCACCGCAGGTGAGATGTTCTTGCCGCCGGTGGTGATGAGGAGGTCCTTCTTCCGGCCGGTGATCGTCAGATAGCCCTCGTCGTCCAGCGCGCCGAGGTCGCCGGTCGCGAACCACTCGTCCGCCAGCACCTCCCCGGTCGCCGCCGGGTTGTGCCAGTACTCGCCGAAGACGATGCCGCCCTTGACCAGCACCTCCCCGTCGTCCGCGATGCGGATCGCCGTCCCCGGCAGCGGCCGGCCCACCGTGCCGGGGCGGGGGCGCAGCGGCGGGGTGATGGTGGCGGCGGCGGAGGTCTCGGTGAGGCCGTAGCCCTCGTAGATGACGATGCCCGCGGCGTAGAAGAAGAGGTTGAGGTCGCGGTCGAGCGGGGAGCCGCCGCTGATGGCGTACGAGAGCTTGCCGCCCAGCTCCTTGCGGATGCGCCGGTAGACCAGCAGCTCGTACAGGCCCCAGGCCAGCGTGAGCCCGAGGCCCGGGCCCTTGCCGGTGCCGAGGAACTTGTTCAGGTGCGCCTCGCCGAAGCGCACCCCGATGCGGTCCGCGCGGTCGAAGGACGAGCCGCGGCCGAGCTTCTCGGCCATCTCCCGTCCGGTGTCGCGGATCTTCTCGAAGAGGTAGGGGACGCCGACGAGGAACGTGGGCTTGAAGACCTTGAACTCCGGCCGCAGCTCGTCGGGTTTGATCGACGGCCAGTGGCCCAGCTCGATGCGCGCGGACAGGCAGGCGATCTGGATCGTGCGGCCGAGGATGTGGGCCAGCGGCAGGAAGAGGAGCGTGGCCGCGGTCTGCCCGGTGACCTCTTTGAAGATGGGGTGCAGCAGCTCGACGCTGTTGGCGGCCTCGGCGTGCAGGTTGCCGTGGGTGAGGACGCAGCCCTTGGGGCGGCCGGTGGTGCCGGAGGTGTAGCAGAGGGTGGCTATGGTGCCGGGGGTGAGGGCGGCGCGGCGCTCGGCGACCGTCTCGTCGGGTACGTCCCGGCCGAGGGCCTTGAGGTCGTCGAGGCCGCCGGCGTCGAGCTGCCAGATGCGCGCATCCGCGGCGGCGGTGCGGGCGGTCTGCTCGTTGGCGGCGGTCTCGGTGACGACGAAGCGGGTGCCGGAGTCCTCCAGTATCCACGCGACCTGCTCGGCCGAGGAGGTGGCGTACACGGGGACGGACTGGCCGCCGGCCGCCCAGACGGCGAAGTCCAGCACGCACCACTCGTAGCGGGTACGGGACATGATCGCGACCCGGCCGCCGGGTTCGAGCCCGGCGCCGACGAGGCCCTTGGCCACCGCCGTGACCTCCTCGGCGAACGCCGCGGCGGTCACCGGGACCCAACGGCCGCCGGTCTTGCGGCGGATGACCACGGCGCCGGGGTCCTCGGCGGCGTTGGTGTAGGGGATGTCGGCGACGGCGCTGCCGCGGGCGGGGTGCGGCGCGGCGAGCGCGGGGACGGCGGCCTGGCGGACGACGCCGTTGCCGGTGGTCACCTCCACGGGGGCGCGCTCGCCGAGGTCCGAGCGTTTCTGCGCGGTCTTGAGGTCCTTTCGTACGCCCATGTTCGCTCCTTCGGGTAGCGGAGGTTCAGGCTTGCTGGGCAGTCCGTCAGTAGGTCTCGGTCTGTGTCGGCTTGTGTGGTGGTGGCTTGGAGTCCTCGGACTGGGGCGGTGGGTCATGGCGTGCTCTTGCCGGTGCGGGTCTGGTGTTTGACCTCCCCGGATTGGAGCGGGAGTTCCTTCGTCGAATGCGTGACCCTTGCGGGTGATGCTCGTTGGGTGCGGTGGGGGATTGCCGAAGCTGGGGGTGAGGGTGCCGAGTGAGTGGGAGGTTCCGGCCGCGGCCGGGTTTCGTGGTGCAGGCGTACCGTTTCGCGCTGGACCCGAACACTGCCCAGGAGCAGGCGTTGCGCTCGCATTGCGGTGCGGCGCGGGCCGCCTACAACTGGGCTGTGGGCTGGGTGATGGCGTCGTGGTGGCAGCGCCGCGCGGAGGAGTCCTATGGGATCGGTGAGGAGCAGTTGACGCCATGGCGGCCGTGGTCGCTGCCCGCGCTGCGCATGGTGTTCAACGCCGCCAAGCGCACCGACCCCAGGTTTGCCGCCTGGTGGCAGGAGAACTCCAAGGAGGCGTACTCCACCGGCCTGTCGAACGCCGCCGCCGCGTTCGACAACTATGTGCAGTCGAAGCAGGGCAGGCGCAGGGGCCGTGCGGTGGGGATGCCGCGTTTCAAGGTGAAGCGCAAGGCGCGTCTGGCGTGCCGGTTCACCACCGGCACCATCCGCATCGACACGGACGGCAGGCACGTCACCCTCCCGAGGCTTGGCAAGATCCGTGTCCACGAGCCCACCGGTAACCTCCTCGCCCGCCTCCGGGCGGGGACGGCCCGTATCCTTTCGGCCACCGTCCGGCACGAGCGGGGCCGCTGGTTCGTCTCGCTCCAGACCGAGGCCAAGCGCGACCTGGAACGGGTCGCACACCCCGATACGGCGGTCGGCATCGACCTGGGCGTGAAGACCCTGGCGGTGATGGCCGACAGCACCGGCAAGATCCGCGAAGTACCCAACCCCGGGCACCTGGAGGTGGCGCTGAAGCAGCTGCGCCGCGCCTCCCGCACCGTCTCCCGCCGCCAGGGCCCGGACCGCAGAACCGGCCAGAAGCCGTCCAGACGGTGGGAGAAGGCTAACGCCGCCCGCAACACCGTGCACCACCGGGTGGCGAACCTCCGTGAGGACGCCCTGCACAAACTCACCACCCGCGTGGCGGCCGAGTACGGCATCGTCGTGATCGAGGACCTCAACGTCGCCGGAATGCTCCGGAACCGGCGCCTGGCCCGCCGCATTGCCGACGCCGGTTTCGGGGAGATCCGCCGCCAGCTCACCTACAAGACCCGGCGGAACGGCTGCCGCATCCTGGCCGCCGACCGGTGGTTCCCCTCCTCCAGGACCTGTTCCGGGTGCGGCGCGACGAAAGCCAAGCTGCCGCTGCATATCCGGATCTTCGACTGCGAAGAATGCCCCCTGGTCATGGACCGGGACGCCAACGCCGCACGCAACCTCGTCGCCCTCGCGGCGGCCGCAGTAACTGGTACCGGAGTGGCCGGAGACCAGGACACCGCCCCGGCGGTGTCGAAGCCTCGCGGAGCCGACCATAAGACCCGTGCCACCCGCCGCCGCCGCAAGGCCACGGCGGGGCGGGCAGGTGGCGCAGCCCTGCCGCACCAGCGGCAGACGGAAACGAGAGACCGTACCCAAGCCGGAGCCCTCACGCTCTGGTGACGAGACGGACCTCCCGGGCAGAAATGCCCGGAAGGCTGAGAGCTACTGCAGCTCAAAGCAACGGATGCGGTTGCCGCCGACGATCGCGACACGGCGCACGCCAGGGCCGCCGCGCCCGCCCGTCTTCGCCGGTATCGTCATCGCCGCGCTCCCTCCCGCGCTTCCCCGCGGGCGCTTGTGCCGCGGGGGGTCCGTTCCTACGCTTCCTTACTCCGGAGTAAACTTACTCAGGCGTAAGGGGAAAGCCAATGGCCGATCGCTACCTGAATTTCACGAGCGGCACAGCCGGCGCCTTCGTCGCCAAGCGGCTCGGGCTGCCGCGGCCCGCGCGGCTGGAGCGGTACCGGCCGGGGCAGCCCGTGGCGCGCGGTCCTGTGGTGCTCGGCGGCGCGGCGGGCGGCCGGATGCACAAGACGCTGCGTGAACTGCTCGACGCGGCGGGCGCGGAGGTGACGGGCGCGGACGCGCCCGCCGAGCCGCCCGTACGGGCCGGGGCGCTGGTCTTCGACGCCACCGGCATCGGCTCCTCCGCCCGGCTGCGGGAGCTCTACGGCTTTTTCCACCCCCGGGTCCGCGAACTCGCCCCCTGCGGGCGCGTGGTGGTCGTCGGCACACCGCCCGAGGACGCCGCGGGGCCCGCGGAGGCGGTGGCGCAGCGGGCGCTTGAGGGGTTCACCAGGTCGGTGGGCAAGGAGCTGCGGGGCGGGTCGACGGCGCACCTGCTGCTGGTCGCGCCGGGCGCGGAGGGCGGGGTGGAGTCGACGCTGCGCTTCGCGCTGTCGGCGCGCTCGGCGTACGTCTCGGGGCAGGCGCTGCGCGTCACCGGCGCGGCGCAGGTGCCGCGGACGGCGGACTGGGAGCGGCCGTTGGCCGGGAAGACGGCGCTGGTCACGGGCGCGGCGCAGGGGATCGGCGCGGCGGTGGCCGGGACGCTGCACCGCGACGGGGCGCGGCTGGTGTGCCTGGACGTCGCCGTGCAGGGCGCGGAGCTGGCGCGGACGGCGGCCCGGGTCGCCGGTGACGCGCTGGAGCTGAACATCACCGCGCCGGACGCCGCGGACCGGCTCGCCGCGTACCTGGACGAACACCACGGCGGTATCGACGTCGTCGTGCACAACGCGGGCATCACCCGCGACAAGACGCTGGGGCGGATGAGCGCCGACCAGTGGTCAGCGGTCGTCGAGGTCAACCTCACCGCCGTCGAGACCCTCACCACGCGCCTCCTCGGCGAGGGCCTGCTGCGCGCGGACGGCCGGATCGTGTGCACCTCCTCGATCAGCGGCATCGCGGGCAACGTCGGCCAGACCAACTACGCGGCGAGCAAGGCGGGCCTCATCGGCTACGTGCGGGCGATGGCCCCGGCGGTGGCCGAACGCGGCGTGACGGTCAACGCGGTCGCGCCCGGGTTCGTCGAGACGCGGATGACCGCGGCCGTCCCGCTGGTCGTCCGCGAGGCTGGCCGCCGCATGAACAGCCTGAAGCAGGGCGGCCTGCCGGTGGACGTGGCGGAGGCGGTGGCGTATCTCGCGGCGCCGGGGAGCGGGGCCGTGACGGGGCAGGTGCTGCGGGTGTGCGGCCAGTCGCTGCTGGGGGCGTGAGGTGGAGACACGGGAGCTGAGCAGAGCGCCGCGGCTGCTGCCGCTGTACGGCAGGGCGGTGGTGCCGAAGCGCCGGGGGAGTGCCGTCCCCGCGCGGCGCCTCGTGCTCCCCGACGTCCGCCCCGACCCCGCCCGGCTGCGGCGCTACGCCGCCGTCTGCGGCTTCCCCGACGACGGCCGGCTCCCGGCCACGTACCCGCACGTCGTGGCCTTCCCGCTCGCCATGTCCCTCATGGCCGCCCGCGACTTCCCCTTCCTGCTGCCCGGTCTCGTCCACCTCGCCAACCGCGTCGAGCACCTGCACCCCGTCGGCGCCGGCGAGCGGCTGACGTACGCCGTCGCGACGGGCCCGGCGCAGCCGCACCCCAGGGGCACCGCCTTCCCCGTCACCGCCCACGCGCGGCTGCGCGGCGAGACGGTGTGGCGCTCGACCAGCACGTACCTCAGCCGCGGCCCCGGCACGGGCGAGTCTTCCGCCGCGGAGGCTGCGGAGGCCGCCGCGCCGGAGTTCACCGGCGCGGCGCGGCAGGAGAGCTGGCGCCTGCCGGGCTCGCTGGGCCGTGCGTACGCCGCCGCCTCCGGCGACCGCAACCCCATCCACCTGCACCCGCTGGCCGCCCGGCTGTTCGGCTTCCGGCGGGCGATCGCGCACGGGATGTGGACCAAGGCGCGCTGCCTGGCGGCGCTGGCGGCCGGACTGCCGGAGGCGTACGCGGTGGACGTGGCGTTCCGCGCGCCGGTGCTGCTGCCGGCGACGGTGGGCTTCCGGGCAGAACGTACGGAACACGCCGAACGCGCGCCGGACGGCTGGGTATTCGACGTACGCGCCGCGGACGGCGCCCGCGAGCACCTGCGCGGCGCGGTCACGCCCCTGTGCTGACGCTGCCGCGCGGGGACCCGAACGGGCAGGCCGGCAGGCGCAGGAGGGCAGGAGGGCAGGAGGGCAGGAAACGGGTCCGGGTGCGCGGTCCGGTCACGCTCCGGCCGGCGGCGTCCACGTCTCGCCGCCGAGCACGTTGCGCATGCCCACCCAGATCATGTTCATCAGCCGCTGCGTCATGCCCTCCGGCGACTCGGCGGGGTGCTCGGCCATCCAGTCCGTCAGCGCGTCCGCCGCGCCCACGATGGCGTGCGCGACGAACTCGGCGTCCTCGTCCCCCAGTCGGGCCGGCCCGCCGTTCTCCTCGATCGCGGTCCGTACCAGCGCGGTGACCTCGGCCATCACCGATCGCCGCGCCCCTGCCGACTCCGCGGCGATGGCCGCGCTCAACTCGGCGGCGTGCCGGTGCAGCACGACCCACCCGTCGCGGTGCTCGGAGACGAACGTGAAGAACGCGTGCAGCCCCGCCCGCAGCCGCAGCTCCGGCGCGAGCACCCCGTCCGCCGCCCCCTGGAACGCGGCCACCAGCCGGGTCGCCTCGCGCCGCAGGCAGGCGTTGAAGAGCCCTTCCTTGGACTCCAGATACAGGTAGACCATCGGCTTGGAGATCCCGGCCAGCTCGGCGATCTCGTCCACGGAGGCCGCGTGGTAGCCGCGCTTGGAGAAGACCCGTACGGCCACGTCGATGATCTGCTGCTCCCGCACCTGGCGGGGGAGCCGCTGCCTGCGCTTTTCGGTCACGCTTGCGAGCCTACTCCGCCCGCTCCTATATTTAACTCTCCAGTAAGTTTACTGTTCGGTAAGAAAGATGGGGTGTGCAGATGGCCGACGACACGTCGGGACTGGCGGGCCTGGATCTCGCCGCGGTGTCCCCCGAGGAGTACGCGGGCATCGTCAAGGGCCTGTCCGCGCGGGAGATCGGGGAACTGGCCCGGGACGAGGCGCTGCGCGGCCGGGTCATCCGGGAGGTCTTCGGGCGCATGGCGCAGCAGTTCAGGCCGGAGCGGGCCGGGGACCTTCAGGCGGTCATCCGCTGGCGGATCGCGGGCGTGACCGAGGTGGTCTACGACGTCGCCGTCTCGGGCGGCGCCTGTGCGGTGCGGGAGGGGCGGGGCGAGGACCGGCCGCGGGTGACGCTGGAGATGGGCGACGAGGAGTTCCTGAAGGTCACGTCCGGGAACGCCGGGCCCGTCAAGCTGTTCATGAAGCGGAAGTTGAAGGTCACCGGGGACGTGGCGCTCGCGCTGAAGCTGACCGGCATGTTCGACATCCCCAAGGCCGGCTGAGCGCGGCGGGCCGCCGCCCGCGCGGCCGGTCCGCCGGCCCCGGCCCGCGTGCCTCAGCCCGGCGGTTCGGCGCGCCCCGTGACCCGGCCCGGGACGGAGCCCGTGACCCGGCTCGTGACCGGGCTCGTGACCGGGCTCGTGACCGGGCCCGTGGCCGGCAGGTCCGCCTGGTCGCGCAGCCACAGCGCCCGCAGCGTCGCCTCCAGCGCGAAGCGCCGGTCCGGCTCGGACAGTTGGGAGCCGAAGTGCTGGCTGAGCGTACGCATCCGGTAGCGCACCGTCTGCGGGTGGACGTGCAGTTGCTCCGCGATGCGCCCCGCGGTGCCGCGGGTCGTCAGCCAGATCCGCAGCGTCTCCACCAGCCGTTCGCGCCGGCCGGGCGTCACGGCGGCCAGCGGCTGGAGCTGGCGGCCGGCCATCTGCTCCACGAGAGCGGGGTCCGTGAGCAGCCACAGGGTGAGCAGGTGGTCCTCGACCCGTACCGGGGAAGGGTCACGGATCGCGCCCGACTCGACCATGTCGAGCGCCTGGCGCGCCCAGCGCAGCGAGTCCGCGGTCTTGTGCAGCGGCACGGTCAGGCCCACGGCCACCTCGACCGGGCCCAGCGCCACGTCCAGCGCCTCGCGGCGCTCGTCGTCGAACGGGCCGGGGATCAGCAGGTACGGGTGCGGGCCGGCGGTGTCGGCCAGTACGTCGTCGGGCAGCGCGGTCAGCGACGAGAGCCGCTCCGCCGGCGCCAGCGCGGCCGGCGTCACCTCTTCCGGTAACTGCCAGCGGGCCTGCGCGGCGATGTCCTCGATGGTGTGGCGCGGCACCGGCGGCTCGGCGACCAGCGTCCGCAGCAGCCGCCTGCGCAGGCTCTTCAGCCGCTCCGCCGAGTCCGCCTCCGCCTGCAGATAGCCCTCCCTGGCCAACTGCGACAGCTCGTCGATGTAGGCGAACAGGGCGTCGGCGAAGGCGTTCATGATCTGCGAGGCGAGGTGGTTGCGCTCGCCCACGACCATCGCGCGCCGCCACGCGACCCGGCCGCCGATGCGGTACGCGGACTGCAGGGCGTCGAGGCTCCGGCCCTCCTGCGCCTCGAACCGGCCGAGTCTTCGGTGCACCTCCGCGAGGTGTGCGGCGCGCTTGCGGGGCGTCGCGACCCGGTCGGTGAAGGTGTTGAGCGACTGCCGGACGCCGAGCCGCAGCGCCCGGTCGTACGCCTCGCCCTGCGTGAGCCCGTACTCGGGCACCGCGCCGCGGATCGCCGCGACGATCTCCCGGTAGAGGCTCGGTAACTCGGGCCGGATCAGCGCGGCCAGCTCCCGCGGCAGCGGCTCGGGCGGCTCGGCCAGTGCGATCGCCTGCACGTCGGACGGCATAGGTAAACCCCTCACGCCGCCGGCGTGGCATGGGGACACCGACCCGGTGGGGGGTGTGGCAAGTCAGGTGCCCTGCCGCACGGTGGTGCCGGCAGCTCACAGTTCGGATGAAGACCCGCGGGCGCCCGGGAGCGCACCGGTGCCCGCGGGGTGGGCATGGCTGGTCTGGACCGGAAGGAAAGTTGTAGCCCACACAGAGTGGATGCGCCACTACTCACCGGGCAAGCGTTCGTACGCATCTTTTGTCAGCCGGTGACAGTTCCCCGCCTCCGGCGCGGGCCACCCGCGGGCCGCCCGTGCGGCGCTCAGCCGTCGTCGCCCCGCTGCCGCAACTGCAGCGTCCGTACCGCGACCTCCACCGCGAACCGCTCGTCGTGGTCGTCCAACTGCGCGCCGAAGAGCTGGTGGAGGCTGCGCAGCCGGTAGCGCACGGTCTGCGGGTGGACGTGCAGCAGCCGCGCCATCCGCGCCGCCGTGCCGCGGGTCGTCAGCCAGACCCGCAACGTGTCGACCAGCCGGTCCCGGCGCACCGGGCTGTGGCCGGCCAGCGGCGCCAACCGCCGGCGGGCCAGCTCCTCGGCGAGCGCCGGGTCGGCCGTGAGCCACAGCGTCACCAGGTGGTCGGCGCAGGCGAACACCGGCTCGTCGCGGACGATGCCGCTCTCCGCGTGCACCAGCGCCTGCCGGGCCCAGCGCAGCGAGTCCGCCGACCTGGCGAGCGGCACCGTCACGCCGATGGCCGCGCGGCAGCCGGCGAGCGCCGCGGCCAGCATCGCGCGGCGCTCCCCGGTGAGCGGTCCCGGCACGAGCAGGTGCGGCTGCGGGTCGGCGAGTTCGGCGAGCACGTCGGGGTGGAGCGGCCCGGTGTCGGGGCCGCGGTCCCCGGCCAGCGCGACGGGCGTCGCCACCTCCGGCAGCGGCCAGCGCGCCCCGTCGGCCAGCTCGGCGAGCGCCGGATGGGCCAGCGGCACCGTGCCGCCGGCCAGCAGCAGCCGCAGCAGCCGCCGCCGCCGCGCCCCGGTGTCCTCGGGCCCGGACTGCGCCTCCCGGTAGCCCTCGCGGCACAGCTCCTCGGTCGCGTCCACATGGGCGAAGACGGCGTCGGCGAACATCGCCATCAGCGTGGGGGAGATGGTGTAACGGGCGCCCACCGTCTTCGCGCGGCGCAGCGCCACGCGGGCGCCGATGCGCAGCGCGGAGCGCAGGTACTGGAAGCTGCGGCCCTCGTACGCCTCGAACCTCCCCAGCCTGCGGCACATTTCGTCCATGCGGCCCGCCGTGGATTTCGGGTTCGCCACCTGCTCGACGAATGCGGAGAGATTCTGCTCGACGCTCTGCTGCAATACCTCCCCGTACGGGCCCGCCAGCAACCGGTCGTATTCGGGGATCGCCCTTCCGATCTCCGCCGCGATTTCCTCGACGAGGCTGGGCAGTTCCGGCCGCATGATCGCGGCGAATTCCGGCGGCAGCGGCTCGGGCGGCTCGGCAAACCGGGCGGCGGGTCCTGCGTCTGGCATCTGCGGTGACTCCTCCCGCCCCGGGCGGAGCACCGACCGGGCTCCGCTGCCAGCATGCGGTCCGGGGCGGCCGTGCGGGGAGAGGAACGGGCGGGCTTGCGCACTCGGCGACAAACTCCGGTGGCGGAACGCTGCGTAACTGACAAGAAAGAACGGCACGGCAGGGAAGCTTTCTGATTCCCGGTTCCGAGGCATTGTGCCTACGTGTTTCCGGTACGCGAGGTGGTGGCCGGCCACTTCACGTGACCGGCCACCGTCCGCGGCGCGTGAGCGCGCTTACCGCACCGCGGAGTGCCAGTACTGGGAGAGAAGCTTGCCGTCGTCCGGCACGACCAGGCCCGGGGCGGTGAGGGCGGCTATGTACGTCGAGGCGTCGTTCAGGACGAGGTCGTTGTTCCCCGCGGCCGAGGGGAGCCCGGTCTTGAGGTTGACGGCCAGGTCGATCAGGCCGAGCAGGCCGCAGCCCTTCGCGCCCGGCACGGAGAACGCGGAGTCGCCCTGGTCGGCGCCCTGCAGTTCGATCCGGGTCATCGCCGCGTCCGGCGCGGGGTTGGGGGTGCCGTCGCTGTCGAAGCGGCTCGCGCCGAAGGACGCGGCGGTGATGTTCGCCGGGTGGAGGAGGACCGGGTTCGAGGTGGAGCCGATGTAGCAGTCGTCGGCCAGGAGCGGGTTCTCCAGGTGGATCCGTACCGGCAGGGTCACGATCGGCTTGCCGGTGGTCGCGCCCGCCAGCAGGTCGAAGTCCGTCGGGGTGCCCGCGGACTCCATCGTCGCCGTGATGCGGTTGAGGTCGGAGTTGGTGATCGATTCGCACAACTGACTGACCAGCGGGATGTCGCTCGGGCACATCAGCCCGATCAGACCGCCCGGCACGGTGGCCGGGTCGGCGACGAGCGCGCCCTCCTCGGGCGGTATGACCTCGAAGGTGCCCGCCGCGGTGTTCTGGACCAGGCCGAACTGCAGGTCGGAATCCCCGGCCGTCACCTCGGTGTTGCCGAGCTTGACGGTGCCGCTGGCCGAGGCCGAGGACACGCACTGGGCGACGAATTCATCGCCGTCGGCGGCCAGCATTCTGGGGTCGTCGACCGGACAGCGGGTGAAGGGGCCCCAGGAGCCGTTCAGCTCGGCGACTGAAGCGGCGTTTGCCGTGGACATTCCCAAGGAGACAAAGGCGGTGAAGGCCGTGAGTGCACACAGCAGCGACGCCTTCATCCCGGTTCTGACTGCTCTCATGCTTCCCTTTCCGGTCGGGCCCACTCCGTGCCCCCGGTCATGGGAAGGGTCGTCCGCACAACCGGGCATGGGCGCCTGGACAGTTGGATGGTGACCTGTGCGGTGCCGGCCCCCGGTACGGGGGCCGGACGCCGGTTGACCTCAGCGTTCGGCCCGGGGGATGACCCGGGGGTTGAGATCCTCGGTGCAGCCGCCGCCGACGGCGTCGGGCGTCCGCCAGGAGCAGGCCCCGCCCTGCGTCTGCTTGACGAAGTTGCCGGGCCCGGAGACCGAGGCGGTGAACAGCTCGTCGAGGTCCTCTTCCGCGCCGCAGCCCTCGAAGCGCGGGATGGTGACAACTCCCGGCAGGGTGCCGCCGTTGCCGAGTGTGTACCCGTCGAAACTGCCGTCCGGATTCCGGAAGGTGAATCCGGAGAGCACCATGTGGTCCTTGGTGTCCTGTGCCGGATCGGGATCCTGGGACCAGACCGGTCCGGAGGTTCTGCAGTCCGGCCCCACGTCCAAGGGCGTCCCGTTGACCCGTACGTCGATGATGTGGATCTCCAGGGGGACTCTGATGATGGCCGTGGCCTCACCTTGGGTGACGTCCAGAAGGTGGGTCTTCGAGTCGGCGACGACCCTTATCGGCCCGGTCTGTTCGAAGACCATGGTGGCGGTCGTCGGCATGAAGCCGAAAGTCAGGAAGGTGGCCTTCACCGGGGGTGACTGAGCACGCCCCTTGTACATCAGCTCGCCGTCACCGGTGCCGTGGATGTAGGCCCACGGAAACTCGATTCTGAGTTCGGGCGCGTACTGCAGGAAAAGGCTGCACATCAGGGGGAACTGGGCCGCGCCGTTCAGCTTTTTGACGTTCGAGAATCCGGTGATGTACGCGGAGATCGACTGGATGTCCGTGACATCCGAAGGGCACGGCGGCGCGTCTGCCTCGGGTTCCCCGGGCGCCTGCGGGGACACCGGCTCGCCCGCCTCGTTCTCCGGAGTGAGGGTGTCCGTGCCGTCGCGCGGGTCGTCCGGGTCGTCGGGGCCCCCCTCGCCGGGCGGGCTGCCGGCCGGCGGGCTCGACCCGTCCTGGGTGCCGGCCACGGAAATGCTCGCCAGCAGCACGTCGCTGCCTTCCACCGGAGAGCAGGCCACGGAGAGCGGCTCGTGCGCCGCCGCCTCGTCTTCCGCGGCCGGGCTCGCGGTGATGTCCATGCGGAGGTCGCCGGCCGCGACGGTCAGGTCGCCCGGCGTCCCCGTCGTCATCGAGGGTGCCAGGCCCGGCGCGGAGAGCGTGACGTCACCCGTGCCGGGAACGGGAACGTCTCCCTCGGTCGCGGCCGTCCACTCCGCCTCCGCGGTGTCCTGGCCCTGCGCGATGGCGGTGCCGAGCGACACCTGTGCGCTCAGCCCGGCGGGCCGGCTCGCGGAGACGTCGGAGAGCGCGGACTCTGGGAGCCGGATCTCGACGGCCACCTCCTGCGGCTGGATCTCCTCGCCGGCGTCCACCCGGTCCGGCAGTTCGGCGGTTATCCGTACCGCGACGTCCTGCCCGCCGGAAGGGAACTGGCAGGTGTACGGGATCTCCGTGTCGACGGGCTGCGCCCCCGCCGCGGCGCTCTCGGCCGGGATCGCCGCGGCCACGAGCAGGGCGGCGATCACCGCCCCGGCGTGCGAGGTGATGCGTGGTCTGCGGCTGTTCACCGCAACGCTCTCGGTCACGACTTGCTCGATCCCTTCCGGACCTTGGCGGGGCGTCGGCTGCTGAGACCTGGGCTGCCCGGCCGTCGGAAGAGGGCCGGGCAGCTTCACGTCAGGCGTGAGTCATGCGAGGTGTCCTCACGCGGGCGGGTTGGTTCCGACGATGGTCGGGGAGCCGCCGCCGGAGATTGTGACGTCGTAGACGGAGTCGAAGCTCGGGTTGTCGCCGTTGTTGGCGATGCCCCCGCAGTTCACCGAGTTCGCGACCTCCAGGTCACCGACCACGCTGTCGACGGTCAGTTGCCCGGTGGCGTTGTTGTAGTTCCCGGACGCCTTGCCCACGACGTCGAAGGTGCACGCCAGGACGGAAAGGTGGGCGGTGACGTTCCCGACGTGCCCCTTCGTGACGCCGCCGCTGTAGTCCTCGGCAACCAGCGACCAGGGTGTGACCGGTTGGACGGTGACGGACCCGAAGGGGCTCGTGCAGTTGTTGAAGGCGACGGACGTGATGGTGCCGACCGTCGCCGGGTTGCCCGTCGCGCTGGACAGGGTGCCCGAGGCCGTGGAGTTCGTGCAGGTGAGCAGGATGCCGTTGAGTTCGAGCTTGGTCGAACTCGACACCGCGCTGAATGCCTGCGGGCTGTTGGGACCGACCGTCCACACGGTGGAGGGGTCGGCGGCGGCCGGGCCGGCCGCGACGGCGATGGAGCTGACCGCAACGGCCGCTCCGACGGCGAACTTGCGGATCTTGCTCATTCTCGTCCTCGCATTCTCCGAGTTTGCAGGACAGGATGGCAGTGCCGCAGCCGAGATTCAGCGCTCCGCGATAGGGGGGCACAATGAATGCATACACTGTGCTCGTGGGTTCCGAGCGTTCGCCGGCATTATTTTTGCAGGCCCGTACGCCTGAATATGCCAACCTCTCAGCTACTGACGGGTACCGTAGCCACATCCGCAAGGGGGCACAACACCTTCGCCGGGAATCTAGCCAAGAAGCCCCGCGGTCGTGCCGTTTCTGTCAAATCACTGTCACCCGGTGACAATCATGTGGCGGTCGGGCGCGCAGTCGCTGACAAATCAGCAAGTGACGCTTCCCGCCAGGGGGGTGAACCTGCGGACAGCCGGAGTCGTGCGCCGTGTGCCGGTCCGCAGCCCGTGCTGGTCAGAGCGGTGCCGTCCTATAGCGCGCGTCCGCGCCCGCGCGTCGCGCACGTCGGGAGCCTTGTTTTTCGCCTGGCCGATTTCGTTGTCACGCGTTGAGGAACCAGGGTGCGGGGGCGATCGTTCCCGGCGGGTGGGGAATTATCATCCGGTGACAATCCGGTGGGGCGTATTGCTCAGCAGACGACAAGAAAATACCCGCTGGTAAGGGGGTGGCGACTTTCCCTGCCACGGCTATTGATTCCCCGGTTACCCGTGCGTAGCGTCTCCCCCCGCAGGTGCTCGTGCAGCCCGTCCCCCAGCAAGGCCGCACCGAAGAAACCGGGTCCGCCGCCAGCGTGGATCCCGTAGGCGCAGAGGCCGCACCGGCTGCTGCAGGACCGCTCATGGAGTGATGCACGCATGTGCACGGCAGAACACGCGTCGCGCGGCAACCCGGCCCGGCCCGCCGCTCTTTGCTCACTCGGAGACAAGGGCGTGCCCCGGGATTGTCACCGGATGCCAGTCGTCGCCTGTGACCGGCGCCCGCGGGCGTTCGCTGTGCTGTGCTGTGCCCGCACCGGAGTTGACGGGACCGGCCGCGGTGTACACGGCCGGCGCTGCGCACCCGCCAGGGGGCTGTGATGGGAATCGAAGTGGTCGTCGACGGCCTGACGAAGTCCTTCGGCCGCCAGAACATCTGGCGCGACGTCACCCTGACGCTGCCCGCCGGCGAGGTCAGCGTGATGCTCGGCCCGTCCGGCACCGGCAAGACCGTCTTCCTGAAGTCGCTCATCGGGCTGCTCAAGCCCGAGGAGGGGCAGGTGCTGGTCGACGGCGTCGACATGGTGGGCAGCCGCGAGCGCGACGTCTTCGAAGCCCGCAAGAAGTTCGGGCTGATGTTCCAGGACGGCGCGCTCTTCGGCTCGATGAGCCTCTTCGACAACGTCGCCTTCCCGCTGCGCGAGCACACCCGCAAGAAGGAGTCCGAGATCCGCCGCATCGTCATGGAGCGGATGGACCTCGTCGGCCTCGGCGGGTCCGAGGGCAAGCTCCCGGGCGAGATATCCGGCGGCATGCGCAAGCGCGCGGGGCTGGCCCGCGCGCTCGTCCTCGACCCGGAGATCGTGCTGTGCGACGAGCCGGACTCCGGTCTGGATCCGGTGCGTACGGCGTTCATCTCCCAACTGCTCATCGACGTCAACGCGCAGATCGACGCGACGATGCTGATCGTCACGCACAACATCGACATCGCCTGCACCGTCCCCGACAACATCGGGATGCTCTTCCGCCGCAACCTCGTCACCTTCGGGCCCCGCGAGGTGCTGCTCACCAGCGAGGAGCCCGTGGTCTCGCAGTTCCTCAGCGGCAGCCGGCTCGGCCCCATCGGCATGTCGGAGGAGAAGGACGCGGCGACGCTGGCCGCCGAGGGCTTCGACGCCTCGGCGCCCGCCACCGGCGGCCCGCGCGAGATCGTGCCGCAGTTGGAGCCGTCGCCCGGGATGCCGCCGCGGCAGGCGGTGGACCGGCACCGCGAGCGGGTGCTCGGCATGCTCGCGCAACTGCCGACCGCCGCGCGCAACGCCATCGTCGCCGGCATCGGCAGCTCGATCGCCCACGCGCAGACGCTGACCATGCCCGCGCCCCCGGAGGAGCGGCCGTGACCACGACCCTGCCGCCCGTACCGCACCCGCCGGAGCCGTCCGAGCCCGACCCCGGCGAGGAGCCGGAGGCCGCCGCGGAGCCCGAGCCCGTACGCCCCGCCTGGTCCGTGCCCGGCACCGGTGCGCTGCGCGAGGTCGGAAAGCTGTTCGCGCTGGCGCTGTCGGTGGCCCGGCTGACCTTCAAACGGCCGTTCCAACTGCGCGAGTTCGTCGAGCAGTTCTGGTTCATCGCCAGCGTGACGATCCTGCCCGCGGCCCTGGTGTCGATCCCCTTCGGCGCGGTGATCGCCCTTCAGGTCGGCTCACTCACCCAGCAGTTCGGCGCCCAGTCCTTCACCGGCGGCGCCAGCGTCCTCGCGGTCATCCAGCAGGCGTCACCGCTCATCGTGGCGCTGCTGATCTCCGGCGCCGGCGGCTCGGCGATCTGCGCCGACCTCGGCTCCCGGAAGATCCGCGAGGAGCTGGACGCGATGGAGGTCATGGGCGTCTCGCCCGTCCAGCGGCTCGTGGTGCCCCGGGTGCTGGCCACGATGGGCGTCGCCGTCCTGCTCAACGGGCTGGTCTCGGTCGTCGGCACGCTCGGCGGCTACTTCTTCAACGTCATCCTTCAGGGCGGCACGCCCGGCGCGTACCTCGCCAGCTTCTCCGCCCTCGCGCAGCTTCCCGACCTCTACATCAGCGAGATCAAGGCGCTGATCTTCGGGTTCATCGCCGGCATCGTCGCCGCCTACCGCGGCCTCAACCCGCGCGGCGGCCCGAAGGGCGTGGGCGACGCCGTCAACCAGTCCGTCGTCATCACCTTCCTGCTGCTGTTCTTCGTCAACACCATCCTGACGTCGATCTACCTGCAGGTCGTCCCCCCGAAGGGAGGCTGAGCGATGGCCCTGGCCCAGAAGGACGGCACGGCGGGGGAGTACGAACCGGCCCCCCGCCGCCTGCAGCCCGGCCGGCTCCTCAAGCGCCCGCTCTCCTGGCTCGACCAGGCCGGCGACCAGCTCATCTTCTACGTACGCGCCCTGCTGTGGGCGCCGCGCGCCGCCCGCCGCTACCTCAAGGAGGTGCAGCGGCTGCTCGCCGAGGTCGCCTTCGGCAGCGGCGGCCTCGGCGTCATCGGCGGCACGATCGGCGTGATGTTCGCGATGACCCTGTTCACCGGCACGGTCGTCGGCCTCCAGGGCTACGCGGCCCTCAACCAGATCGGCACCGCCGCCTTCACCGGCTTCGTCTCCGCGTACTTCAACACCCGCGAGATCGCCCCCCTCGTCGCCGGCCTCGCGCTGTCCGCCACCGTCGGCGCCGGCTTCACCGCCCAGCTCGGCGCGATGCGGATCAACGAGGAGGTGGACGCGTTGGAGGGCATGGGGGTGCGCTCCATGCCGTACCTGGTCACCACGCGCATCATCGCCGGGGTCGTGGCCATCATCCCGCTCTACGGCATCGGGCTGCTCAGCTCGTACCTCGCCTCGCGCGCCGTGACGGTGTTCTACAACGACCAGGCCGCCGGCACGTACGACCACTACTTCAACCTCTTCCTCTCCCCGACCGACGTGCTCCTGTCGTTCCTGAAAGTGCTGATCTTCAGCGTGATGGTGATCCTCGCGCACTGCTACTACGGCTTCCGCGCCACCGGCGGCCCCGCCGGCGTCGGCGTCGCCGTGGGGCGCTCGGTGCGTACCGCGATCGTGCTCATCGCCGTCACCGACTTCTTCCTCAGCCTGGCGATCTGGGGCACCACGACCACGGTGAAGGTGTCCGGATGAGCGGCCGGTGGGAAACGACGGGGCGCAGGGTCGCCGGGCTGGTGTTCCTGCTCGTGATGGCGCTGCTGGTGTGGCTGTCGGTGGCCGTCTACAACAAGGACTTCACCGACACCGCGACCGTCACCGTCGAGACCGGCAGCGTCGGCAACGAGATGCACCCGTACGCCGAGGTGAAGATGCGCGGCGTCGTCGTCGGCGAGGTGCGGGAGATCACCGCGGCCGACGGCGGGCGGACGGCCCGGCTGACGCTCGCCCTCAAGCCCGGCCAACTGGACCGGATCCCCGCGGACGTGACCGCGCAGATGCTGCCCACCACGCTCTTCGGCGAGCGGTTCGTCTCCCTGGTCCCGCCCGCGGACGGCGCCGCCGGGGCCGGGACGCTGACGGAGGGAAGCGTCATCCCGCAGGACCGCAGCGAGAACGCCATCGAGCTGGAGCAGGTGCTCGACAACGTGCTGCCGCTGCTGACCGCCGTGAAGCCGGACAAGCTGTCCGCCACCCTCACCGCCATGGCCGACGCGCTCGACGGCCGCGGCCGGAAGCTCGGCGACACCCTCGTCCGACTGGACGCGCACCTGAAGGAGCTGAACCCGCACCTGCCGACGCTCAACCGCGACATCCGCGAGCTGGTCAAGTTCGGCCACCTGTACGCGGACACCGTCCCCGAACTGGTCAACGCGCTTCAGGACGCGACGACGACGAGCAGCACCATCGCCGAGAAGGCCGAGGAGCTGGGCGGTCTTTACGGCACGCTGACGACCACGTCGCAGGACCTGGACACCTTCCTGGAGCAGAACCAGGAGAACATCATCCAGTTGTCCGCCGACGGCCGGCCCACGGTGGAGAAGCTCGCCGAGTACGCGCCGTCGTTCCCCTGCACGCTGCGTACCCTCGCCGACTTCGTGCCCGTCATGGACAAGGCCCTCGGCAAGGGCACCAAGAAGCCCGGCCTGCACGTGGACGTCGAGGTGGAGCCCGCCCGCGGCAAGTATGTACCGGGCCGGGACACCCCGCGCTTCGACGCCGGCGGCGGCCCGCGGTGCTACGGCGTCCCGTACACCGGCGCCCCCGCGCACAGCGGCGCCGCGGCGGGCCGGCCGCAGTCCGCGAAGACGCTCGCCACCGGCGACGGCGGCCTCGGGCTGCCCAACTCGCCGGAGGAGAACCAGCTCGTCAACGAACTCCTCGCGGCCGGCACCGAGAGCCCGCCGGCCAGCCTGCCCGACTGGTCCAGCGTGCTCGCCGGACCAGTCTTCCGCGGGACGGAGGTGCGGCTGAATTGAACAGAAGAAGCCTCGCGGGGCCGCTGATCAAGTCCCTCGTCTTCGTCGTGGTCACCGCGCTCGCCACCACCGCGCTCGCCTTCTCCATCGCCAACACCGGCGTCGGCCCCACCGACGGCTACAGCGCCCGCTTCACCGACGTCACCGGCCTCGTCGAGGGCGACAGCGTGCGGGTGGCGGGCGTGAAGGTCGGCGAGGTCGAGTCCATCGAGCTGAGCGGACGGCGGTACGCGCGGGTGGAGTTCACCGTACGCGAGGGGCGGGAGCTGCCCGCCTCCGTCAACGCCTCGGTGAAGTACCTCAACATGGTCGGCCAGCGCTACATCGACCTGGAGCAGGGCGAGGGCCCGGTGGGCCGGTCGCTGGCACCCGGCGACACGATCCCGCTGGAGCGCACCCGGCCCGCGCTCGACCTCACTGAGCTCTTCAACGGCTTCCAGCCGCTGTTCCAGGGGCTGTCGCCGCAGGACACCAACAAGCTCGCCAACGAGATCGTCCAGGTGCTCCAGGGCCAGGGCGGGACGGTCGGCAGCCTCGTCGAGACCGTCGGCTCGCTGACCACCACGCTCGCCGCGAAGGACCAGGTCATCGGCGAGGTCATCGACAACCTCACCGAGGTGGTGGAGACCGTCAACACCCGCGAGAAGGAGTTCAACGACCTGCTGGTCACCCTCCAGGACCTGGTGTCCGGCTTCGCCGACGACCGCGAGCCGCTCTTCCAGGCCGTCGACGCCATGGGCGACCTGACGACGAGCACCGCCGGTCTCGTACGCGACGGGCGCGCCCCGCTGAAAGACGACATCCACCAGGTCGGCCGGGTCGCCGAGCGGCTGGCGGACAACGTGCCGCTGGTGGAGGACTTCCTGGAGCAGACGCCGGTGAAGATGGCGACGATCGGGCGGCTGTCCTCGTACGGCTCCTGGTTCAACCTCTATCTCTGCCAGGCGCGGGTGACCGGCGTGAGCATGTCCGACGGCAGCGAACCGCCCACCGGGATCACCGTGCTGCCGCCGAGGTGTGAGCGATGAGGATGCCGCAGCTCAAGCCCGTACGCGAACGCAACCCCGTCGCCGTGGCGCTGGTGGGGCTGCTGGTCCTCGCCCTGGCCGGGTTCGCGGCCTGCCGCGCAGAAGCGCTGCCCGGCGTCGGCGGCGGCACCTCGTACACGGCCCACTTCTCCGAGGCCGCCGGGCTGCGCTCCGGCGACGAGGTGCGGGTCGCGGGCGTGAAGGTGGGCGAGGTGGACTCCGTCGGGCTCGACGGGCCCCGGGTCGCGGTCGGCTTCACGGTCCGCGACGCCTGGATCGGGAACCGGTCCACCGCCGCCATCGCCATCGAGACGCTGCTCGGCGAGAAGTACCTGGCCGTCGACCCGCTGGGCGACGCCCGGCAGGATGCCGACCAGCCGATCCCGGTGGCGCGCACCACGTCCCCGTACGACGTCACGCAGGCGTTCCAGGACCTGTCGTCCACCGTCGGCGAGCTGGACACCGAGGCGCTCGCGGAGAGCTTCACCGTGATCTCGGAGACGTTCGAGGACACCCCGCCGAACGTGCGCAAGGCGGCGAACGGGCTGGCGGACCTGTCGCAGACGATCTCCTCCCGGGACGCCGAGCTGGCCCGGCTGCTGAACGGCAGCAACGAGATCACCAAGACGCTGAAGAACCAGAACGAGACGTTCGAGACGCTGCTGAAGGACGGCAACGACCTGCTCGCCGAGGTACGCAGCCGGCGCGACGCGATCCACGCCCTCTTCACCGGCACCCGTGACCTGGCGAGGGAGCTGGACGGGCTGGTGGCGGAGAACCAGGAGCAGATCGGCCCGACGCTCGACGCGCTCGACCGCGTCACCGGCGTGCTCCAGGACAACGAGAAGCACCTCGACAAGGCGCTGGCCACGGCCGGTCCGTACTACCGGCTGGTCGGCAACACCCTCGGCAACGGGCGGTGGTTCGACAGCTACCTGTGCGGGATCGTGCCGAAGGAGTACGCGCCGGACGTCGTGCCGAGCCGCGGGTGCATGCCGCCCAAGCCGAAGGGGGGCCGATGATGGCACGGCCTGGAACGGGCGCGGCCCGGCGGATCCGCGCCGCCGCCGGCCGGCTGCGGGGCCGGCTGGAGGGCCGGCTGGAGGGCCGGCTGGGGGGCCGCAGGGCGGTCGCGCTGCTGGTGACCGCCGCGGTGCTGGCGGGCGCGGGCACCTGGGGTGTCACCGCGCTGACGGGCCCCGACGGCAAGTCGGTCGCCGCGTACTTCGACTCCGGAGTGGGCCTGTACAGCGGCTCGGACCTGAAGATCCTGGGCGTCAAGGTCGGCACCGTGGACTCCGTCGAACCCGAAGGCGACCGGGTGCGCGTCGAGCTGACCCTCGACCACGACGTCAAGGCGCCCGCCGACGTGCAGGCGGCGGTCATCGCGCCGAGCGTCGTCTCCGGCCGCTACGTGCAGCTCAGCCCCGCCTACACCGGCGGGCCCGAACTCGCCGACGGCGACGAGATCCCCGTCGAGCGCACCGCGACCCCGGTGGAGATCGACGAGCTGTACGCCTCCCTCACCGACCTCAGCGACGCCCTCGGCCCCGACGGCGCCAACGCCGAGGGGGAGCTGAGCAGGCTGCTGGAGACCGGCGCCCGCAACCTGGACGGCAACGGCAAGGAGATCGGCGACAGCATCGACCGGTTCGGCGACGCCACCCAGACGCTCTCCGGCCGCAGCGGCGACCTCTTCGGCACGATCGAGAACCTCCAGTCCTTCACCACGATGCTCAAGCAGAACGACAAGCAGGTGCGCGACGCCGAGCAGCAGCTCGCCGACGTCGGCACCTTCCTCGCCGAGGACAAGGACGAGCTGGCCGCGGCGCTGAAGGAGCTGGGCCGGGCGCTCGGCAAGGTGCAGGGGTTCATCAAGGACAACCGCGGCCGGCTCAAGTCCAACGTCGGCAAGCTCGCCGAGCTGACCCGCGTCCTCGTCGACAACCGGGCCTCGCTCGCCGAGGCGCTGGACACCGCGCCGCTGGCCACCGACAACCTGCTGCGCGCGTACAACCCCGGCAAGCGCACCATCGACGGCCGGGGCAACCTCAACGAGCTGAGCATGGGCGGCCCGCCGGACGCCGGCCTGGCCGGCGCCGGCGGCGGCAGCGCCACCGGCCCCGAGGGGCTCGTACCGGCGCCCGCGGAGCGGCGGGCGGAGCTGCCCGGGCTGCCGCTGCCCGCGGTCGGCGACGTGTACGGCACGCCGGAGCAGGGAGGCGGGCGATGAGAGTGCGCGTCAGGACGGCCGCCGGGATCACGGCCGCCGCGCTCGTCCTCGCCTCCCCCTTCGCGGTGATGGAGGTCTACGAGAGCGCCGACGTCGAGTTCACCGGCATCCAGGACCTGCCGCTGCCCGGCGGCGCCGACCTCGGCGACCACCCGTACGAGGTCACCGCCGAGTTCGAGGACGTGCTGAGCCTCGTGCCGCAGTCCGCGGTACGGGTCAACGACGTGGCCGTCGGCCGGGTCACCGGCATCGAGGTCGCCGACGACAGGTGGACCGCCATCGTCACCATGAAGGTCAACGGCGACGTGCGGCTGCCGGCCGGCGCGTACGCCCGTATCGAGCAGTCGAGCCTGCTGGGCGAGAAGTACGTCCAACTCCTCGCCCCGCCGGAGAAGCAGCCGGTCGACGCGCAGCAGGCGGGCGACCTCGGCACCGCACCCGGCGACGTGACCACGGCGGTACTCCCCGACCCCGACGACGCCCCCGACGACGACAGCGAACCCGACATCCCGCTCGCACGCACCAACCGCAACCCGGAGGTCGAGGAGGTCTTCGGCGCCCTGTCGATGCTCCTCAACGGCGGCGGCATCGAGCAACTGCGCACCATCAGCCGGGAGCTGAACGACGCGCTCGACGGCAACGAGCCGGAGGTCCGCTCCATGCTCAAGCGCGTCGACACCCTGGTGAAGAGCCTCGACGACAACAAGGAAGGCATCACCGACGCGCTCGACAGCATCAACCGGCTGTCCGCCACGCTCGCCACCCGCAAGACCGAGATCGGCGTCGTGCTCGACGACCTCAGCCCCGGCATGAAGGTGCTGGAGGAGCAGCGCGGCGCGCTGGTCACCATGCTGCGCTCGCTGGACCGGCTCTCCGACGTCGCGGTGGAGACCATCGACGCGAGCAAGGAGGACATGGTCGCCGACCTGGAGGCGCTGGGCCGCGTGCTGAAGAACCTCGCCGACGCCGGGCAGACGCTGCCGGACTCCCTGGAGGTGCTGTTCACGTACCCCTTCACCGACGAGGTGCTGAACGGCGTCAAGGGCGACTACCTCAACATCTACCTCAACGTCACCGCCCCCCGCGGTACGGAGCTCATCCCGCCGCTGACCGAGGAGTCCGTCCCCGGCGCCACCGGACCGCGCACCACCACCGACCCGCTCGCCGCCCCGCCCGGCACCGCCCTGGCGCTGCCGCTGCCGCTGCCGTCCGTGGCGCCCACGGCGCCCGGGGCCGGGCCGTCCGCGTCCCCGGACCCGGACGATCCGGCGCCGGCCGGCACCGGGACACAGGACCCGGGGTCCGCGCCGCCCGGCGGCGACCCGTCGGACGGCACCGGCACGCCGCCGGCGTCGTCGCCGACGGACAGCCCGCCCGCCACGGAGCCGGAGTCGCCCGCGGCGCCGGGCAGCAGCCAGCCGCCCGGGGGTGAGGACCGGTGATCACCAGGTCCGTCATCGTCAAGAACATCGTCTTCGCCGTCGTCGCGGTGCTCGTCATCGGGTACGTCGGCGTGCGCTACGCCGACCTCGGACGCTACGTCGGCATGCGCGGCTACTACACGGTCCGCGTCGAACTCGCCGAGACCGGCGGGCTGTTCACCCACGCGGAGGTCACCTACCGCGGGGTGTCGGTCGGGCGGGTCGGCGCGATCGAGCTGACCGATACGGGCGTCGAGGCCGAACTGCAGATCCGCGACTCGGCGCCGCCGATCCCCACCGGACTGTCGGCCGACGTCGCCAACTACTCCGCGGTCGGCGAGCAGTACATCGACCTCAAGCCCGCCGGCACGTCCGGCCCGTACCTGGCGGACGGCGCCGTCGTCGGCCGCCAGCACACCGCGACACCCGCGCCCGTCACCAACCTCCTCACCAGCGTCGACTCCTTCGCCACCGCCGTCGACACCGCCGAGCTGCGCACCGTCGTGGACGAACTCGGCGACGCCTTCGCCGGGCAGGGCGAGAACCTGCGGCGGCTCCTGGACACCGGCAGCGAGTTCATCCAGGCCGCCGACGAGGCGCTGCCGTACAGCACCCGGCTCATGGTCGACGGCGAGACGGTGCTGCGCACGCAGAACGACTCCGGCGAGGCGCTCAAGGAGTTCGCCGAGGGCGCCGAGGAGCTGACCGCGCAACTGGAGCGCTCCGACGGCGACCTGCGCCGCGTCGTCGAGGCGGGGCCGGGCGCCGCGAGCCAGGTCACCGGGCTGCTGCGCGACCTCGACCCGAGCCTGAGCGTGCTGCTGGCCAACCTGCTCACCACGTCGGAGATCGCCGTGACCCGGCAGGACGGCCTGGAGCAGCTCCTCGTCCAACTGCCGCAGGTGGCCGCCGCCGGCTCCACCGCCATCACCTCCGACGGGGCGCGCTTCGGCCTGGCCCTCAGCTTCTTCGACCCGCTGCCCTGCACCCGGGGGTACGGCTCCACGACGTACCGCAACGGGCTGACGACCAGCCCCGCGGGCTTCAACACCGCCGCCCGCTGCACCGCCCCCGCCGCCAGCGGCACGGGCGTGCGCGGCTCCGCGCACTCCCCGGGCGGCGGCGGTGTGCCCGAGCCCGCACAGCCCGGCTCCGGCCTCGCCGACGACCGGCCGGGCACCCGCGCGGCACCCGGCGCCCTGCCCGGCGCGCTCGGGCTGCCCTCGGTCGGCGACGGGCCCACCGACATGGCCGGGCTGCTCGGCCTCGAGGAGGCGCGATGAGCACCCGACCGCAGGACGTCCGCGGCACCCCGCGGCGGCGGACCGCCGTCACCGCGCTCGCCGTCGCGCTGGTCCTGGCCTTCGCCGGCTTCTCCGCCTGGCGCTACGCCGAGGCCGCGATCCGCGACGACCTGGACTTCGGCCGCGAGCGCGACCGCGTGCTCGCCGCGAGCCAGGAGCACGTCGGGACACTCAACAGCATCGACGCCGCCGACCCCGACGCGGGCCTGGCGCGCTGGCTGGACGCCACCACCGGCCCGCTCCACGAGGACCTGCGCCGGTCGCGGGCCGCGAGCGCCGACGCCTTCGACCGCTCCGGCAGCACGGCCCGCGCGACGGTCACGGAGGCCGCCGTCACCGAGCTGGACACGCGCGCGGGCACGGCGAAGGCGCTGGCCACGCTGCGGGTCGAGACGAACGGCGGGGCGGACGGGGCGCGTACGGACCGCAAGCGGTTCGAGGCGGGTCTCAAGCGGACGGCGGACGGCTGGAAGATCGCGTCGCTCACCGCGATCACCGTGGAGGGGAGCGGGACATGAGCCGGGACAGCAGAGCCGGGGTCGCCGCCCGCCGCCGCTGGCGGGCCGGCGGCGTCGCGGCGCTGGTCGCGCTGCTCCTCGCCGGCACCGGACTCCTCGTCCAGGCCGCGCGCCTCAACGGCGACGACGCGGTGGCCAACCGGGCGCTGACCGACACCACCGGCACCGCCGCCGTCACCGGCGCCGTCAGCAACGCGCTCAGCAAGGTGTTCTCGTACACGCCGGAAGACCCGGGCGTCACCGCACGGGACGCCGGTGAACTCCTCGCCGGCCGCGCCCGCGTTCAGTACCGCGGGCTCTTCGGGCAGATCCAGCAGCGGGTCGTCGCGCAGGAGCTGACGCTGACGACCCACGTCGTACGCGCCGGGGTGATCCGGCTCGACGGCGACGACGCCACGCTGCTGGTCTTCCTCGACCAGATCACCGAGCGCAAGGGCGAGGACCCGACCAGCGCCGGCGCGCAGCTCTCCGTGACCGCCGAGCGGCAGGGCGGGCAGTGGCGCATCACCGACCTGAAGTCCCGTTAGCGAAAGGGCGGATCGACGTGAGCCTGAGGAAGAACCCCCTGCTGGCGCTGGCCCTCGTGGCGGCGGCGCTGGCGGCGGTGCTCGCGGCGTGGGCCGGGACCTCCTGGTACGCGGCTGCCGACGACGACGCGGCGGACTTCGCCGCCTCCCGGGACGACGCGCTGGCCGCCGCCCGGCAGGCCGTGACGAACCTCAACACCCTCGACCACCGTGAGCTGGACGAGGGGCTCGACCGCTGGGAGGACTCCGCCACCGGCGAACTCCTCGCCCAGCTCCAGCAGGGGCGCGACGAGTTCGAGGAGCAGGTGCGCGCGGCGAAGACCGTGACCACGGCCGAGGTCCTGGCGGCGGCCCTGACCGAGCTGGACGACCGGGCCGGCCGGGCGGACGTGCTGGTCGCGGTCCGGGTCACGGTTGCCGCGCCGGGGGAGAAGCCGCAGGCCAAGGAGAGCCGGATGCTCGGCGAGGTCACCCGTACCGGCGACGGCTGGAAGCTCAGCGCACTCGGGCAGGCGCCGACGGGCGAGTCCGCGGGCGGGGACGCGAGCGCGGGCAGGGGCCCGGACCCGGGCTCCGGTCAGGGCGCAGACCAGGGCGCAGCCCGGGGAGCAGCCCAGGGATCGGGCCCGGACTCGGGCCGGGCCGGCGAAGCCGGACAGTGAACTTCCGGAGAGGACCGCACAGATGTCGACCACCCGCCACCTGATCAACCGGCGCCGCCGCACCGCACCCACACCCCCCGCCGCAGGCGCCGCCGAGGGTGCCCCCGCGGCGGGCCGTCGGCAGCCCGCGTCCGCCGTACGGGCCAGGCCCCGCCCCCGGCCCGCGCCCCGGCCCGCCGCCCGCCCGGGGGAGCCCGCCGGGAAGCAGGAACCGGCCGCGTCCCGCCGGCCGCGGCGCGGCACCGGGGAGCGCGGCGCCGGCTCCGCAACGGCGCCGCGCGGCGGGCGGCTTGCCGCGGCGCTGGGCGCCGCCGCCGTGCTGCTCGGCTGCTTCGCCGCCTACGCGGCCGTGCGGGCGAGCGGCGGCGACGACCCGGCCGCCGGCAACGCCGCTCTCGTGGACGCGCCGCTGACCAGCGAGGTCAAGGGCAGCGTCGGCGAGGCGGTGGAGGCGGTGTTCTCCGTCGACTACACCGACCTCGACGAGAACCGGAAGGCGGCCCGTACGTACCTCACCGGCAAGGCCGTCGGCCAGCACCGGCAGATGCTCGCGGACGTCCGCGAGCAGGCCCCGGCGCAGAAGCTCGTCCTCACCACCACCGTGACCGACTCGGCGGTGGAGCTGGCCGGCGACGACGCGGCCCGCGTGCTGGTCTTCGCCGACCAGCGCAACACCCGTACGGACACGGACGAGACGTCGTACGGTGCCGCGATGGTCGCGGTGGACGCGGTGAAGGACGGCGACAGGTGGCGGATCTCGAACATCGACACCTTCGGCTGACGCGACGGCACCCCCCACACCCCACGACTTCCGCCGGGAGGCAGGTCCATGGCTTCACTCAGGAGGATGCGCCACAGCGTGGCGACGGCGGCGCTCGCGGCGGCGGCGATGGTGGCGCTGACCGCCTCGCAGGCCCCGGGTGACGAGCCCGCCGGCCGGGCGGCAGACGGCGGGGCGCAGGACCGGCTGGACACGGTGCCCGTGCTGCCGCCCGGCACGCCGGGCGACGGCCAGTACCACACCGAGATCCCGCCGTTGCGGGGCATGGACCCGGTCGTCAGCACGGAGCCGACGCCGCCCGCCGTGATCGAGCAGCAGTCGGGCATCCCGGCGACCGTGCTGGCCGCGTACCGGCAGGCGGAGCGGCGGCTCGCGGCCAGCGACCCCGGCTGCCGGCTGCCGTGGGAACTGCTGGCCGCCATCGGCAAGGTGGAGTCCGGGCACGCCCGGGGCGGCGCGGTGGACGCGGACGGCACCACGCTCACCCCCATCCTCGGGCCGGTGCTCAACGGTGACGGCTTCGCGCACATCGCCGACAGCGACGGCGGCCGGTACGACGGCGACACCGGCTTCGACCGGGCCGTGGGGCCGATGCAGTTCATCCCGTCGACCTGGGCGTCGTGGGCCGCGGACGGCAACGGCGACGGGCGCTCGGACCCCGACAACGTCTTCGACGCGACGCAGGCGGCCGGCCACTACCTGTGCGCGGGCGCGCGGGACCTGACGGTCGCGGCGGATCTGGACCGGGCGATCCTGAGCTACAACTACTCGCGGGACTACCTCAACACCGTGCTGGCCTGGCTCGGGTTCTACCGCTCTGGCGTGCACGCGGTGCCGGACGGGACGGGTGTGCTGCCGGACAGCGACGGCGCTGGCAACGCCGGCTCCGTACCGGAGAAGGGCAGCCGCAAGACGCCGGGCGTCGGTTCTGACGGGACGGGCGGCGGCATCCAGGTCGGGCCGAAGCCGAGCCCGACGGACGGCGGTTCGGGCGGTACGGGCGACTCCGGCGGCTCCGGAGACTCCGGAGACTCCGGCGGTACGGGTGATGACGGCGGTACCGGTGACTCGGGCGGTACGGGCGACTCCGGCGGCACGGGCGACTCGGGCGGCGAAGGCGACTCCGGCGGCGGCGAGCCGAGCCCGGGGCCCAGCCCCAGCGACCCGGGGGAGACCGGCGGCTCCGGCGACTCCGGCGGTGACTCCGGCGGCGACACGGGCGACCCCGGTGACCCGGACCCCGGCGACAGTTGCTCCGCCGACCCGGGCGAGTCCCCCTCGCCCAGCCCCGACGACCCCGGCACGTCCCCGTGCCCGGACGACTCCACCTCACCGGACCCGTCGGACACTCCCTGACCGGCCGGCGCTCCGGGCACGGTGCGGGAGTGCCCGGAGAGCCGCGCCCCGGCCCGGCACCTGCGGAGCCGGGCCGGAGGCTGCGTACGGCCCCGGCTCAGACCAGCGTGGCGTTGAGCGTGATGTTCTTCACGCCCGCCAGCGCCTGGCTCACCGGGCAGTTCTTCTTGGCGTCCTCGGCGGCGGCCTGGAACTCCTCCTCGGACAGCCCCGGCACCTTCGCCTGCACCGTCAGCACGATGCCGGTGATGCCCTCGCCGGGCTGGAAGGTCACGTCGGCGCTGGTGTCGAGGGCCTCGACCGTGTGGCCCTTGCCCGCCAGGCCGTGCGAGAAGGCCATGGAGTAGCACGCCGAGTGCGCCGCCGCGATCAGCTCCTCGGGGCTGGTCTTGCCGCCGGGCTCGGCGGAGCGGGCCGGCCAGCTCACGTCGTACGTGCCGATCTTGGAGGACTCGAGGGCGACGGTCCCCTTGCCCTCAAGCAGGTTGCCCTCCCAGTGGGTCTTCGCAGTGCGGGTGGTTGCCATGGCGGTCAGCCTCCGAGTCTGGAGCGGAAGACGGTACGTGCCCCAAGTTATCGGTGCCGGGGCGGATACCGGCGCCGGGGCGCCAGCGCGTCCGGCCCGCGGCCCACGGCCCGGGGTCCTCGTGGCGCAGATCACAGCGAAGCCGGGAAATAGCGGGGAGTGCTTCCCCGTTTAGCAGGTGTCGAACGCAAGCGGGGAGTGATTCCCCGGAAGCCACAGGGAGGCAACCATGGGCACGGGCAAGGGCGCCACGCTCCCCGAGCAGACGCAGCCGCGGCTGCGTGCGGACGCCTCCCGCAACCGCGAACGCATCATCGGCGCAGCGCGGGAGGCGTTCGTGGAGTGGGGCTCCGACGTCCCGCTCGACGAGATCGCCCGCCGCGCCGGCGTCGGCAACGCGACGGTCTACCGGCACTTCGCCGACCGCCGCGAGCTCATCCTCCAGGTGACCCTGGAATCCATGCGCCGCATCGCGGAGCTGGCGGATTCCGCGCTCGCCGCGGACACCGAGGCGTTCGCGGCGCTGCGGGACTTCGTGCACCGGGGCGCCGACGAACGGATCGGTTCGCTGTGCTCGCTCCTCACCGACGGCATCGACCCCACGGCGCCCGAGGTGGCCGCCACCCGCGCGCGGCTCGACGGCGCGCTGGAGAGCCTGATGGCGCGGGCCCGCGCCGAGGGCACCCTCCGCACGGACGTCGGCATCGGTGACCTGATGGTCGCGCTCGCCCAGCTCACCCGGCCCCTGCCCGGTGTGCGATGCAGTGTGGCCTTCGACACGTACATGCACCGGCACTTGGACCTGTTCCTCGACGGGCTGCTGAATCCTGCCAGGTCAACGCTGTCCGGCAGGGCAGCCACCCTGGAGAGTCTGCTGGAGAAGGGCACGTAAATGAGGTGATCCGCTGGCGGTGAGTCTGTTGTGATCACCGAGACTCTTCTTCTTCGATCTTCTTCTGACTCTTCCGGTTCTTCCGGATCCTGCACGGTGGTCACCACCGGCCTGTCCTGACCAGTACATCGATCAACCCTGAACTCGAATGGTGGGTACCCCCATGCCAGAAACGGCTCTGCAGCCGGATCCGAGGCGCTGGAAAGCCCTCGCGTTCATCGCTGTAGCCCAGTTGATGGTCGTCCTCGACGCGACCATCGTGAACATCGCGCTGCCCTCCGCGCAGGAGGACCTCGGCATCTCCGACGGCAACCGCCAGTGGGTCATCACGGCCTACGCGCTCGCCTTCGGCGGCCTGCTGCTCTTCGGCGGTCGCATCGCCGACCTGTGGGGCCGCAAGCGCACCTTCATCACCGGCCTCGCCGGCTTCGCGTTCGCCTCCGCGCTCGGCGGCGCCGCGACCGGCCAGGTCATGATGTTCGGCGCCCGTGCGCTGCAGGGCGTCTTCGGCGCGCTGCTCGCGCCCGCCGCGCTGTCGCTGCTCGCCGTCCTCTTCACCGAGGGCAAGGAGCGCGCCAAGGCGTTCGGCATCTACGGCGCCATCGCCGGCGGCGGCGGTGCCGTCGGCATGATCCTCGGCGGCGTGCTGACCGAGTACCTGGACTGGCGCTGGACGTTCTTCGTGAACATCCCGTTCGCCGCCGTCGCCATCTTCGGCGCCGCGGCCGTCATCCACGACCCGAAGGGCAGCCGGAACCGGTCCTCGCTCGACATCCCGGGCGTGCTGCTGGCGACCACCGGTCTGGTGGCGCTGGTGTACGGCTTCACCCGGGCCGAGTCCGCCGGCTGGACCGACACCCTGACGCTGGTCATGTTCGCCGCGTCCGTGGTGCTGCTGGCCTCGTTCGTGGCGGTGGAGTCGAGGGTCCGGAACCCGCTGCTGCCGCTGCGCGTCCTGCTTGAGCGCAACCGCGGCGGGGTCTACCTGTCGCTCGGCCTCGCGATCATCGCGATGTTCGGCGTCTTCCTGTTCCTCACCTACTACCTGCAGATCGTGAAGGGCTACACCCCGGTCAAGACCGGGCTCGCGTTCCTTCCGATGATCGCGGGCATGATCACCGGCTCGACGCAGATCGGCGCCCGGCTGATGACCCGCGTGCCGCCGCGGCTGCTGCTCGTGCCCGGCTTCCTCACGGGCGCGCTCGGCATGGGCCTGCTCTCGCAGATAGAGCCCGACAGTTCGTACGCCGCGGTCGTCCTGCCCGCCCTCGTGCTGCTCGGCCTCGGGCTCGGCACGGCGTTCATGCCGGCCATGTCCCTGGCCACCTACGGTGTCGAGCCGCGCGACTCCGGCGTCGCGTCGGCGATGGTCAACACCTCGCAGCAGGTCGGCGGCGCCATCGGCACCGCGCTGCTCAACACCATCGCGGCCAGCGCCACCAACGACTGGATCTCCTCGCACGCCGCCGAGGCCCGCAGCCTGGGCCGTACGGGCTTCGCGAACTCCGCGGCCGTACACGGCTACTCGACGGCGATCTGGTGGGCGGTCGGCATCCTGGTGGTCTCCGCCGCCATCGCGTACACGCTCGTCACGGCCCGGGCCCAGTCGGGGCACGAGAAGGCCGTCGACGGCACGGGCGCGGAGGACAAGGTGCAGGCGCCGGTGATGGTCCACTGACCGGGCTGATGCACTGACTCAAGGGAGAGTTCAGGGCTGAGTGAAGGCCCCTTTCCGTTCCGCGGGACGGAAAGGGGCCTTCGCTGTGTCTGCGCGATGCCTGCGCGATGCCTTGCGCTCTGTCTGCGCCGGGGGCCCCGGGCGCCCGGGAGTGCGAGTATGGTTGAAGTCTAAACTTTAGGTCCCGGGACGAGCACTGCCGCGGGACCGGAAGGCGGTGACCCACCGTGCCCACCATGCCCGCGCTCTACCTCTCCCACGGCGCCCCGCCGCTGGCCGACGACCCCGTCTGGCCCGCCGAACTCGCCGCCTGGGCCGCCGGCCTGCCCCGCCCGCGCGCCGTCCTCGTGGTCTCCGCGCACTGGGAGGAGGCCCCGCTCGCCCTCGGCGCCACCGCCACCGTCCCGCTGGTCTACGACTTCTGGGGCTTCCCCGAGCACTACTACCGCGTCCGCTACCCCGCCCCCGGCGCCCCCGAGCTGGCCGAGTCCGTACGCAAGCTGCTGCGCACCCCCGGTGACGGCGTGCAGGACTTCCCCGACCGCGGCCTCGACCACGGCGCGTACGTGCCGCTGGTGGAGATGTACCCGGACGCCGAAATCCCCGTGCTGCAGCTCTCCATGCCGACCCTCGACCCGGAGCGGCTGCTCGCCCTCGGCCGCCGGCTCGCGCCGCTGCGCGCGGAGGGCGTGCTGATCGTCGGCAGCGGCTTCTTCACCCACAACCTCGCCGCGCTGCGGCACACCGGCGACGGGCCGCCGGCGTGGTCCGCGGAGTTCGACGCCTGGGGCCGCGAGGCGCTGGCGGCGCAGGACGTGGACGCGCTGCTGGACTTCGCGCACAAGTCGCCCGCCGGCCGGCTGGCCCACCCCCGTACCGAGCACTTCGCCCCGCTGTTCGTCACCCTCGGCGCCGCGGAGGACGACCTGCCCACCCAGCGCAGCGTCATCGACGGCTTCTGGATGGGGCTCGCCAAGCGCTCCCTCCAGTTCGGCTGACGCCCGGCCCCGGGGGCGTCAGAACGCCGGGTCGATGAGCGCGACGGACTGCAGCGCGGCGACCCGCGCGGTGTCGTCGCCGACGTCCAGCGCGGTGTCCACGAACTTGATCGTGTGCTCGTCGCCGTGCGCCGCCGCCCGGGTCAGCAGCTCCTCCGCGACCTCCGCCGCACCCCCGGCCGGCGGCGCGGGGACGCGCTCCGGGGGCAGCGGTCCTGCCGGCCCGTACGCGGCGGTGACGGCGGCGCTCGCCGCCCACGCGGCGGCGTAGCTGGGCACCCACAGGTCGCGGGGGAGCGCGGGCAGGGCGCGGAGCACGGCGTTCGGCGCGGTCGCCGCGTGCACCAGCATCACCGGCTCGCCGTGGCCGTACGCCGCATAGCGGTGGACCGCCGCCCGCACCAGCCCGGCCAGCGCCTCGCGGGCCTTCTCGGGGCTGTCCGCCGGGGCCAGGGCGCTCACCGCCGCCGGCCAGCCGGGCGTCGACTCCCCGGTGAGCTGCGCCAGCCGCGCGCGGATGCCGCCGGACTGCGCGGGCACCGCGGGCACGGCGGCCAGCGCGGCGTCCGGTCCCGCGGTGCCGGCGGGGACGGGGGCGCTGGGCAGGCGGGCGTAGCGGGCCGCCCAGTAGCCCAGGGCGTGCGCCAGCTCGGTGACGCGGGGCCCGGTGGCGGTCAGGCCGGCGGCCTCGGTGTCCTGCAGGGTCCGTACGGCATGACCCGCGCGGATCACGGTGTGCGTGGCGGCGCCGGCCAGCCCGGGCAGCAGCCGCGGCCACCATTCGGCCAGCACCTCGCGCCACGGGCGGGCCGCCAGTTCGCGCGTGAAGTACGCCGGCCAGTCGCCGAGCCGCTCCGGATCGCCGAGCGCCTCCTGCCAGGCGGCGGGGTCGATGGGCCGGGTCTCCGGCGGCATGTCCTCCAGCTTGTCGCGGTAGCGGTCCAGCCAGCGGTGCACCGTGGCCGCCCGGTCGCCGTGCACCAGGGCCTCCACGGCCATCGGCCCGTGGTTGGTCAGCCAGCCCTGCCGCTCGGGGCCGGCGGCGTGCAGCCGCTCCAGGGCCTCGTCGAGCACCCCGCTGTCGTCCGGGGTGCCGCCCGGGCCCGTCTTCGTGTCCTGTCGGCTCGTCTCCATGCCGGGGACGCTACGTGCGCCGCCGCCCGGTCCGTAACGGCCGCGGGCCCTAGGTCCCCGTAGGTCTGCGGTCCCAGGCACCCGGCCTGAGGCGCCCCACCCGCACTTTCCGGCCGCGGGAGCAACCAGAAGGCCGTGCGCGCCGTCTTCACAGGGGAAGGGCGGCCCAGGACGGCGCCGCCCAGGGGGGAAGGCCACGATGGCGAAGGTGACGGGCATCTCACGATCCCGCGGCGGCCGACACCGGCCCAAGGCGCTCACAGCCGCCGCCCGCCGGTCCTGACCAGGCACTCTCCGACCCGTACGGCGCTCCGTACGGCGCCCGAGCCTGCCGTGAGGCGGGGCAGCATACTGCAAGATCCCGAAAATCGGGGCACCTGAGGGGAATTCTGTCCGGATTCTCGCCGTTGGACAGGGTGAAACGGACACCGGAACTCACTCGCAAGGGAGTACGCATGGCAACCCGTGCCGTCGCCCGCCGCCAGGCCGAAACCCCGGCCGGCGCGGCAAGCAGCGCCCGCGGCGCTCGTGCCGCCCGCGCCCAGAGCGGCGAGATCGCGGACCGCGACCTCGTCGGGATGTACCTCGACGAGATCGCGCGGACACCGTTGCTCGACGCCGCGAAGGAGGTCGAGCTCTCCCTGGACATCGAGGCCGGCGTCTACGCCGAGAAGCTGCTCGCCGGCGAGGCGAAGCCCGAGGCGGTCGACGCGCCGAGCGCGTCGGCGACCCGCGAGGAACTCGAAGCGATCGTGGCCCAGGGCGACCGCGCCAAGGACCTGTTCATCCGCTCGAACCTCCGCCTGGTCGTCGCCGTCGCCCGCCGCTACCCGCGCAGCGGGCTGCCGCTCCTCGACCTGATCCAGGAGGGGAACGCCGGCCTGGTCCGCGCAGTCGAGAAGTTCGACTACAAGAAGGGCTTCAAGTTCTCCACGTATGCCACGTGGTGGATCCGCCAGGCCATCACCCGCTCCATCGCCGACCAGTCCCGGACGATCCGGCTGCCGGTCCACCTCGTCGAGGAACTGGGCCGGATCCGGCGCGTGCAGCGGGAGTTCAACCGCGAGCACGGCCGCGAGCCGGAGCCCGCCGAGGTCGCCGCCGAGCTGGGCTCGACGCCCGAGCGCGTGACGGACGTCCTCGACTGGGCCCGCGACCCGGTCAGCCTCAACATGTCGGTCGACGACGAGGGCGAGACCCAGTTCGGCGACCTGCTGGAGGACACCGGCGCGGACTCGCCGGAGGACTCCGTGCTGGTGATGATGCGCCGCGAGGAGCTGGAAGACCTCATCGGCCGGCTGGAGCCGCGCACGGCGTCGATCATCAAGGCGCGCTACGGCATCGACGACGGCCGCGAGCGCACGCTGACCGAGGTCGGCAAGCAGCACGGCCTGACCCGCGAGCGGATCAGGCAGATCGAGAAGCACGCGCTGGTCGAGCTGAAGAAGCTCGCCCGCGACACGGGCTTCGAATCAGCGGCGTAACGCCGCCCCACAGCAGCCCTCGGTGTCTCCCCCCGGCGCCGGGGGCTCCCCCACGCCCGCGGGCCCATGCCCGCGGGGCGGGGTCACGCGCCGGCCGCTTCATCGGCCATCCAGGCGGCGGACGCCAGCGCAAGGAGCAGATAGAGCCCCGGGAACGCGATGTTGCAGAAGACCCGCGCCCTGACGTGGGCGGCGAGCGCACCGACGAAGAACAGGGTCAGACCGGCGCCGGCGGCGAGGCCGAGCCAGGGCACCCCCATCAGCCCGACGCCGAGCCCGGCCGCGCCGGCCAGCTTCAGCGCCGCGAGGTAGGGCAGCGCACCGGGCGGCACACGGGTCTCGGCGGAGTTCTTCAGCACGAACTCCGCCTTGGCGTAGTCGGCGAAGGCGATGAACGTGTTCGCCGCGATGCACGCGATCACGGCGGTCCGGAACAGGGCGGTGTGTACGCTCATGGGCGGAAGACTTTCTCGGCTGGTGAGCATGCGGACGTGAGAGTGGTGATCTCGTCCCCCCGACGTCTCCTGCCGAGGAAAGGTGACACCCGGTGGTACCGGTTGCGGAGTTCGAAGCGGCCCGGCCGCAGTTGACGGCGTTGGCGTTCCGGCTGCTCGGCTCCCTGCACGACGCCGAAGACGCCGTGCAGACCACCTGGCTCAAGGCATCGGCCGCGGCCCCCGGCGACCTTCGCAACCCGGCAGCGTGGCTGACGACCGTACTCACCCGGGTCTGCCTCGACCACCTGCGCACGCGGCAGCGCCGCCGCGAGGAACCCCTGCTCGCCGACGTGCTCCCCGACGGGCGGCTCGCGGCGGACGAGCACTACGTACGGCGAGAGCAGGTCTCCCGCGCCCTGCTGGTGGTCCTCGACCGCCTGACGCCTCCGCAGCGCGTGGCCTACGTCCTCCACGACCTCTTCGCCGTGCCGTTCCGCGAGGTGGCGGAGATCCTCGGCACCAGCCCGGCCAACGCGAAGAAGCACGCCAGCCGGGCCCGCGGACGCATCGGGGGACGCGAGCCCGCACCCGCGGCCACGCCCGCCGACTCCGCCGTAGTCGACGCCTTCCTCGCCGCCGCTGCCGGCGGCGATCTCGACCGCCTGCTCTCCCTGATGAGCGACACCTGCGTACGCACCGCGGACCCCGCACTCCTGCCGCCCGGCGCACCGGCCGTCGTCACCGGCGCCGCCGCGGTGGCCCGTGAGACGGCACACCTCACCACCAGGATCCGCGCCACGACCCGCCTGCTCCTCGCCGGCAGACCAGCCCACGTCATCGCCCCGGGCGGCCACGCACTGGCGACCATCGACGTCACCGTCCGGAACGGCCTGGTCACCCGGATCGACATCTATCGGCTCCCGGCACGGACGACGCTCGCACTGCCGTCGGCGACACCCTGACCCCTCGGAGCGCTCCAGTCGCCATCCAGCCCGCCCCGGTGAACGTCACCGTGACAAATGCGCGGTACTCCACCCTCAAAACCGGATCAAATCGCCCACCTGGCCCGAGTTTTGCCCAACGAGACGCACCCCACCACCCCGAGAGCGGCCGCGGCATATGCCCAGATGCTCTGCACCGCCGCGTACAACGCGGCGCACGCCGACGACCGCGGCCAGGCCCTCGCGATGATCACCGAGGCGAGGAGAGCCGCCCGCGCCCTGCCGGCAATGCCGCCGCCCGGCAGGGTGTTTCCCGTTTCCCCCGCCCAGGTCGAGCTGTACGCCGTCGGCGTCCACTGGGCCCTCGGCGACCCCGGCGCAGCACTCGACGCCGGACGGAAACTGTGGCCCGGGATGTTCCCCAGCGGCTTCCTCGGCGGAGAACTCGCACGGCAGGCGGCAGCCTCCAGGCACACCGTCACCGGCACCTTTACGACCACCCCCGGGCCCCTCCCGGATATCGACTGGTCCCGCTCGACGTTCGCAATCCCGACGACATTGCCGTGGTGCTCGACAAGGCGCGGCCACGACTGGTGATCAACGCAGCCGCGCGGCGAGGCGACTGGGCGACGACCGCCGAAGGCCCCGGCCGGCTCGCGGTTGCTGCCGTCGACCGAGGAGTCCGGCTGGTTCATGTGTCGAGCGACGCGGTGTTCTCCGGCGCGCAGACCATCTACGACGAGGCCGCGACACCTGATCCGATCACTTCGTACGGCGCCGCGAAAGCCGCGGCCGAGACCGCGGTCCGCCTGGTGAGCCCCGCCGCCCTCATCGTCCGAACCTCACTGATCATCGGGGACGGCGGCTCCAAGCACGAGAAGCTCGTCCATGATTTCTCCGCCGGACGAGCCGCCGGGCCCTTGTTCACCGACGACATCCGCTGCCCGGTGCACGTCTCGGACCTCGCCGCCGCGATACTGGAACTCGCGTCCTCCGCGCACTCCGGCGTCCGTCACGCAGCCGGGCCAGACGCGGTCAGCCGACGCGAACTCGGCCTGCTGATCGCGCGCCGCGACGGCCTCGACGCCGCGGCCCTGCCCGCCGGCCGGCGGGCGGACACCGGCACTTCCGGAGCACAGGACATCCGCTTGGACAGCAGCGCTGCCCTGAGTGTGCTCCGTACCCGGCTGCGCGGCGCGCGTGAGTTCCTGTCCACGCCGGCTGGGACCGCGAACATGCCCCGCTGAACCTCCCCTTGGGTGACCTTCCGCCCGGGGCGCGTTGTTCCGGGTATGACGATCAGCGACGAGGCTTGGCTGCAGGAGTGGCTCGGCGCAGACGCACCGGAAGCATGTGAGCCGCTGCTGACAGCTTCGGAGGCGCGTGCCGTGGTGGTGCTCCTGCAGCAACTCGCCGACGCGGAGGGCGTGGCGGGGTGGGCAGCGCGAGACATCACCAGCCGGATCGCGCGCGGCTACCCGCCGACTGACGCCGGAGGTGCGACGTCGAGAACTGCCGTCAGCGAGGGCCGTAGAGGTCGCTGTACGACGGGAAGACGCCGCCCGGTCCTTCGATGCTCTCGGCGGCGCGGAGCGCCTTGGCCATGGCGCGGGTCAGGGTGTCCGCCCCGGCCGCGAACACCTCGTTGAGGGCGCCGGCTTCCTGGTGCACCGCGAACGCCGGGTCGGCGGCGACATCGCCCGGGGGCAGCAGCGGCCGGGCGCCGGTGGCCAGGGCGAACACGGTGTCGCCGTCGGAGAGCAGGTGCGCGGGGCGTACGGCGCGGGCCAGGCCGTCGTGCGCGGCACCGGCCAGCTTCTGCGCCTGCGCCTTGCCGAGCGCGGCGTCCGTGGCGACGACGGCCAGGGTGGTGTTCAGCGGCGGCCGGGCCGAGACGGCGAACCGCCGCGCGGTCTCCTCCCGGGCCGCGGCCAGCCGCCGCACCGCGGCAGCATGCACCTCCGCCGCCGGCCGGCCTCCCACGGGCACCGGGGCGACCGCGCGGCTCTCCGCAGGACCCCCCGCACGACCCCTCGGAGAACCCTCGGGGGGGACCCCCCGCCCCCCATCCCCACCCCTTGCCCCGCCGGGCTTCGCGGGATCGTCCACGGTGCCGCCGGCATCGCCGTACAGCTCGGCGTAGAGCGCCCCCGTGGCCGGGTCGACGCCGGAGCCGGCGGCGTTGACGACGGCCAGCGCGGCGACCGTGGTGCCGGACGGCAGCACGACGCTCGCCGAGCCGACCCCGCCCTTCATCGCCCCGCACACCGCGCCCGTGCCCGCGCCCACGTTGCCCTCGGCGACGGGGGCGCCGGGCGCCGAGGCCGCCGCCGCGGCGGCGGCCTTTCGGCCCATCGCGGCGTCGGGGCGGGCCCGGAAGTCGCCGCCGCGGCCCAGGTCGAACAGGGCCGCCGCCGGCACCACCGGGACCACCTGCGCCGGGTCGGGCCCCACCCGGAAGCCGCGGCCCTGTTCTTCCAGCCAGGTCAGCACGCCGGAGGCGGCGGCCAGCCCGTACGCGCTGCCGCCCGTGAGCACCACCGCTTCCACCCGCTGCACGATGTTGCGCGGGTCCAGGGCGTCGGTCTCCCGCGTGCCGGGTCCGCCACCGCGTACGTCGACGGACGCGACGGCGCCGCCCTCGGGAGCGAGCACCACCGTGGTCCCGGTCAGCCACCCGTCCCCGGCCCGCGACGCGTGCCCGACGCGCACCCCCGCCACATCCGTGATCCCGTCCACGCTCATGCCCGCACCCTAGCCGCGCCGGGCGGCACCGAAACCGCGCCCGTACGGCCCGCCCACCGGCGGGGGCTGCCGCGTACCCTGGGGTGCATGAGTACCGCGCCCGAGAACCCGCTCGTCTTCGACGATCCGCTGACGCAGCCGAGCCGGGACGACACCGACGAGGGCTGGGGGGAGCGGCCCGCCGCCGAGGGGAGCGCCGCCGATCTGGCCCGCTTCCTCGACGAGAAGCCGCCGCACCACATCTGATCCCGCGCGGGCCCGTCACGGTCCTGCCCGGTCCCCGCCCGGGGGCCCTGCCCCGGTCCGGTCCCGCAACTCCTGGACGGCCGCCCGCAGCCCTACCTCTGCGTCGGCAGTGTGCCGCCGTCGCGGCTCGGCGGCACCCCGTTGCGCCGGGCCACCAGCTCGTCGCGGATCTGCGTCAGCAGCTCGATCTCCGTGGGCTCCACCGGAGTCTCCTCGGCCGGCGCCTTCGCCGCCTGCCGCTCCCTGAGCTTGTTCATCGGCAGGATCATCGCGAAGTAGACGACGGCCGCCGTCATCACGAACGTCAGCGTGGCGCTCAGCACCGGGCCCCACAGGATCGCGACGCCCTCGGTGACCTCTCCCTCCGGGCTCGTCGTGCAGACATCGCTGAAGCACGAGTGGTACTTGTCGAGGTTCTTCGAGCCGAAGATCCCGACGACGGGGTTGATGACGCCCTTCACCACCGCGTTCACGATGCTCGTGAATGCGGCGCCGACGACGACGGCGACCGCGAGTTCCATCACGTTCCCGCGCATCAGGAACTGCTTGAACCCGGCGATGACGCCCTGTTTGTCCGAGGTGCTCCCGGCGCCCTGCGTGCTCAATGCCCTTCCTCGCTTCACTCTCGACGGGTCGGCCGACCCAGCAAGGTATGGCAGAGATACGGCAGGATTGTCCAATCCTCACCCTCATATCGGTGGCGATCCGTGCATCTGTCGTCATCGCAGCGTCACCGCCAGCCGTTCGCCGGCGTTCGTGCCGGCCAGTGCCGCAGCCGCCGTCCGTGGCACGGACAGCACCACCAGCGTCCCGTCCTCCCACGCCGTCAACCCCGGTGCTCCCGAGGGCCATTGCCCCTCCGGGGCCTCCGGCGCGGCAGCCCCGCCCGGCACCGGTGCGGACTCCGGCGCCCCGGTCGCTCCCCCCGCCTCCGCCGTCCCCGTCGCGTCCGCTCCCTGCTCCGTGGCTGGAATTCCCACCGCCCCCGGGATCTCCGCCACCCGGGCGGCCCGTGCGACCACCCGCGCCGGGCCGCCGTCCTCGCCGTCGGCAGCCAGCACGTCGACCACATCGCCCGGCGTCAGCAGCCCGACCGCCCCGGCGTCCGCGATCCGCACCGGCGCCAGCACCTCCGCGCCGGCGGTGCCGCCCCTGTCCCGCCCCTCGGCGGCCGGGGCGGCGGCGTCACCGGGGGCTCCGCTCTCCGGTCCGTCCGGGGCGGCGGCGGGCGGCGGACCTTCCGCGTCGCTGCGCGGCGCCGCGGCCAGTGCCGCCGCCACCATGGCGAGCAGGGCGGCCAGCAGCCGTCGCCGGCTCGACACGGCCCGCCGCAGCCGGGCCCCGTGCGCCGGGCGCAGCGGCGCGAACTGCGGCACCCCGCGCGGCGGCGGCGCCCCCCGCGGCAACGGCCCCGGCCCCGCCGCCCACCCGCCGCCCCCGCGTGCAGCCGCCAATCTGTCCTCGCCTGAAGACACCGCGCCGGCCTCGCGTGCAGCCACCGCGCCGGCCCACCCGCCGCCACCGGCGCCCGCTTCGCCCTGCCGCAGGCCGGCGTCAGCGCCGGGAGAACCGGGAGGAGGAGTCAGAGAAGAGCCGGGAAGAGAGCGGGCCAGGGCAGACATGAGGGCCACCACCTGTTCGTGACAAGTCGATCGCGTTCCGTAACGCCCTCGACTCTGCCTGATCCCCGCCCTCCCCGCTCCAGGCTGTGGATAACTCCCCGGTTGTGGATAACCCGGCCGCCCGAGGCTCCCAAGCCGCCCCAGGCCGCCCAAGCCGCCCAAGCCTCCTCGGGGCAGCCCAACCGGCCGCTACGGCAGCTCGAACCCCGGGTCCATCCCCGCCAACGCCCCCGCGCACAAGCAGTCCCGGTCCGCCGTCGCCGGCAGCCGCTCCACCGCGTCGAAGAGCACGTCCCGCAGCCGCCCCACGTTCGCCGCGAAGACCTCCAGCACCTCTTCGTGCGAGACACCCTCGCCCGTCTCGGCGCCCGCGTCGAGGTCCGTCACCAGCGTCAGCGACGTGTAGCAGAGCTCCAGTTCACGGGCCAGCACCGCCTCCGGGTGCCCGGTCATCCCGACCACGGCCCACCCCTGCGCCCGGTGCCACAACGACTCCGCCCGCGTGGAGAACCGCGGGCCCTCGACGACGACGAGCGTCCCGCCGTCGACCGCCTCCCAGCCGCGCTCCTGCGCCGCCTTGAGCGCGGCGCCGCGCCCCGCCGGGCAGTACGGGTCGGCCAGGCTCACGTGCACGACGTTCGGCGTGGAGCCGTCGGGCAGTTGCTCGCCGTCGTAGTACGTCTGCGCGCGCGACTTCGTACGGTCCACCATCTGGTCCGGTATGAGCAGCGTGCCCGGCCCGTGCTCCGGCTGCAGGCCGCCCACGGCGCACGGCCCCAGGACCTGCCGTACGCCCAGGGAGCGCAACGCCCACAGGTTGGCACGGTAGTTGATCCGGTGCGGCGGCAGATGGTGTTTACGGCCGTGCCGGGGCAGAAAGGCGACGCGCCGTCCCGCGATCTCGCCGAGGAACAGCGAGTCGCTCGGCGGTCCGTACGGTGTCTCGACGGCGATCTCCGTGACGTCCTCAAGGAACGAGTAGAACCCGGACCCCCCGATGACGCCGATCTCTGCCTGTCCTGCCGCTGCTTCAGCCATGCCGCAACGATAACCGCAGCCGGATCGGCGCCCTCAGGCCGCGGACGTGCCGCTGGACGACTTGGACGACGACGAGGAAGAAGAGGACGAAGACGCCGAGGAAGTCGACGAACCCGAAGAACTCGAAGAAGAAGACGACGAGGAGGATGAAGACGAAGTCGACGACTCCGAACTCTTCTTCTCGCTCGACCCCGACCCGGACTTGCCGGAACCCGACCCGCTCGAACCGGACCCGCTGCGGCTGTCTGTCCGGTAGAACCCGGAGCCCTTGAAGACGACGCCGACCGCGGAGAACACCTTGCGCAGCCGCCCCTGGCAGGCGGGGCACACCGTCAGCGGCTCGTCGGTGAACTTCTGCACCGCTTCGAGGCCCTCGCCGCACTCGGTGCACTGGTACTGGTAGGTCGGCACGTGCTTCCTCCTGGCACTCTCAACTGTTGAGTGCTAACGACGCTTCATCATGCAGCATTCCCGCCCGTCAGTCCACCGGCGCGGGTGCCGGCCGACCGCCGCCACGGACCGTGATTGTCACGTGGCTGTACGCAGGCCGCAGCCGCCGGCGGAGCAGCAGCAGTGTGGCGCACGCGAGCGCGGTCGCCGCCAGCGGTACGAGGAACCCGGCGTGCCCACCCGGCCCGTCGGCCAGCCGGCCGGCCGCCGTCGTCGCGGCTGCCTGCCCCAGCGCGACGGCGCCGGACAGCCACGTGAACGCCTCCGTACGCGCCTGAGGGGGCACCAGCGCGTCCGCCAGTGTGAAGCCCGTGATCAGCGCCGGTGCGATGCACACTCCGACCGCGAGGCCGAGGCCGCCGAGCGCCGCCGCGGACTCCAGCTCCGCCACGGCCCACAGCCCGGAGGCCGTGGCGACCAGCAGCGGGTACGCGACGAGCAGGCGCCGCTGCGCCGGGCCGCGCCAGTGGATCATGCCGATGGCCACGCCGGTGAGCATGTTGCCGGCGGCGAAGACCCCGTACAGGACCCCGCTCAGCCCGGGGCGGCCGATCGACTCGCTGAACGCCGTCAGCGACACCTGCATGCCGCCGAAGACCGCCCCCACCCCGAAGAACGCCGCTACCAGCACCGGCAGCGCCGGCGCCCGCAGCGCGGACGCCCGCCGCCCCCGCGGCAGGCCCGTGCGGTCCGTGCGGTCCGTACCCCCCACCGGCGGCGCCGTCCGGCGCCGCGCGGCGAACAGCAGCCCGCCCGCCAGCGTCAGCGCCCCCTCGGCCACCAGCCCCGCCGCCGGGTGCACCCCCGTGCACAGCGCCGCGGCGAGCACCGGCCCGACGACGAACGTGAACTCGTCCGTCACCGACTCGAACGCCGTCGCCGTGTGCTGCAACGGGGTACGCGGATCAGGCCCGGCGGCGAACAGATGCGACCAACGGGCCCGCACCATCGGCCCGATCTGCGGTATGGACGCACCCGTCGGCACCGCCGCCGCCACCAGCGCCCACCCCGGCGCACCCGCCAGCGCGAGCACGCTCAGCAGGGCCGCCGCGGCGGCGTGCAGCAGCACGCTGGGCAGCAGCACCGCGGGCTGCCCGTAGCGGTCCGCGAGCGTGCCGCTGAGGGGCGCGCAGAGCGCCATGGACAGGCCCGCCGCGGCGGCCACCGTGCCGGCCAGAGCGTACGAGCCGGAGGTGTGCTCCACGAGCAGCACGATGCTCATGGTGAGCATCGCGAACGGCTGCCGTGCGGCGAAGCCGGGGAGGACGAAGCTCCGGGCACCGGGCGTGCGCAACAACTGACGGTAGCCGGGCCGCGCACCGGCGCGCGCTGCGTGGTGCCGATCCGGGGTGGCGCCGGACGGCGCACCAGGGAGCGATTCCGAAGGCGGTCCCGAAGGTGATCCCGAGGGAGAAGGCTGGGGCGGGCGCGACACGGCCCGGTCCTTCCTGCTGCCTGGTAGTGCACCGACCGCGCCGGTCACGCATGCCCGCGAGGGGGCGAGGAGCGAGCCCGTCGGTACGCACCGAGGGCCGTCCGCTGTACGCACCCGTCAGGCGCGCCGGCCCTGCATCAGACAGAGACATCTGTTCGTACGAATTCCACCCTGACCCTACCGAACGCACCCGGCGCCCGAAGACCGCGACGGCGCAGCACCCCCGCACCCCCAGCACCCCCGCCTACCCCGGCCCCCGCCCCGCCCCCCGCTCGTCCGCCGCCAGCCACCGCGCCAGCTTGCCGCCCCGCCCCACGTCCCGCAGCCGCTGCTCCGTCGCGTCCCGCACCTCGTCCGTCGTCACCACCAGCAGCCCGTCCCCCCGCCGCAGGGCGTCCGTCGGCGCCGGCACGAAGCTCGCCCCCTCCCGCACCACCAGCGTCACCGCCGCCCCCGGCGGCAGCCGCAGCTCGCCGATCTCCACCCCGTGCATCCGCGACTGCTCCGGCACCGACAGCGACAGCAGGTGCCCCCGCACCCGCTCCAGCGGCGCCGACTCGATGCCCAGGTCGTACGCCCCCTCGCCGTCCCCGAGCCGCAGCCACCGCGCCACCAGCGGCAGCGTCGGCCCCTGCACCACCGTGTAGACGATGACGAGCATGAAGACGATGCTGAACACCCGGCCGGAGCCGGGGACGTCGTTCACCATCGGGATCGTCGCCAGCACGATCGGCACCGCGCCGCGCAGCCCCGCCCACGACATCAGGGTCTGCTCCCGCCACGGGATGCGGAACGGCAGCAGGCTCACGATCACCGACGCCGGCCGCGCCACCATGGTCAGCACCAGCCCGACGACCACCGCCGGCACGATGTCGTCGCCCAGCTCGTGCGGCGTCACCAGCAGCCCGAGCAGGACGAACATCCCGATCTGCGCCAGCCAGCCCACCCCGTCGGCGAAGCCGCGGGTGGCCGACCAGTGCGGCAGCTTCGCGTTCCCCAGGACCATCGCCGCCAGATAGACCGCCAGGAAGCCGCTGCCGTGCGCCAGAGCGCCCACGGCGTACGCCACGATGGCGATGGCCATCACCGCGATCGGGTACAGGCCGGAGGCCGGCAGCGCCACGTGCCGCAGCGCGAGGGAGCCCAGCCAGCCGATCGCCAGCCCCAGCGCCGCCCCGATGGCCAGCTCCAGCAGGATCACGCCGAGGAGCACGTACCAGCTCTCCACGTGCCCCGTGGTGGAGAAGGCGACGACCAGGATGACCACGGGCGCGTCGTTGAACCCGGACTCGGCCTCCAGCACGCCCGTGACCCGCTTGGGCAGCGGGACCCTGCGCAGGACGGAGAAGACCGCCGCGGCGTCCGTGGAGGAGACGACGGCGCCCAGGATGAGCGCCTGTTTCCACTCCAGACCGACGAGGTAGTACGCGCCGGCCGCCGTGACCAGGACGCTGGTCGCGACGCCGGCGGTGGACAGCACGACGGCGGCGGGCAGCGCGGGCCTGATCTCACGCCACGTCGTGCTGAGGCCGCCCTCCGCGAGGATCAGCGCGAGCGCCGCGTAGCCGAAGACCTGGGTGAGCTCGGCGTCGTCGTAGACGTAGCCGAAGAGTCCGTCCTCGCCGACGAGGACGCCGATGCCCATGTACAGCAGGAGGCTGGGCAGGCCGCTGCGGGACGCGAGCCGGACCGCCGCGACGGCGACCAGCAGAACCAGGGCGGCGACGAGCGCGAGCTTGTTGAGTTCCTCGACTGACAGCTTTCTCCCTCTCGTCTTTTATGCCTTGACGGAGAATTTACCCGGAGTGTCCGTCCGGCTGCCGCTCCGGAGACAGTCCAGGGGCCGTACGGAGGCCCTTGACCGGGCGCCTAAGGTTGCTCCAGCAAGTGCTCCGCTGGCTCCAGAAGGACAGGCATGCCCGTCAACGAGAACGGCCGCACGGCAGGCAAGAGGCGCCGCCTCATCTTCGTCGCGATCGGTCTCGCCACCGTGCTCGTGCTGGGCGTCGGCGCCGCCGCGTTCTGGGCCGTCAGCACGGTGCGCGACTCCTTCCCGCAGACCACCGGATCGCTCAAACTGCCCGGCCTGACCTCCCCGGTCACCGTCAAGCGCGACGCCCGCGGGGTGCCGACGCTCTACGGGGACAGCGCCGAGGACCTCTTCCGCGCGCAGGGCTTCGTGCACGCGCAGGACCGCTTCTGGGAGATGGACGTCCGCCGGCACATGACGTCGGGCCGGCTGGCGGAGATGTTCGGCGCGGAGCAGGTCGAGACCGACGAGTTCCTGCGCACGCTGGGCTGGCGGCAGGTGGCGCAGAAGGAGTACGACGAGGAGCTGTCGGCCGAGACCAAGAAATACCTGCGTGCCTACGCCGACGGGGTCAACGCCTATCTGGCGGACCACAGCGGCTCCAGCCTGTCCGCGGAGTACGCCGCCCTGGGGTTCGTCAACGACTACGAGCCCGAGAAGTGGACCCCTGTCGACTCCGTCGCCTGGCTGAAGGCGATGGCGTGGGACCTGCGGGCCAACGTCGAGGACGAGACAGACCGCGCGCTGCTCTCCCAGCGCTTCGACGAGGGCGAGATCGCCGACCTCTACCCCCCGTACCCGTACAAGCGCAACAAGCCCATCGTCGAAGGCGGCTCCGCCACCGCCGGCGGCTACGAGCCGCGCAGCGCCACAGGGGCGCAGACGGCGCCCGGAGGGCTGGGGGACCTGGGCGCGCAGAACACCTACAGCGCCGCCTCCGAGGGCCTCAGGAGCCAGATGGGCTCGCTGGCGAAGACCATGGACGACATCCCCGACCTCCTCGGCCCCAGCGGCAGCGGCATCGGCTCCAACTCCTGGGTGGTCTCCGGCGACCTGACCACCACCGAGAAGCCGCTGCTCGCCAACGACCCGCACCTGGCCGCGCAGTTGCCCTCCGTCTGGTACCAGATGGGCCTGCAGTGCACCAGGGTCAGCGACGAGTGCCCGTACGAGGTCAGCGGCTTCTCCTTCTCCGGCATGCCCGGCGTCGTCATAGGCCACAACGCCGACATCTCCTGGGGGCTGACCAACCTGGGCGCCGACGTCGCCGACCTGTACCTGGAGAAGGTCGAGGACGACGGCTATCTGTACGACGGCGAGACCCGCGAGTTCGGCACCCGCGAGGAGCTGATCAAGGTCGCGGACGGCGAGGACAAGCGCATCACGGTACGCACCACGCGCAACGGCCCCGTGATCTCCGACCGCAGCGACGAGCTGAAGGAGGTCGGCAAGGAAGCCCCCGTGGGCAACTCCGCACCCGACCGCGGCGACGGCTACGCCGTCTCGCTGCGCTGGACCGCCCTGGAGCCGTCCAGCACCATGGACGCCGTCTTCGGCATCAACAGGGCCGCGGACTTCGACGAGTTCCGCGCCGCCGCCCGCGACTTCGCCGTGCCCTCGCAGAACCTCGTCTACGCCGACACCGACGGCAACATCGGCTACCAGGCGCCCGGCAAGATCCCGCGGCGCGGCAGCGGCGACGGCAGCCTGCCCGCACCCGGCTGGAACCCGGCGTACTCCTGGAACGGCTACATCCCCTTCGAGGCGCTGCCCTGGGAGCTCAACCCCGACCGCGGCTACATCGTCACCGCCAACCAGGCCGTCATCGACGAGCGGGACTACCCGTACCGGCTGACCACCGACCCCGGCTACGGCACCCGCAGCCAGCGCATCACCCGCCTGATCGAGGAGAAGATCAAGGACGGCGGGAAGATCTCCCCCGACGACATGCGCACCATGCAGCTCGACAACCACAGCGAGATCGCCGAACTCCTCACCCCGCTGCTGCTGGAGATCGAGATCGACGACCCGATGGTGCGCGAGGCCCAGGACCTGCTGAAGGACTGGGACTACAGCCAGGACACCGACTCCTCCGCCGCCGCGTACTTCAACGCCGTCTTCCGCAACATCCTCAAGCTCTCCTTCGGCGACAAGATGCCCAAGGAACTGCGCCCGGACGGCGAGTGCCTGCGCGTGCCGCCCGCCAATCCGGCGGCGAACCCCGACGGCCCCGCCACCGTGCGCGAGTGCGGCGAGCGCGACGCGGACGCCGCCCAGCCGGACGGCGGCGACCGGTGGTTCGAGGTCGTACGGAGCATCCTCAAGGACGAGGACAACCGCTGGTGGAAGACCACCGACAGCCGCGGCGAGCCCCTCGACGAGAACCGCGACGAGCTGTTCGCGCACGCCATGGACGACGCCCGCTGGGAGCTGACCGCCGAGCTCGGCAAGGACATCGACACCTGGACCTGGGGCCGGCTGCACCAGTTGATGCTGCGCAACCAGACGCTGGGCACCGAGGGGCCGGGCATCGTGCAGTGGCTGCTCAACCGCGGCCCGTGGAACCTCAGCGGCGGTGAGGCCGCCGTCAACGCCACCGGCTGGAACGCGGCGGGCGGATACGACGTGCTGTGGGTGCCGTCGATGCGGATGGTGGTGGACCTGGCGGACCTCGACGCCTCGGGCTGGGTCAACCTCTCCGGCGCCTCGGGGCACGCCTTCCACCCGAACTACACGGACCAGACCACGGCGTGGGCGAAGGGCGAGCTGTACGAGTGGCCGTTCTCGGACAAGGCGGTGCAGGAGGCCGCGAAGGACACGATGACGCTGTCGCCGTGAGGCGTACGGGCCCGGCGGCCGGAAGAAGGCTACGGCCGCGGGAAGCGGTGCACCGCGGAGGGCGTGACGGCGGCGGTCACGGGGCGGTCGTGGGGCTCGGCGGGTACGTGGTCGAGCACTTCGCCGTCGTACAGGAGCACGACGAGGGCGGGCCCGGCGGCGGACGGCGCGCCGGCGGCGGACGCGCCGCTGTCCGCTCCCGTACGCCGGGGGTCCGCGCCCGTACGCCCCGGAACCCCGCCGCCGCCCGCACCACCGCCACTGCCCGCACCACCGCCGCCGTCCGCACCACCGCCGCCGGCCTCGCCCGACTCGCCCCCGCCCGCCGCCAGCCGCGCCAGCACCCGGTCGTACGACCCGCCGCCCCGCCCCAGCCGCAGCCCCCGGCCGTCGACGGCCAGCCCCGGCAGCAGCACCGCCTCCGCCGCCCGCACCGCCTCCGGCCCCAGCCGCGGCCCGGCCGGCTCCAGCAGCCCGCGCCCGGCGGCCCGCAGCGCCCCGGGCCCGCCGTACTCCGCCCAGTCCAGGTCGCCGTCCGCCAGCAGCACCGGCAGCAGCACCGCCGTCCCGCGCTCCCGCAGCGCCTCCAGCAACTCGCGCGTGCCCGGCTCGCGCCCCACCGACACGTACGCCGCCACCGTCCGCGCCCCCGCCAGCTCCGGCAGCTCCAGCGCCCGCCGGGCCAGCCGCCGCCCCGCCGCCTCCGCCTCACCCCGCGGCACGGCGGCCCGCGCCGCGAGTAGGGTGCGGCGCAACGCCGCCTTTCTGGCCTGGTCGCTGCTCACTTGTCCGTACCTACCCTTATGGTGCTGAACATGGATTCTTCGCGTACTCGGATCACCAAGGCTGTCATCCCGGCCGCCGGCCTCGGCACCCGCTTCCTGCCGGCGACCAAGGCGACGCCGAAAGAGATGCTGCCCGTGGTCGACAAGCCCGCGATCCAGTACGTCGTCGAGGAGGCCGTCTCGGCCGAACTCACCGACGTCCTCATGATCACCGGGCGGAACAAGCGACCGCTCGAAGACCACTTCGACCGCAACCACGAGCTGGAGGAGGCCCTTCGCAGGAAGGGCGACGACGGGCGCCTGGCCAAGGTCGCGGAGTCCAACGACCTGGCCAACATCCACTACGTCCGCCAGGGCGACCCCCGCGGCCTCGGCCACGCGGTGCTGTGCGCCGCCGAGCACGTCGGCGACCAGCCGTTCGCCGTCCTCCTCGGCGACGACCTCATCGACCCGCGCGACCCCCTGCTGGCCCGCATGGTGCGCGCCCAGGCCGACCACGGCGGCAGCGTCATCGCGCTGATGGAGGTCGACCCCGAGCAGATCCACCTCTACGGCTGCGCGGCCGTGGAGACCACCGCGGACAGCGACGTCGTGCGGGTCACCGGCCTCGTCGAGAAGCCCGCCGCCGCCGACGCGCCCAGCAACTACGCGGTCATCGGCCGCTATGTGCTCGATCCCGCGGTCTTCGACGTGCTGCGTACGACCGAGCCCGGCCGGGGGAACGAGATCCAGCTCACCGACGCGCTGCAGCGGCTGGCGACGGACCAGGAGCTCGCCAGCCCGGTGCACGGCGTGGTGTTCAAGGGCCGGCGGTACGACACGGGCGACCGCGGCGACTACCTCCGGGCGATCGTCCGCCTCGCGTGCGAGCGCGAGGACCTCGGCGCCGACCTGCGCGCATGGCTGCGGAAGTACGTCGCCGAGGAGATGGCGGATTGAGGAAGGCCGTGAAGGGCGCGACGGAGGCGGGAGAGCAGGAGCCGGAGACCGCCGGGGAGACCACCCCGCGGGAGGACCGGCCGGGGCGCCGGCCCTCCGGAATGTGGTCCGTCGAGGAGCACATCGACGACATACTGCGGCAGATCCGCCCGTTGGAGCCGCTGGAGATGCAGTTGCTCGACGCCCAGGGCTGCGTCCTCGTCGAGGACGTCACCGCCGCCGTCGCCCTTCCGCCGTTCGACAACAGCTCCATGGACGGGTACGCGGTGCGCACCGTGGACGTCGAGGCCGCGAGCGACGAGTTCCCCGCCGTGCTGCGCGTCATCGGCGACGTCCCGGCCGGCGGCGGCGCCGAGTTGCCGCACGTCGGCGCCGGCGAGGCCGCCCGCATCATGACCGGCGCCCCGCTGCCGCCAGGCACGCAGGCCGTCGTCCCCGTGGAGTGGACCGACGGCGGCACGGGCCGCGGCAGGGTCGACGCCATGCGCCCGCACAGCGAGTCGCCCGCGGGCGCCGGCGGCGAAGTGCGGATCTACGCGCCCGCCGGCGCCGGCCGGCACGTCCGCACCCGCGGCAGCGACGTCCTCGCCGGCGACCTGGTGCTGCGCGCCGGCACGGTGCTCGGCCCGGCGCAGATCGGGCTGCTCGCCGCCATCGGCCGCGGCACGGTGCGGGTCCGCCCGCGCCCGCGGGTCGTCGTGCTGTCCACCGGCAGCGAGCTGGTGCCCCCGGGCGAGCCGCTCGCCCCGGGACGTATCCACGACTCCAACAGCTACGCGCTGACCGCCGCCGTCCGCGACGCGGGCGCCATCGCCTACCGCGTGGGCGCCGTTGCCGACGACGCCGAGACCCTGCGCGCCACCGTCGAGGACCAGCTCATCCGCGCGGACGCGCTGGTCACCAGCGGCGGCGTCAGCGTCGGGGCGTACGACGTGGTGAAGGAGGCGCTGGCCGAGCTGGACGGCGAGGCGGGCGGCGGCGTGGAGTTCCGGCGGCTGGCCATGCAGCCGGGCAAGCCGCAGGGCTTCGGCCGCATCGGCGCGGACCGCACCCCGCTGTTCGCGCTGCCGGGCAACCCGGTCAGCGCGTACATCTCCTTCGAGATGTTCGTCCGGCCGGTGATCCGCAGGCTGATGGGCGTGGAGCCGGTGCACCGCCCGGTGGTGCGGGCGCGCCTCGCCGGCGACGGGCCGCTGAGTTCCCCGCCCGGCCGCCGGCAGTTCCTCCGCGGCTGGTACGAGCAGGGGGGCACGGACGGCGGCGCGGCGCCCGACGCCGTGGTCACCCCCGTGGGCGGCGCCGGGTCGCATCTCATCGCGGCGCTGGCGCGCGCGAACGCGCTCGTCGTGGTGCCGGAGGAGACCACGGAGGTGACGCCGGGGTCGGCCGTCGACGTCGTCCTGCTCGACTGAGCCGCTCCAGGGCGGCGCCAGGGCCACTCCAGGGCCGCACCAGGGCAGACGCGCGGAGCCGAACGGCAGGCCGTGGAGGTACGGTGGCTCCGCGCGCATTCACCCCGGGAGCTCCTGACGCCATGAGCCAGCAGAGCCAGCACAGCCGCCTGACCCACCTGGACGACACGGGCGCCGCCCGCATGGTCGACGTCTCCGCCAAGGACGTCACGGCGCGCACCGCCCGCGCCTCGGGCCGGGTCCTCGTCTCGCCGCACGTCGTCGAGCTGCTCCGCGGCACCGCGCCCGGCGAGACGCTGCCCAAGGGCGACGCCCTGGCCACCGCCCGCCTCGCCGGCATCATGGGCGCCAAACGCACCTCCGATCTGATCCCCCTCTGCCACCCGCTGGCCCTGTCCGGCGTCACCGTCGACCTCCGCGTCGCGGACGACGCGGTGGAGATCGCGGCGACCGTGCGCACCACGGACCGTACGGGCGTGGAGATGGAGGCGCTGACCGCGGTGTCGGTGGCGGCGCTCACGGTGGTCGACATGGTCAAGGCCGTCGACAAGGCGGCGGTCATCACGGACGTACGGGTCGAGACGAAGACCGGCGGCAAGTCCGGCGACTGGAGCCGGTCGTGAGGGCCCTGGCGGTCACGGTGTCCAACCGGGCAGCCGCGGGGGTGTACGCGGACACGGGCGGCCCGCTGCTCGTGGCGGGCCTGACCGAGATGGGCTTCGCCGCGGACGGCCCGCGGGTGGTGCCGGACGGCGAGAGCGTGGAGGCGGTGCTGCGCGAGGCGGTCGCCGCCGGCTACGACGTGGTCCTGACCACCGGCGGCACGGGCGTCTCGCCGACCGACCGCACCCCGGAGATGACCGCCCGGGTGCTGGACCGCCAACTGCCGGGCGTGCCCGAGGCGATCAGGGCGTACGGGTACGCGAAGGTGCCCACCGCCGCGCTCTCCCGCGGACTTGCCGGGGTCGCGGACCGTACGGTCATCGTGAACCTCCCCGGCTCGTCGGGCGGCGTACGCGACGGGCTCGCGGTGCTGGCGCAACTGCTGCCGCACGCGGTCGACCAGGTGCACGGCGGCGACCACGCGCGCGCCGCCGACGACGCCCCGCGGGCGGCGGACGACCGCCCCAGACACCCCGGCGGTGCCCACTGAGCGCGTCCTGGCCCGCGGTGCTGGCGGAGGGACCGGTGACCCTCCGCCCCATCCGCGCGCGCGACCAGCGCGCCTGGCGGGAGATCAACCAGCGCAACCGCGACTGGCTGCGCCCCTGGGAGGCCACCCTCCCGCCGCCGCCCCCGGGCACCCCGCACACCCGCCGCCCCACGTTCCGGCAGATGGTCCGGCACCTGCGCAGCGAGGCGAGCGCGGGCCGGATGCTGCCCTTCGTCATCGAGTACGAGGGCACGCTGTGCGGACAACTGACCGTGGCGGGTATCACGTGGGGCTCGATGCGTTCGGGGCACGTCGGTTACTGGATCGACCGGGATTTCGCGGGCCGCGGTGTGATGCCGACGTCGGTGGCGCTCGCCGTGGACCACTGTTTCCGGACGGTGGGGCTGCACCGCATCGAAGTCTGCATCCGCCCGGAGAACATGCCGAGCCGTCGTGTGGTGGAAAAGCTGGGCTTCCGTGAAGAAGGTGTGCGCCCGCGCTACCTGCACATCGACGGCGCCTGGCGCGATCATCTGGTGTTCGCGCTGACGGCCGAGGAAGTGCCGGAGGGGCTGGTCAACCGGTGGCGAGGGCTGCACCACTCCGAGAAATAAAACAAAGATTCGATATCGCGTCCGTAAAAAGTCAGAAGAAAAGGTCGAGATATCAGCCAGATGGTGCGACACACCGAGCCAATTGGCCCATGCGCTGTCGCCGCGGCCTCTACCGTGTAAGGCGTGAGCAGCAGCGGCCTCATCTACGCAATGATCGTCGGGGCCTGGGCCGCCTACTTGGTGCCGATGTGGCTCCGTAGGCAGGACGAGCTGAACGAAGCCCGTCCGACGGAACGCTTCAGCACCGCCATCCGGCTGCTGACCGGGCGGGGCGGGGCGGACCGTGCCCAGGACAAGGACGGCTCCGACTCCGACTCCGGCCCGGTCTCCGGTTCCGGCCAGGACGCCGGAGACGACGACGAGAGCCCGGACGCCGCACCCGCCGCCCCCGGCGTGGTGGACGTCCGGGCCGCTGCCGTGCCCGTCACCGACCCCCGCGCCGCCGCCCCGCGCCCGCGCCGTACCCGCAAGGAGACCCCGGCGGCGCCGGTGGCGCGCCCGGGAGCGGCGGCGAAGGCCAGGGCGGAGGAGGAACCGGCGGGGCGTACGGACGCACAGGCGGGCGCGCCCGCCCCCGAAGACGCCCCCGCCCCCGCCGCGGAGCCGCCCGCCCCCGCGCGCAACCAGCCACCCCAGACGACCCCGGAACGCCGGGCGCGGGCACGGGTGCTGGCGCGCCGCAGGCGCACGCTCACGCTGCTGTTCGTGGCGCTGACCGCGGGCGCCGTGGCGGCCTCGGTGGGCGGCCCCCGCTTCCTGTGGGCCGTCGTGGTCCCGGGCCTGCTGCTCACGGCGTACGTCGTCCGCGTACGCACCCAGGAGCGCCGCCGCCGCACGTTCACCGCGGACCAGGCCCGCGGCGAGGCGGCGGCCCGCCGCCTGCACGAGGACCGCGAAGCCGCGGCCCGCCGGCCGCACGACAGCACCGACGACCCCCGGGAGGGCGACGGCGAGGCCGGGGACGGCACCGACGCCGGCGACCCGTCCGCCACTGCCCCCTTCGACGCCCCGGCGGCGGCGTACGAGGCGGACCGCAGGGCGCTGGTGGAGCAGACCGACCACGCCGAGTGGGTCGACCAGCAGCGCGAGCGCGACCGCCCCGCGGACGCCGGCTGGGACCCCGTACCGGTCCCGCTGCCCACGTACGTCACCGCCCCGGTGGCCCCCCGCGCCACCCGGGGCCTGGACTTCGACGCCCCGGACACCTGGAGCTCGGCCCGCTCCAGCACGGCGGAACCCCGCAAACCGCACCCGGAAACCCCACCCGCCGACCCCGCAAACCCCACCCCCGCCCCCGGAGCAACCCCCCCCCCCCCCCGCCGCCGCGCGGCCAACGAGTAGCACGCCC